>JARLIW010000184.1 GCA_031291515.1 Beijerinckiaceae bacterium | reverse complement strand
GCCTCGGCATCCCCGCTTTCGCTTTGCATGGCTTGAAGGTCGAGCAGCAGTCTCAAGGACGAACTTTCACTTCCCGGCAGCGGGCGAATGTGGAGGGCTGTTTGACGTTAGTTCCATCTGGCCGTCGCGTCCAACCGCCTCAAGAAGAACCGCAAGCCGCGCATGGGCACTCTTGGCCACGGGTTCGAGGCCAAATCGCGCGATCATGTCGTTCGTGCCCGCGTGAGCGCGAGCTTGCCGCTCTCCCCCTTCGGCATAGACGCGGCGCAAAAGGCCGCTTGCTTCGTCGAGGCGAGGTTGGGCCCAGACCTGTCCCGGCTCGACGTAGACATATTGGTCCGGGCGCACGGGGACGAGATCGTAGCCCACCAGCCAGCTGTTTCGTGGCGTGCACGCGTCCATATTTCCCGAATAAGCCGTTGCGACAACGGGGATGCCCCATCGAAGCGCTTCCATCATATCCAATCCGAGCCCTTCGGCGCGATGAAGCGAGACCAGGCAATCCGCGCCAAGAAGCAGGGCCTGTTGCGTCGCCTCGTCGAATGTTTCGTTGATGACGATGATCCTGGGGTCGTCGGCGCTATATCGGACGATGCGGCCCCAGACCTCCCTGCCCTCGCCCGACACGATATGTTCGAGGTTGTGGGTCTTCACAACGAGCCGGACCGGCTTGCCGTTTGGGAACGCGTTCAAAAAAGCTTGAACCGCGCCAAGGACATTCTTGCGTTGGACCCAAGATAGGGCATCGGACGTCGTCAAGAAAACGAACTCCTCCGCGCGCACGCCATATCTAGATAGGACATCGCGCCCCTCCGACCGTCCCGTTTCAGCCGGAGACGGATTGACGCACATTCCGATCGGCGTGACCGTTTTGCCGGTCAGACCCGCTTTGTCCGCGCCCGCCCGAAACACGTCCTCGAGAAATGTCGAGGCCGCCCAAATTTCGTCGACCAAATCGAGGCCGAGGCGATGGCACGCAGACAGCGCGCTGAGCTCCCAGAACGGAAACGCGATATTATAGGCGCGCGAAAACACGTCGGGCAGAAACGCCATCGCTTCAGGGATTTCGTCGAGATTGAGCTGCAAAATATTGATGCGCGCGGCCGCGGGCGCGCCGAGCGGGAAGGTGGTTTCGTGGGCCTTGCTCGCATTGCCCAAATCGTAATCGACGAAATTGATTGTCAAATCTGAATGTTGGAGGATCGCCGCGAGACGTCGGCAGGTCTCGGCAAGTCCCAGGGTCCGCCGGAATGGCCCAATGAGTTGAATGTCGTATTGAAAGGGCTCCGTCGCGCTTGCGACATGCCCCAAGCGATGGCCGCGATAGCGAATTGGAGCCCAGGATTGGGTGCGCAGATCGAAGCCCATCGTTTTCAGATGCGCGGAAAAAGCCGCCGTCTCGAGACCGTTCCGCTCTGGAAACAGATATTTGAGGCAGGTCTGAAAAGGACTTTGCGGATCCCCGTCGGCGACCATCGCGCGAAGCCAGCGCGGCGGAACGTAAACAAGAAGATGCGGGGCGCGCAGCGCATAGAGCATGATCAAGGCGTAGATCAGCTGCCGGTCCGAGGCATTGCGCGCGGGCAAGCGAGCCAACAACATGTTGCGCTTCCGGAATTCCTCCATGAATCGGGACAGCGGAAAAGACTGCCCGCCCCAGCGCCGGCCATGGTCGCGAAGAAACGGGATCGCGCTCTCGCCAGCAAGCCAATCCTCCATCCAAAGCCGCCGGGTCTGTTCCACGGCCCATTCATAGACGCCGGACCGCGACTGCCACCCGCCGCGCTCCGAGGGCGGGACCATTTGCGGAAGGCCCCTTAACGGCATGTTTCGCGGGCTATTCCCGTTTCCGATGTCCGCCGTCCAATAAGCGATTTCGGACAGCGAAAGAGGAAGCCGCGCGGGCCATTTCATCCGGGCATACGGACCCATGAGCCAAGCGGCAAAAGCTTGATACCGGGGATCCGTCCATCCGCCGGAGGGAAACCGGCCGAACTTGTGGGCCACGTGCGCGGTGAAACGCGAGAGCGGCTTGTTCCAATCTCCTTGCGTGGCAAACAGGCGCTCGAATATGCGATTGACCGCCGCGGGGTCGCCGCCGGGCGCAATCGCTTTGGCCTCGCTCTCCGCTTCGCGGTTTGCCAGGCCTTCGATATGCCGCAGAAAGGGGCCGAAGAAATCGCGAATGCTCGTGATCGGGTCCGGCAAGCGATCGAACCACGCACGCTCTCCGAGAATTCCGGGGCGATCCGCGCGCTGCGCATAATGGGCTTGCGCCGGACGAACGGATATGTCGCTCAATGCCACGCGACCGGTGTCGCGCGGCAATTGGGTCTGGAACCCGTGATACCCATCGCCGATGCCGAGGGCCTTCAAATCTTGCCGGAAGAGCCCCGTCGTTGTTTGGCCAAGGAAAACGCCTTTTGCGAAAATATCCACGGTGACACGGAAATTAGGGCGCCCGCGATGCCATATCCATCCATGCAAACCGTCGTCGAATCCATCTACATGGCCTTCGAATGGTGATATCCAGCGATTCATAAATCTCAAACGAGAACCTCATGGGGTATCGCGCCAAGGCGTGTCGTACCGGATCGCCGTCCCATCGACCGAAAGACCAAGCTCGCCAATTCGGACCGTAAAACAAGGCTAGATCGCTTCATGAAGGAGGATAAGTCAAAATTGTTCCTCCATGGGGAGACCAGCGCGCAACGCCCTTCTCCTTCTATTCTGGCACCGGGGTTTTGGGTCCTTGTCTGGCTCCTAACCAACTGTCATGGCGCGCGGGCGCACGAGGACCGCTGGAACTGGGGCTATTGCCCACCGCCCTATCCGCCCGACTGCATCGATACGCTGCGAAAAAACCTCCATGCAAATTCGGCTTGCGACAGCGCGGTCGAGGCCTATATCGCATCCGTCTTTCGTTACCGCGCTTGCCTTGCGAGCGAATCCGAGCGCGCCGTGCGCGAGGCAAATCACGTCAGCCGAGACCTCAGATGCATCAAGGACTCGACGTCCTGCCGTCCGGAACCAAATCGCGAATCCGTCCCACGCTGATGGTCATTTCGCATCTGGCAAGTAGCTCGACTTGACCTTCGTCCAGTCATCCAAATCCCGGATCGCATCGACGAGAACGCGGCCTTTCCTCGTCAACTTCCTGAACAGAAACTCTTCCTCGAGATAGACGCCGGGCCCCTCGATGAGCTCCGATTGCGCCAAATACTCCAGGTGATTCAGGATATCCAAGGGACTCGTCGCAAAACTCGCCGCGAGTTCGCGCAGGCCGACGAAAATCGGCTCCGGCGGGGAGCGTTCCGCGGCCTCGAGGCTGATGAGAATCACTCTGAGCAAGTCGACGTCCTGCCGCATGGCGGTCCCCTCCTCGGGGTCACGATAAACCGGTCAAGTATAAAATACTGCCAAGCTCTAGAAAAAAAGACATTCGATTGGGGGAAATAGACGCCGTACATCAATTATTACAATCGACTGTATTCGTCCGTGTCAAAAACGTCATGGCCGCGAAATCATGTGTTCCTTTTTGGGATTTGCGATTGACGCGTTGTCGCGGGCACGGTAGCAAAAGCTACGATATTCAGCTGGAACGTGAGGCGTGGTTTTGAGCAACGGCCCGAATCGTCACAATCGCAGCTTTTTGGCTCAATCCGAGCAGAATGTCATTAGATGGATCCTTCCGAGAATTCCGTCTAATGTGACGTCGTTACATCTGACTGCCGTGGGCTTGGTCGGTTCTTTCGTGGCGGCCATCGGCCTGATCGGATGCAATTGGACCGCCCTGTGGCTGCCACTTGTCGTTATCGGCGTCCTCCTCAATTGGTTTGGTGACTCGCTTGACGGGTCACTCGCGCGTTTCCGGAACGAAGAACGCCCGCGATTTGGGTTTCTCGTCGATCATACATGTGATTTGTTCGCGCAAATTCTCGTGATCGTGGCGTTCGGACTTTCGCCGTTCTTGTCCCTCGTTTCCGCGCTGACGGTTTTGCTCTGTTACCTGTTGTTTTCAGCGTACACATACATTCGCGCCGCCGCCCATCATATCCATCAAATGTCCTATATCGGGGTCGGCGCGACCGAGTTCCGGATTTTGATGATCTTTTGGGCTTCCGTCGGCGTGGCCTTCCACCTTCGCGAACCCCTCGTAAGCGGGCTGTCGCGGCTCGATATCGCCATTCTCCTTCTCGCGGCGATCTCGGTGGTCGGCCTTGCGGTCAAGGCGATTACGGACGCTCGTGATGTCGCGGCCGAAGAAATTACCCGTCACGTTCCGGCGACAGTTGCGCTTCCGGTCAAGGGTGCCGAAGACACGGCTTTCTAGGCTCGGAGACGTCGAACCGAATCTTTCGTTGGCCTAAGAATTTGATTCCGAAAGGGCCTATGTCGAAGACCGTAAGATATCTCGAGAGTTGAGGCCGAAGCGGCTGTTGGCTCCGAGGTTCCTTAGCGGCGCGCGTCTCTGCTCGTTCAAATGTCCGCGAGGACGCGCCATCTTTTTCTCCAATGCGTCGCCAGTTCGCCGCTTCCATGCGCGGCCGCGAGCGCTGTCGACGTCGGCGGAATATGACTGCCGAATCCGCCACCGTTTGCCTCTCGATTCACCAGGATTAGGGGCGAAAGGCGAATCAGCGGCTTCGATCATTCGAGGATCCGCGGACGATCACCGTCGCGGCGGCTCTCTTTTTCGACGACTTCGCCTCGCGAGCGGAACGAGCACGCTCCGCTCGTTTAGCGACTTTGTCCGTCGTTCATGCGATCGGTTGCCGCCAGAATCTACGAATGCCTGGAATTCCGCCGATCAAAATCGTGGATCGCGCCGCGACATCCAGGCGTCAACAGATCGATCTTGGCCGCGAAGCACTGATGGATCTCTTGCGATCCCGGCATGTAGCTCGAGCAAAAGCGGAAATAGTCGCCGACGCAGTTCTTCCGAAGGGCATCATCGTCCTCGGGAGGCTGCGCATGCGCGATGGGAGACATCAAAAGAGCAACGGCGACCGCCGCGAGGGTGAACGTGCTGATAATCCGCATGGGAACCTTTTTGCCAGGCCAGGATAAGCAAGACGGCACCGAGTAAGCCGCGAAGCATCCAGTTCACCTCGATGCAACCTTTGCGTCCGCTCAATCCTGCAACGACGATTTAGTTCAGGTGCGTTCGCGGACCAGGAGGTTGGATCATTATCGCCATTGCTCGCCGGCTCGTTTCCGTAACTATTCCGGCCGCCGTGGCATCGGTCGGGCAGCGGCCCAGCAACTCATTGAAATCATTGGTGCGCCCAAGGGGAATCGAACCCCTGTTTTCGCCGTGAAAGGGCGACGTCCTAGACCGCTAGACGATGGGCGCGGACCGGCGGGGCGAGCAGCCCGGCGGCGGTGAAGCGACCTATAGAGGGGGTTTTCGACGCTGACAAGGCATCATCTCGCATCTTCCCCAGTTCCGCATTGGCGCGCCCAGACCGTCCCTAGCCAGCCAGCGCGGCGTCGAGCAGACGCAGCTTCACGCGCTCGCGCCCGCCATAGCGGTCGAGCGACAAAGTCCCGGCCAAATGCATCGGCCTGCCCTTCCCCGCCAGCAGCCCCTGCCCGAGCGGCTCGCCGCCAGCGCGGAACGCGATTCCCTCCAGCGTGGCGCCGTCGCCCGCTTGAATCTTGAAGCGGATGTGGTTGACCCCGACCGGCGCGGCATCGACGAGCCGGTGCGACGCAAAGACAAACACCGGCTCGGGATTGCCGGCGCCGTAGGGACCGGCCTTCTCGAGGCTCGCGAGCAGTGCCGGGGTCGCCCCGGCCGCCGTGAGCGTCGCATCGACGTAAAGGGCTTCGGCGGCTCTGGCCCGCGCGGCGGCCTCCGCCAAATCGGTTTCGAGATAGGCGCGAAACGCCTCGATTCGCGCGGAGTCGACGGTGATTCCCGCCGCCATGGCATGTCCGCCGCCTTTAACGAGAATTCCGGCTTCCACCGCGCCGCGCACGCTGCGCCCGAGATCGACCCCGACGACCGAGCGCCCGGAGCCTGTCGCGCTCCCATTCGCCAAAGCGAGCGCGAAGGCCGGGCGGCCGAATTTTTCGCGCAAGCGCCCCGCGATGATTCCGACGATGCCGGGATGCCAATCCGGCCCGGCCACCATGATGACCGAGGCGCCCTCGCCTTGCAGGCCGACCTGGCGCAAGGCTTCCGCCTCGGCTTCCTCCAGAGTGGCGGCTTCCATCGCTTGGCGTTCGCGATTCAAGCGGTCGAGGGTCGCGGCGATCTCCGTGGCTTCGCTCTCGCTCGCGATGCCGAGTAGCTTGGCGCCGAGCGCGGCATCGCCGATCCGCCCGCCGGCATTGATTCGCGGCCCGACGAGATAGCCGAGATGATAGGCCGAGGGCGGGCCATCGGCGCCCGCGACGTCGAACAGCGCCCGCAGGCCCGGCCGTCCGCGCTCGCGCATCACGGCGAGACCCTTGACGACAAAGGCGCGATTGAGCCCCGTCAGCGCCGCGACATCGGCGACGGTGGCGAGCGCCACGAGATCGAGCGCCGCCAGAAGATCCGGCTCGGGGCGCGCGGCGAAAAACCCGCTCGCCCGCAGATTTCGTTGCACGGCGGCGAGCGTCATGAAGACCACGCCGGCCGCGCAGAGCTGGCCGAGGCCGGAGAGATCGTCGAGCCGATTCGGATTGACGATGATGGCGTCGGGCAGATGTTCGGGCGCCTGATGATGGTCGAGCACGATGGGGTCGAGCCCGAGCCGCTTGGCTTCTTCGAGCGGGGCATGGCTGGTGGTGCCGCAATCGACCGTCACCAGCAGCTTGGCGCCACGCGCCGCGAGCGCCTGGATCGCCTCGACATTGGGCCCATAGCCCTCGAAGATCCGGTCGGGAATATGAATGAGATATGGGACGTCGCAGGCCTCGAGATAGCCCGCCAGCAAGGCCGCCGAGGCGGCGCCATCGACGTCGTAATCGCCGAAAATCGCGACCGTCTCGCGCGCCTCGATGGCTCGCGCGATGCGCGCGGCGGCGCGATTCATATCCGCGAGAACACCGGGATCGGGCATCAGGTCGCGCAGCGACGGGTCGAGATATTTTGCCGCGTCCGCGGGGCCGATCCCGCGTCCGGCGAGAATGCGCGACAGCACGACGCTCGTGCCGGTCAGCTGGGCAATCGCAAGCGCCCGCGCCTCGCCGGCCTGATCGAGACGGCTCATCCACGGCCGCCCCCTCAACGAGGTGGTGACGCCGAGAACCGCGCGAGCCGTCATGACGCGGCCCCTACTCCCGCTCGATGCGGATGACTTGCGGCTTGGCCGCGATATGGCCATCGGCCACGACGGCATCGACCGCGTGGCGCAGAGCGTCCTCGTGCGTGGCATGGGTGATGAACGTGACCGGCACCGGGGCATCGGCATTGGCGCCGGGCTGGCTGCGCTGAATGATGCTTTCGAGCGAAATCTGGCTTTCCGCCATGCGCATCGCGACCGCCGCCGCCGCGCCGGGACGGTCGTGCAGGGACAGACGGATGTAATAGCCGCCCTGATGCGCTTGCAGCGGCGCGCGCTCCAAGGGCGCCAAGGACGCGACCGGCAGGCCGAATCCTGGGGTCCGGTCGCCCTTGGCGATATCGGCGATATCAGCGACCACGGCGGAGGCCGTCGCGTCGCCCCCGGCGCCCGGGCCGGCGAGCGTCATCTCGCGCACGGCATCGGCATTGACCACGACCGCGTTGGTGACCCCCATGATCTGGGCGATCGCCGAGGATTTCCGCACCATTGTCGGGTGGACCCGTTGCTCGATGCCGGACGGCGTGCGCTTCGCGACGCCGAGCAACTTGATGCGATAGCCGAGATCATCGGCGGCCTGGAGATCGTCGAGCGTGATCGATTCGATCCCCTCGACGGCCACCGCCTCGGCATCGACCGCCGTGCCGAAGGCGAGCGACGTCAGGATGGCGAGCTTATGCGCGGTATCGAACCCGCCGATGTCGAAGGTCGGATCGGCCTCGGCATAGCCGAGCTTCTGCGCCGCGCTCAGGCAATCCGCGAAGGAGATCTTTTCAGCCTCCATCCGCGAGTGGATGTAATTGCAGGTGCCGTTGAGAATTCCATAGACGCGCTCGATCGAATTCCCGACGAGGCCTTCGCGCAATGTTTTGACGATGGGAATGCCGCCGGCCACCGAGGCCTCGAAGCGAAGGCCGACCCCCTTGGCCTCGGCGATCTTGGCCAGGGCCAAGCCATGATGGGCCAGCATGGCCTTGTTCGCGGTGACGACGGATTTGCCGGCCTCCAACGCCACCTTGGTGGAGTCGAGCGCAGGCCCGTCGGCGCCGCCGATCAATTCGATGAACAGATCGATGTCGCTGCTTCGCGCCAGGGCCACGGGGTCGTCATGCCACTCGGCATTGGAGAGATCGATTCCGCGGTCGCGGCCGCGCGAGCGCGCGCTCACCCCCGTCACGACAATGGCGCGGCCCGTGCGCAGCTCGAGCGTCCGGCGCTGACGCTCCAAGAGGCGGAGAACCGAAGCTCCGACGGTGCCGAGACCCGCGACACCGGCGCGCAAGGGAGGCAGCATGATCATGGTTCCAGTTTAATTCGAGGATCTTTGAAAGCGCCCGGCGGATTTAGGAATCACAACCCCGAAGGCCGGAACGCCTTGACCTTTTGCCCGATTTCCGCGCTCCGGGCAACAAATCGGGCCGATGCCTCATTCCCCGGTTTTCGCCGGTTGCCGCTTTGTCAAAACCGCCCGCTTGGCGGGCAGCAATCCCTTCGCCCTTTGCGCGTTCTTGGCGCCGGCGCTTTCAAGCTCGGCCTGCAACGCCTTCACGCCGGACGGATCGCGGGGCTTGGGGCGAACCGGCTCGGAGCCGGTCAGCGGCGTATAGTCCAAGGTGTTTGCGGCGGGCCGGGCGGATGTCACGAAATCCTTTGCCTCGGGAACATCGGCGGTCAAATGCGATTTCGCGAGCGTGTCGAGCGGCGTTCCCTCGATATTATGTTTTGTTTGGGCCCAGCAGGGACCGACCAGAAGGATAGCGGGCGCAGCCACAAGGGCCACCCGCGCGACCGGAGCCACGGCCCTGACCAAGGCGACCAGGGGACGGCGGCCGATCGCGATGAAAGTTTTGCCCATGGCGGTCACCCTAAACCCGTATTCCGCGAACCAGCAAGACAAAGGACCCACCCCTCTCTTTACCTAGCTTGCCTTTATGGCGTCATCAGGACACCTATATTCTAACGGATAGATCGAGTTGCGGCTCTTTGGCGAGGGCGGTTCTCATAGGGAAAGTTTTTGACATGACGTCTTCCGCCCCAAGCGACGAAGCGGCCCCCGCCGCGAATCCAGCACCCGCCAATCCGGTCCCAGCCAATCCCGAGCCGCAAGCTTCTCCGTTTGGGGCGTTTCCCTTGACCGCGATTCCGCTCGACGGTCTGTCCATGACCGCGCCGTCGATGAACGCGGCGCCCATGGGGGTTCTCCCCGTGGGCGGCGCCCCGATCCCGCCGCCCAACATCGAGCGTCTCGCCACCAATACCGCTCGTTTCATCGAGCAAAGCGGCAAAGCCTTGGCTGCTTACCTGAAGCCCTTCGAGGAAGGCGAGGCCGCCAGCACCGGGGGGTCCGACAGCATCACGGCGGCCGTGTCCTCCATCGGTCGCGTGGCGGAATATTGGATGGGTGATCCCGCCAGGGCCGCTGAGGCGCAAGCGGCCATCGCCGGGCCGTTCTCGCAGCTTTGGATGCAGACCTATCAACGCCTTCAGGGCGTTCAAATCGATCCCGTCGTGCCGGTGACCAAGGGCGATAAGCGGTTTGCCTCGGCCGATTGGAAGAACAGCCCGCTGTTCGATTTCCTTCGCCAGGCGCACGCGATCAGCTCGACCTGGGCCGAGGATCTGGCCGAGCGCTCCGACGATCTCGATCCCTCCACCAAGGCCAAGGCGAAATTCTATCTGCGGCAGATCACGAGCGCGCTCTCGCCCGCGAATTTCGTCCTGACCAATCCGGAATTGCTGCGCGAGACCATGACGTCGAGCGGCGACAATCTCGTCCGCGGCGCGACGCTTCTTGCCGAGGACATCGAAGCCGGGCACGGCCAGTTGCGGATTCGCCAGACCGACGGCTCGAAATTCGAGCTTGGCGTCAATGTCGCGACGACCCCTGGCAAGGTGGTGTTCCGCAACGAGATCTTCGAACTCCTCCAATATGCGCCGACGACAGGAACGGTCCTGAAACGGCCGTTGTTGATCGTCCCGCCCTGGATCAATAAATTCTACATTCTCGATCTCAATCCCGCGAAAAGCTTCGTGCGCTGGGCGGTGGCCCAAGGACTCACCGTGTTCGTCATCTCCTGGGTGAATCCAGACGAGCGCCATCGCGACACGACATTCGAGGATTACATTACCAAGGGCCTGTTCGAGGCGCTCGACGCGGTCGAAGCGGCGACAGGCGAAAAAACCGTCAATGCCATCGGCTATTGCGTCGGCGGCACGATGCTCGCGACGGCCTTGGCCTATATGGCGGAAATCGGCGACACGCGGATCGCGAGCGCGACATTTTTCGCGGCGCAGACGGATTTCACCGACCCCGGCGAGATCAAGGTGTTCATCGACGATCTTCAGGTCAAGTCGCTCGAAGCGACCATGACCGGTCCTGGCTATCTCGACGGCTCGAAGATGGCGGCGGCGTTCAACATGCTGCGGCCCAACGATCTGATCTGGTCCTATGTCATCGACAATTACATGAAGGGAAAGGCGCCGCCGGCCTTCGACCTTCTGTCGTGGAATTCCGACTCCACCCGCCTGCCCGCGCTCAACCATTCCTTCTATCTGCGCAATTTTTACATGGACAACAAACTCGCCAAGGGCGAACTCGAGATCGGCGGCAAGGTGCTCTCGCTCGCCAAGGTGACGATCCCGATTTACAGCCTCGCCACGCGCGAAGATCATATCGCGCCCGCCGCCTCGGTGTTTCGGGGGGCCAAACTATTCGGCGGCCCGATCCGCTATGTCCTCGGCGGCTCCGGGCATATCGCGGGCGTGATCAATCCGCCGTCCGACAAGCCCAAATACGGCTATGCGACCGGTCCGCGTCCGTTCGGCACCCTCGATGTCTGGCTCAAACAATCCGAGCAACAGCCCGGCAGCTGGTGGCCGGATTGGCTCGCGTGGCTTTGGGCCCAGGCGCCCGAACGCGTGCTTCCGCGCATTCCGGGCGACGGCAAGCTGACGCCGCTCACGGACGCGCCCGGCGATTACGTCCGGGTGAAAAACTGACGGGACGACCCGCGCCGAACGCAAGATATGGCCGGATTGGCTTTTCCGCGAAAACTAACGCATAGGGAGAACCCCTATGCGTTTCCGGCCCATTCGAACCGTTTGGCCGCAAAGACTTCGTCTTGCCGGAACACGCGCTTTCAAGTGTTCCGCCGTCCTATTGCTAGGCTGAGCGGGCCAGCATGGAGACGTCACATGAAACTCGTTCGCTTTGGACCCGAAGGCAAGGAAAAGCCTGGCCTGATCGGCCCCGACGGCAAGATCCGGGATTTGAGCCAGATCGTCTCCGATATCGACGGCGCGGCGCTTTCGTCCAAAATGCTCGCCCGGATTTCGCGCGCGCGGCTTTCCACCCTGCCCGTCGTGCGCGGACGCCCGCGCCTTGGCTCCTGCGTGGCGCGGCCGGTCAACTTTCTCGCCATTGGTTTGAACTACACCGATCACGCCGCCGAAATCGGCGCGCCGAAACCAGCCGAGCCGATCATTTTCCAGAAGGCGTCGAACTCGATCAGCGGCGCGCGGGATCCAATTATCGCGCCGAAGGGCTCGACGAAACTCGATTGGGAGGTCGAGGTCGGCATCGTGATCGGCGAGCGCGCGTCCAATGTGTCGGAGCGCGCGGCGATGGATTATGTCGCGGGCTTTTGCCTCAACAACGACGTCTCCGAGCGCGAATTCCAATTGGAACGCGGCGGCAATTGGACCAAGGGCAAGAGCGCGCCGAGTTTTGGGCCGCTCGGTCCCTGGCTCGTCACCAAGGACGAGATCGAAAATCCGCAGCGCATCAGCCTCTGGCTCGACGTCAACGGCGCGCGGCGCCAGACCGGCAGCACCAAGACGATGATCTTCAATTTCAAGAAGATCGTGTCTTACGTCTCGCAATTCTTCACGCTCGAGCCAGGCGACGTCATCGTCACGGGAACCCCCGCGGGCGTCGGCCTCGGCCAAAAGCCGCCGGTGTTCTTGAACCCCGGCGATGTCGTCACGCTCGGCGGCGACGGGCTCGGCGAGCAGAGTCATGTGGTCGTGGCGTACAAGAAGGCGAAATAAGGCCGATCGCATGCTCTAATGCGAGTGCGTCAGGTTTCGTTCGAGAGCCGGGATGTCATTCCGGGACGAGCCGGAGGCGAGAGACCGGAATCCAGGGCAACGCGGTTGGTCCAGGAAACTCGAAAGATCCGGCTGCGGGACGGTCCAATTCTTCCGGCATCCACGTTGTCCTGGGTTCCGGGCTCGCCTCCGGCGACCCGGAACGACAGCGCCGCTACTGGGAGAGGTTCGTGACGGAGTAGAACTAAAGCCCGAGCATCAGCTCCAGATTCTGCACCGCGGCGCCCGACGCGCCTTTGCCGAGATTGTCGAGCTTAGCGACGAGAACGGCCTGACGTGTCTCGTCGCTGCCGAAAACATGCAGTTCGAGGCTGTTGCCGCCATTGAGCGATTCCGGCTCGATCTCCGCTTCTTCGCTCGCGGCGACGCGGACATAACCACCCGTCCCATAATGCGCGACGAGCAGCTGGCGCAGATCGGCAAGCGTGGGCTTGCCCACGAGATCGTCGAGAAACAGCGGGATCGAGACGAGCATGCCCTGCGCGAAATCGCCGACCGACGGCACGAAGATCGGGCGCCGGGTCAGCCCGCCATAGGCCATGATTTCAGGCACGTGCTTGTGGCCGAGACCAAGCGCATAGAGCTTGAACGCCGGAGCCTCGCCCGCCTCGTGCTCGGCGATCATCGCCTTGCCGCCGCCGCTATAGCCCGAGATCGCATTGATCGCGACGGGCGCATCGGACGCGAGCAGCCCGGCCCCGGTCAGCGGGTGCAGAAGCGCGATCGCGCCGGTCGCGTAGCAGCCCGGATTGGAGACGAAGCGCGCCGCCTTGATCGCGTCCGCCTGATGCGGCCCCATTTCGGGAAAGCCATAGATCCAGCCCGGCGCGGTGCGATGCGCGGTCGAGGCATCGAGGACGCGCGGACCGTTCTCGATCGACCCCGCCAGAGCCGCCGTTTCCTTCGCGGCATCGTCGGGCAGACAGAGGATGACGAGATCGACCTCGCGCAGCAGCGCCGTTTTGGCCGCGACGCTCTTCCGATCGGCGCCGTTGAGGCTTCTGAGCTCGATGCCGGCCTTGTTCGCGAGCCGGTCGCGAATCCCAAGCCCCGTCGTGCCTGCTTCGCCGTCGATGAAGATACGTGCCGTCATGGTCGGGACTCTCCGCTGCGCTATGACCCAGGATCTAAATACCAAAACGATGTGACGTCGAACCAACGCGCCAGAACGAACCGGCCCGCCAGACAAAGAAAAAGGCGGCCGAAGCCGCCTTTTCCAGATTCCGGCCGAAACGCTTAGCGCTTCGAGAATTGGAAACTCCGGCGGGCTTTTTTCTTGCCGTACTTTTTGCGCTCGACCACGCGGGAATCGCGAGTCAGAAAGCCTTCGCGCTTGAGCGCGGGGCGAAGCTCGGGCTCGTAATAGGTCAAGGCCTTGGACAGACCGTGGCGCACGGCGCCGGCCTGGCCCGAAAGCCCGCCGCCCGCGACGTTCACGAACAGGTCGTACTGACCGACGCGATTGGCGATGCCCAAGGGCTGCTGCAAGATCATGCGCAGCACGGGACGCGCGAAATAGACCTCGAAAGGCCGGCCGTTGACGACGATCGCGCCCTTGCCGGGCTTGATCCACACGCGGGCGACGGCGTCCTTGCGCTTGCCGGTCGCATAGGCGCGGCCGAGCTTATCGAGCTTTTGCACATGGACGGGAGCCGCCGGCTGCGCTTCGGCGTTGGCGCTCTTCAGATCTTGGAGGGAGGAAAGGGTCTCGGCCATGATCAGGCAGCCTTCGTTGTGTTCTTGGGATTATAGACATTCTTCGGATTGAGCGGGCCAACCTCGAAAACGGTGGGCTGCTGCGCCGCATGGGGATGTTCCGCGCCCTTGTAAACCCGCAGGTTTCCGAGCTGCTTGCGGCCCAAGGGCCCACGCGGAAGCATGCGCTCCACGGCCTTTTCGACGACGCGCTCGGGAAAGCGACCATCGAGAATGAAGCGCGCGGTGCGCTCCTTGATGCCGCCCTGGAAGCCGGTGTAGTGATAATAGACCTTGTCGTCGCGCTTGCGGCCGGTGAAGACAACCTTTTCCGCATTGATCACAATGACATGATCGCCATCGTCCATATGCGGGGTGAAGGACGGCAGGTGCTTGCCGCGCAGACGCATCGCGATGATCGAGGCGAGACGACCGACAACGAGGCCTTGCGCGTCGATGACGATCCATTTCTTTTCGATTTCGGCCGTTTTGGTCGAAATGGTTTTACCAAACATGAGAATTATCCATTCAAGAAGATCGTCGCCATAAACCGCGTGGCGCGGCGATTGTCAAGCGCGCAAGCAGTGAAAGATCCACGTTGAATCATAGGCTTATAAAATACGGTATTATATTACCTCATCTTCGCGGCGGAATCGAGTAGGTTCCCGTGGCGTGGGCCACCATCTCGTCGCTGCCTTCGGGATAGAGACAGGCCTCGCCGACCGCCAATCGCGTGCCGAGTTTGAACAGTTTGCACCGCGCGATCAGATGCCCCGAGGGCGGCTTGCGCATGAAATTCATGCTCATGCTCGTGGTGACCGCGTGGCCGACCGGTCCGATTTGCGCGAGGATGGTGGCATAAAGCCCGACATCGGCCAGCGTGAACATGGCGGGCCCCGATATGGTCCCGCCCGGTCGCAGGTGCCGGTCGTGCTCGACGAGACGCAACACGGCCTCCATCTCGCCTGTGCTTTCCACCACGATCAACGGCTGCCCCTCGTCGAGCAGCTGGGGAAAGTGGCGATCCAGGAAAACATTGAGTTCGGCGGCGGAGAGCATCGGCATTGGCGCGCCCTATTCGAAGACGATTTTGGGCGCGGCCCGGGTTTGCCCCGTTTCGAGCGCGGCCTTCACGCGCGCGGCAATCTCGCGATAGGCCTGCGCATGGGGACCGTTCGGCTCGGCGACGACGATCGGCCGGCCGGAATCGGAATGCTCTCGGATCGTCAATGCCAGGGGCACTTCGCCCAGGAACGGAACGCCGAGCGTCTCCGCCTCGTGGCGCGCGCCGCCATGGGCGAAAATATCGGACCGGCCATGGCAATGCGGGCAGATGAAATAACTCATGTTCTCGACCACGCCGAGGATCGGAATATTGACCTGCTTGAACATCGCGACGCCGCGCCGCGCATCGATCAACGCGAGATCCTGCGGCGTCGACACGATCACCGCCCCGGCCAAGGGGACGTTTTGCGCGAGCGTCAACTGCGCATCGCCCGTTCCCGGCGGCATATCGACGAGCAGGCAATCGAGCTGGCCCCAATCGACCTCGCGCAGAAGCTGATTGATCGCCGACATCACCATCGGCCCGCGCCAGATCATCGCTTCGGCTTCGCCGACGAGGAGACCGATCGACATCGCCTTGAGGCCGAAGGCTTCGAGCGGCTCGAGCATCTTGCCCGCGAGCTTCGGCTTGTCCTTCAAGCCGAGAAGGCGAGGCAAGGACGGGCCGAACACGTCGGCATCGAGAATCCCGACCTTCCAGCCAAGCGCGGTGAGCCCCAGAGCCAGATTGACCGTGGTGGTCGATTTGCCGACGCCGCCTTTGCCCGAAGCCACCGCGACAATCCGGGCGACGCCGGGGATCGACAAGGAACGCGGCGGCGCCGGCTTGGGGGTCAATGGACGCTTGGCCGGCGCGTCGTGACTGTGTCCGTGGCCATGCTCGTGAGACGGGGTCCCCGGCGGCTGCTCGGCGGTCAGGCTCACCACCGCGCCCACGACGCCGGGGAGCGCCTTGATGACGGCCTCGGCCTGAACGCGCATCGTCTCCATCGCCTCGGCGAAACGCGGATCGCCGGTTAAGGCGAGATAGACCTTGCCGTTGCGGATCGTGAGTCCGGCCACGCCATTCTCGCGCGAGACCGGATTGCGGCCATCGGGACCCGCGACACCTTTGAGGGCCGTGAGGACATCCTGTTCGTCGATCATCATCAACCTCTTGCTGCCCGTCACCCGGCCGCGCCATCCAAAGCACGAGACGGGAGCGAAACGGACGTTTGCCACATCCGAACGAAACCTATCGACTTTTTCGGGTCGCGCTCCTAGTGGATAAAGCACCCAAGCCCGGCGGGATAAAGCCCCTCGCCGGCCCGCCACACGTGTCGAGACCGGGACCGTTCCGCCTATTTCATCCGAAAGATTCGTTCTTTCAATACGTTGGATCTGCCCATCATCCGTCCATGGAGGACTATGCCGAATTTTTCTTGGGCACCGCCCAGGCTTCGCAAGACCGCCCGGCAGGCGTTCCAAGCCGTGAATTATATCTGTCTGATTCTCGTTCTCGGAACGATTCCGCGCGCCTTTGGCCAAGCGCCCTCCCCGAAACATCTGACCATCGCGAGCGAAGGCGCCCGTCCGCCGTACAATTATTTCGATGGGGATCGGCTCACCGGATTCGAGATCGACCTCGGCCAAGATCTCTGCCGGCGCATGAGCGTGAGCTGTACCTTTGTCGCGCGACAATGGGACGGCCTAATTCCTGGGCTGCTCGAACATCATTACGATGCCATCATGGCCGCGATGGAGATCAATCCAGAGCGCGAGGCGAAAATTGCCTTCACCCAACCCTATATCCGCATGCCCTCGGCCTTCATGGTGACAAAGGCGAGCGGTCTCGCCTCGGATGATCCGGCCACGCTCGCGGGCAAGCGGATCGGGGTCGAAAAGGGCGGCACCCACGAGATCTTTCTCAAGGCTCTTTATTCGCAATCGTCGATCAAGCCTTACACGACCCTGTCCGATGCGATCCTCGACCTCGAAGCCGGGACGGTCGATGCCGTGGTCGGCGATAAGGACGAAATCGTCACGTTCTTGGAGACCCGCCGCGATGCGCGATGTTGCCAAATCCTCGCGGATGTCCCGCGCGACCCGCGGTTTTTCGGGGACGGGATCGGCGCCGGGCTCCGGAAAGAGGATACCGCGCTCAAGGCACGTTTCGAAAAGGCCTTTGCCGCCTGCGTGGCCGATGGCACCTTCGCCAAACTGAGCGCGAAATACTTCAGTTTCCCGATCAACTAAATCCTCGCAACGGAGACGAATTTCATGGCGAACGTCGCATTTCTCGGGCTTGGCGTGATGGGCTTTCCGATGGCCGGACACCTCGCCAAGGCCGGACATACCGTGACTGTCTACAATCGAACCTCCGCCAAGGCCCAGGCCTGGGTCGCGAAACACGGCGGCCGCGCGGCTGCGACGCCGGCGGACGCCGCCAAGGATCAGGATTTCGTCTTCTCGTGCGTCGGCAACGACGAGGATTTGCGCGCGGTCACGACCGGCGCGCATGGGGCCTTCGCCGCCATGGGCAAGGGCACGGTGTTCATCGACCATACGACCGCCTCGGCTGAAGTCGCGCGCGAACTCGCAAGCGCGGCCTCGGCCGCGGGCTTCGGCTTTATTGACGCGCCCGTCTCGGGCGGCCAGGCCGGCGCCGAAAATGGCGCGCTGACCGTCATGTGCGGCGGGACGGAAGCCGATTACGCGCGCGCCGAGCCGCTGATCCAGAGTTTCGCCAAGGCGAGCCGCCTGATGGGACCGTCGGGGTCCGGCCAGCTCACCAAAATGGTCAATCAAATCTGCATCGCGGGGCTCGTGCAGGCGCTGGCCGAGGGGCTCCATTTCGCCGACAAGGCCGGGCTTGACGCCGAGGCCGTGATCGCGGTGATTTCGAAAGGCGCCGCGCAATCCTGGCAAATGGAAAACCGTTACAAGGCGATGATCGCGGGCACGTTCGATTTCGGCTTCGCCGTGGATTGGATGCGCAAGGATCTCTCGATTTGCCTCGACGAAGCCCGCCGCAACGGCGCTACCCTGCCCGTCGCGGCCCTCGTCGATCAATTCTACGGCGAGGTCCAGCGCATGGGCGGCAACCGGTGGGACACGTCGAGCCTGATCGCGCGGCTCAAGGGCTGATCCGCGGAGACAGGAGATCCAGGATAAGCTCCAGGCTGATCGTCCTTGCCTATTTTGAAAATGTAATCAAACTCCGCTAAGCTTGACAGCTGCGAGCCATGACGAACGACCTCGCGAAAGGACCGTCAGCGCCGCATTGGCTGGGTCCAACTGTCGAAACTGGAGCGCGTTCATGCATCTTCTTTATGTCATCTTGATTGGCTTTTTCGCCGGCCTGATCGCCCGGTTCCTTTTGCCGGGCCCGAACAATCCGCGCGGGTTCATTCTGACCACACTCCTCGGCATCGTGGGCGCGATCGTCGCGAATACGTTGGGGAAGGAAATTGGCTGGTATCACGCGGGTCAACCGCTGAGCTTCGTCAGCGCGGTGGTCGGCGCGGTCATTCTTCTGGCGCTCTACCGCTTCCTATCGGGACGGGATTCGTCGTCGTTTTAAACCCAAAGCTTCGTCACATCCGGATGCCGGGGCCTTGGGCTCCGGCATTTTGCGTCGCAACCGACATTCGAGCCATGCATAATTGCTGATACCGCAACGCGGTAGGGACAGAGTTGGACCCCTTTTTCCCCCTAAAGGCAGATGGTTAAGGGCCAATACCCCAGTTGACAAACAGTTAATTTATGATGCGACGCACAAAAATTAGCTTGATAATTCGCCGAGGTGGAGCACATTGGACCTCGTAGGGCGCCAGCGCCAAGCATGTTGCGGGACAGACGAACCAGCATATGCGGCAACAAACGCCGGGACTTTTTCCCCCGGCGCGCTCGTCCGAAACGTCAACGCCTAGGAGGCCAAAATGCTGAAGACCTTGACTCTTTCGACCGCTCTAACCGCCAGCGCCGCGGGCTTTGCCAATGCGCAAATCCTGAAGCCGATCCAGGCCAGCACGATCGATCTCGGCACGACGCATGGCACCGCCTATTTCGTTCCCGAGCCGAACGGCTACCATGTGATCGCGACGCTCGACACAGGGGCATCCGTGCCCGTGCGCTTCGATGCGACCCTCGCCGATGGCCAATCCGCGAAGATCTCGGTCCCGACCGGGCTCGGACAGCCAGCTTTCGAGATTACCTTCACGCGCGCCGCGGGCCGCTTGGTGGTGCGTCGGAATAACCTTTACTCCGATCCGGTCACCGCGTCGTTTCACTAAAGCCAGGACGCTTTGGGCAAGTCCCCAAAGCGAGAAGGAAATCGGCCAGGCCATAAGTCGGCGGAGCGTTTTTGAGTCATGACGGTCCGCGGCTGGTGTGAAAAATGCGCGGCGGGTGTATCTCGATCTCAAATCAGACATCCGTCCGCCGGATCGAAATGTTGCCCGTCGCCCGCGCCCTCGCGCGCAAACCCTGATCAGCTCCTGCCGTGGTGAATCATCAACGGCCCCGGCAGAGCCTCTTCGGCCTCGAGGGTCAGACGCTTTTCGTGGCGCTTGTAAAAACGCCACGTCACGACCGAGACCAGGATGACGACGGCCAAGCCGGCAAGTCCCATCGGCCCGATGACATTCTCGACCTGCAGCCCGAATTCGTAGCCAAATCCGCCCATCAGCGCGGCCCAAACGATGCCACCCAACGCATTATAAAACAGAAAGCGTTTGGGATCGAAGCGGTTCGCGCCCGCCAGAACGGCCGCGAAGGCCCGCAGCAGCGCGACGAACCGGCCGAAGAAAACAATCTTGCCGCCGTGTTTGAGAAACAAAAATTGCCCGAGCTTGAGCTTGGCATGATCGACGCCAATGAACCGGCCATAGCGCAAAAGCAACGTCAATCCCCAGGTCCGGCCCACCCAGAATCCGAGATTGTCGCCTAAGATCGCCGCCGCGGCGGCCGTCGCGATCACAAGGAATATGTTGAAGCCGCCGTGTCCGACGCTCGCATGATGGGCACCCGCGTAAACGGACGAGCTGATCAAAATCGTCTCTCCCGGCATCGGAACGCCCGCGCTCTCCAAGGCGACAACGACGAAAAGCGCGATATAACCATATTGAACAAGGAGACCGGGGACCTGCTCTACAAACGACATTCCTGAACGCCTCATTGGATCGAGACCGCCTGATAGCATGGGTTGGATCAATAGCGCTCTCTTTTCGACGATACCCGGGCGATTTTGCTTCGGGAACATGGCCTCGCGGCGCGACGCTGGAAAAGGTTTCGGACGGGCCGGCGCAGTAATAGACGCCTCTTCGAAATTAGAAAAATATTCTACATAATGCAAAAAAAGAAAATATATCAACGCGGAGAACATCGAAGTCAGAGCTTTCTTCTCTCGCAATTGAACGCAAAATACCCTATCTGATAGAGAATAAAATACCCCATCGCTTGGGAGTCGGTCCCAGAAGGTCAGGCCATGCCGCAGGTTATCTCAGCCAATACGCTCGCCCGTGGACTTGTGGTCTTTTATGGTGCCGACGGCGCATGGGTCGACGATATCGCGCGGGCGGCCGTCTATCACGATAAGGCCGCGGCCGAGGCGGGATTGGCGGCGGCGAAGCTCGACGAAGCGCGCGCGCGCGTGATCGATGTTTTCCTGGTCGATCAAAAAGACGGGGCGGAGGGCCGCGCGGCCTTGACGCTCCGCAACGCCATTCGCGCCTATGGCCCGACGATCGACTATCTCCCGGCGTCTCCCACCAACGCCGCCTGAAGGCATCAAACAATGTATCGATACGATGAATTTGACGCGGATTTCGTCGCCGAGCGGGTCGCGCAATTTAAGGACCAGGTGGAACGCCGTCTGGCCGGCGATCTGACCGAGGAGCAATTCCGTCCGCTGCGTTTGATGAACGGCGTCTACCTGCAGCTGCATGCCTATATGCTTCGCATCGCCATTCCTTATGGCACCCTGTCGTCGCGGCAGATGCGTAAGCTCGCGCATATCGCACGCGTCTACGACAAGGGCTACGGCCATTTCACGACCCGGCAAAACCTGCAGTTCAATTGGCCCGCGCTCTCCGATTGCCCCGCGATCCTGGACGAGCTCGCGAGCGTCGAGATGCATGCGATCCAGACGTCGGGAAATTGCATCCGCAATACCACCG
>JARLIW010000183.1 GCA_031291515.1 Beijerinckiaceae bacterium | reverse complement strand
GCGCGAAAACGCGGGCGAATTCGCCGTAGGTTGCGCCGCGCACCCTGATATCGGACCCGCCGAGCAGAGCCGGCAAAAGCTGAATGATCGCCTGCGTGCCCGGCGCCGCGACGATAACGGCCTCGGCCGGACAGAGGTAGCGGCGCGCGGCCGAAGCTTCCAGCGCCGCGAGGGCACCGGCCTCGGGCAGGCGTTCCCAGGCCTCGCGCGCGAGCGCACCCACGGGATAGGGCCACGGATTGATTCCGGTCGAGAGATCGATCCACGGCTCCGGCGCGTCGGGAAAAAGCGCGCGCGCCGCGTCGAGCGCGCCGCCATGGCTTGCAAGATCTAAATGGTCCGCAAGATCGGTGATATGCGCCTCCCGCCGCGTCGCGCCTTGACCGGGTTTGGTTTCACGGTTGAGCGCGGGAGGCAAGGCCCTCCTCTCGGCGCCGGCCAACTCGGTAATCGGGTGAAGCAATCCTCCCCCGCGCAGCGGGGGAGGGGGACCGCCGGAGGCGGTGGAGGGGGTTGCGCTCGGCGCGAATCGGTCTTGTCAAAATGGCGTCGGCGCCGAATCCCGTCTCGCCGAAGCACACCCGCCCCCTCCACCATGCTTCGCATGGTCCCCCTCCCCCCCTTCGTGGAGGAGGATCGATCCGGCGAGGCTTCACCCCTCGTCCCCGCGTGGCCAAGCGCCGGCATTGACTTCGCGGTCGCTCGCGCCCTACACCAAATTTCAACTCGACGGTCCCGCCTCGCGGCGGGTCAAGAGGGAATGTGGGGCCCGAGTCTCGGGCCGCGAGCCACAGCTGCCCCCGCAACTGTATGTGGGAAGCTCGGATGCCAATTCAGCCACTGGACCGCCCGGCTCGCCGGATGGTTTGGGAAGGCGGCGTTCGAGCGATGATCCACGAGCCAGGAAACCTGCCGTCCCCAACCGCGCGTGCTCCCGGCGGGGTGTCCAGGAGCCCTCCGGCCGTTTTCCTCCTGGGAAAACAGCGCGCATTCCCGCACCCCTGCGCCTTCGCGCGGGAGCAACCATGGCCCTTTCGACCGAGCTTCGAGACGATCTTTCCGCGGTGCCCGCCGCGCCGATGCGGCTCTATGTCTGCACCACCTGCCGCGAGGCCGGCGACGATGCGGATGACCCCGCCGCGCGGGCCGGCGCGCGGCTCCACGCGGCGCTGATTGCCGAACCCGCCGATCCCGTGATCACGATCGTGCCGGTCGAATGCCTCAGCGTCTGCACGCGGAGCTGTGCCGCGAGTTTCGCGGCGCCGGGCAAATGGACCTATGTCTATGGCGATCTCCCCGCCGAACAGGCCGCGCGGATTCTTTTGGACGGCGCGCGGCTCTATGCCCAGACGGGGGACGGCCTGATTCCGTGGAAGCAACGTCCCGCCGCGCTTAAAAAAGGCGTCGTCGCGCGCGTGCCGCCGCTGCCGGGGGCCGCATGAGCGCCGGTTACATCAAGGACGGCGCCGAGATCTACCGTCGCTCCTTCGCGATCATCCGGGCCGAGGCCGCGCTGGCGCGGTTCAGCGCCGAGGAGGAGCGCGTCGCCGTTCGCATCATCCACGCCTGCGGCATGGTCGAGATCGCCGACGACATCCAATTTTCGCCGGGCGCGGCGGCGGCGGGCATTGCCGCGCTGGCGGCCGGCGCGCCCATTCTGTGCGATTCCGCGATGGTCGCCGATGGCGTCACGCGCGCCCGCTTGCCGGCGGCCAACGAGGTTGTCTGCACCCTGCGCGCGCCAGAAATTCCGGGCCTCGCCGCGCGGCTCGGCACGACGCGCACGGCGGCGGCGATGGAACTGTGGCGCCCGCGGCTTGCCGGCGCGATCGTGGCGATCGGCAATGCGCCGACGGCTTTGTTCCGGCTGTTCGAACTGTTGGATGCCGGCGCGCCGCCGCCCGCTCTCGTCGTCGGCATTCCCGTCGGATTCGTCGGCGCCGTCGAATCGAAGGACGCGCTGATCGCCCGGATCCATCTGCCCTTTGTCACGGTGCGCGGGCGGCGCGGCGGCAGCGCCATGGTCGCCGCCGCCGTCAACGCGCTCGCGAGCGCCGCCGAATGAAGGACGCCGGATGATGTTAGGGCGCCTCTATGGCATCGGGCTTGGACCCGGCGATCCCGAATTGATGACGCTGAAGGCGGTTCGTTGCCTCCAGGCCGCGCCCGTCGTCGCCTATTTCGCCAAGCGCGGCCGGCGCGGCCATGCCCGCGCCATCGCGGATCACGCCATGCCCGCGCATTGCGAGGAAGTGGCGCTCGAATATCCCGTGACGACGGAAATCGCGTTGGAAGATCCAGCTTACGCCGCGAGCCTCGCGCCGTTTTACACGGAGGCCGCCGCGACGCTCGCGCGCCACCTTGCGGCGGGGCGCGACGTGGCGCTGCTCTGCGAGGGCGATCCGCTATTTTTCGGCTCGTTCATGCATCTCTACATCCGGCTGCGCGACGATTTTCCCGTCACCATCGTTCCCGGCGTGAGCGGCATGTCGGGGTGCTGGAGCGCGGCCGGCCTGCCGATGAGCTGGGGCGACGATGTCGTCACCATCTTGCCCGGAACGCTGCCGGCCGAGGTGTTGACGGCCAAACTCCGCGCGAGCGACGCCGCCGTGATCATGAAAATCGGCACCAATTTCGTCAAAATCCGCGCGGCGGTGGAGGCGGCGGGGCTGTTGACCGACGCGGTCTATGTCGAGCGCGGCACGATGGAGGGGGAGCGCGTGATGCCGCTCGCGGACAAGCGGGATGGCGTCGCGCCATATTTTTCCGTCATCCTGCTCCCCGGGCACGGCCGCAGGCCCTGATGCGCGGATTCAACGGACGGCTCATTTCGTTCGCCTTCGTGATGCTGTGGTCGAGCGGCTTTATTGTCGCGCGGTTGGTGCGGCCTTATGCCGAGCCGCTGAGTTTCATCAGTTTACGTTTTGCCTGTGCCGCCGCGCTGATGGCATTGATCGCTTGGGCCGGGAACGCGCCGTGGCCGCGAACCGCGCGGGGTTGGTTCAATAATCTCGTCGCGGGCACGTTGATTGGCGGCGTCTATATCAGCGCCACGTTCTGGGCGGTCAAACATGGGTTGCCGCCCGCCATCGCGGCGCTGCTCTCGGGGCTTCAGCCGCTGCTCACGGCGGCCCTGGCGACGCCATTGCTCGGCGAGCGCGTCGGCCCTCAACGTTGGGCGGGCATCGTGCTCGGCTTCGCGGGCGCGCTGCTCGTGTTGGCGCCCAACCTGTCTGGCGTCCATACCGCGCTGCCGCCCAGCGTCATTTTCGTGGGGCTGCTGGCGATGCTCGCGATCACGTTCGGCACGATCTGGCAGAAGCGGACCGGCGGCGCGGTCGATTTGCGCAGCGGCGCGACGATCCAATTGCTCGGCGGTCTCGCCGTCACGTTGCCATTCGCGCTCGCGTTCGAACATGGCGACGTTCCCTTGATCGCTCCGGTCATGGCGGGCCTCGCGTGGTCCGTCCTCGTGCTCAACATCGCGGCCGGGCTGTTGCTGCTGTCCCTCATCAAGCGCGGCGCGGTGGCGGCCGTGACCTCGCTGTTCTACCTTTCTCCGCCCGTGACCGCGCTGATGGCCTTCGCCCTGTTCGGCGAGAGTTTGGCGCCCATCCAATTCGCCGGCATGGCGCTCGCCGCGATCGGCGTCGCGATAGCCAGCCGGGGGTGAGTTATTTTAGTTTGGACCAATCGTACTGGTAAAGCTCGTGTAAATCCGGCTTCTGAACGGGCATGAGCGCGGCGAGAATATCCCGCGCGCCGGCGAAATGTCGCGGGTTGCCGGTGTCGAAAATCTCGTCCGTCGCGGAGAGGATCATGCCCCCGCCCGCCAGCCGGTCGACGATGGCGGACGCCGGCGGCGCGACCTTCGGCGCGATGTCGGGCGGAATGTAGGTCATCCAGGCGAGGTCGAAGACGCCTGGCGCCTGCGGCACGTCGACCATGCTACTCGGCCAAGCCCGGCCGAATTCGGCGTCGAAACATTCGATGAGCGCGATGAAGACTTTTTTCCAGACGGTGTGGTCGACGATCGAGGGATCGGGCTTTTCTACCCATGAGGATTGAAAAACAATATGCCCGGACGAAAATTTGGCTCCCATGGCACCCAAAATATCGACGCTACTAGGGCTATCTTTCATGGAATTCAGTAAAAAGAAGTCATAGCCGCTGGAGGGTTCAGGCTCGCCATCGTCGTTCGTGGAAACGCGTGCTTCGACGGCGGAGACAAAATCATGCCGGAGCGCGTTGAAATCTTCCGGTTCATCGGTCCCCCCGAGGATCCAGTTGGAAAACGCCGGGTGCAAGGGTTCGATCCGGTCGAGGAAGGCGAGGTAGCGCGCCGCGATCCGCGACGGCGTATCGCGCCTGATATTCCAATAGGCGCCCAGGGTTTGTTGTTCGGGAATGGGGATCAGCATAATTTTTGGAGTCCTTTCGCCCAACGTCGCGGAGGATTCGTTATTTCAGAGCCTTTGGATGCATTCTACGGGTGCCGTCGAAACAGTCACCACGAGAACAGCCAGAATTTCGCGTCTCGTGCTCCATGTGAGGCCGTTGGCCGTTCTTACCAACGGCATGTGCCTTCACTTGCCAGTGGCACTCGGGACATCTCATCCTACGTGACTTGTCTAATCTTAGCGCCTGCTCAAGCGTGATGGTTTGCCATTGCCCCTTGAGGACAAGCTCAGCCGCGACATCTGTTAGTTCGAGTTCCATCACGCCCCCTCGAACCGCGCCACCTTCGCCGCCAGCCGCGCCACCGCCTCGTGATATTCCCGCGCAAACCGTTCGATCCGCGCGGCCGCCGGCACCACCGCGTCCACGCTGGCGATGCCTTGGCCCGATCCCCAGATGTCGCGCCAGGCCTTGGCGGCGGCGCCGCCTCCGAAATTCATCTTCGACGGATCGGCTTCGGGCAGGGCATCGGGATCGAGCCCGGCATTGGCGATCGACTTGCGGAGGTAATTGCCGTGAATGCCCGTGAAGAGATTTGAAAAGACGATGTCCGCCGAGGTGCCCTCGACGATGGCCTGCTTGTAGTCTGGCGCCGCGCGGGCCTCTTCCGTCGCGATGAAGGGCGAGCCGATATAGGCGAAATCGGCGCCCGCTGCTTGGGCCGCGAGAATGGCCGCGCCGTTGGCGATCGCGCCCGACAGCGCGAGCGGGCCATCGAACCATTGCCGGATTTCCTGGACCAGGGCGAAGGGCGAGAGCCGCCCGGCATGGCCGCCCGCGCCGGCCGCCACGGCCACCAGGCCATCCGCGCCCTTCTCGATCGCCTTGCGCGCGAATTTGTCGGTGATCACATCGTGGAACACCGTGCCGCCGTAGCTATGGATGGCCTGGTTGACCTCGACCACCGCGCCGAGCGAGGTGATCACGATCGGCACGCGGTGGCGGACGCAGAGTTCGACATCGTGCATGAGCCGTTCGTTCGATTTATGCACGATCTGATTCACCGCGAAGGGCGCGCTGAGCCGGTCGGGATATTTGGCGTCGTGCTCGCCGAGTTCGCCTTGAATCCGGCGCAGCCATTCGTCGAGGACCTCGGCCGGACGCGCGTTGAGAGCCGGAAAGGCGCCGACGATTCCCGCCTTGCACTGCGCGATCACGAGCTCGGGGCCCGAGAGAATGAACAGCGGCGCCCCGATCACCGGAAGCCGCAGACGGCCCTTGAGGGCGGATTCAAGACTCATGCGCTATAATCCTCTTCTCGCTCAGCTGACGTCCGTCTCGATAGAACCGCTATTTGGCGATGCCTAAACCCGGACGAAGGAGAGAGGCGGCATCCCCTTGCGCCGGCCTCACGATTTGGTATGTAGGTTACCGCATACGTCAAGGCCCCTCGGGCTGGCTGCCGCGCGCGGTCGGCCCCGAGAGCACCCGGACGGATCAAGGGCGTTGAAAAGCCTGGATTTGAGATGGGAGGTCTGGAATGCGGGACGAGCCGATGCTTGCCTGGGACCGAAGTGGGCGAAAGGCGCGGGGTGCCTGCCGTACGCTCGCGGCATGGCTTGGAACCTCCATGGGCCTTTGGCCAGAGCGGGCAGCATGACGAATCAAGCCGACGCGCATTTCGGAGACGAGACCGTCCAAGACATTTGGGCCGATGCGGCGCGCCAATTTTCGCGGCGCCCCGCGATTGATTTCATGGGCCGTCGTTGGACCTACGGCGACGTCGACGCCTTCGTCGATCGCACGGCCGCGGGCCTTCAGGCCTTGGGCGTCGCGAAGGGCGACCGTGTCGGCCTTTGTCTGCCGAACACGCCTTATTCCGTCTTTTTCTTCTTCGCGATCCTCAAGATTGGCGGGACGGTCGTCAATTACAATCCGCTCTATGTGGCGCGCGAACTCGATCATCTGATCCGCGACTCCGGAACGACGGTCATCGTCACGATCGATATCGACGAGATTTTCAGCAAGCTGAACTCCGTCGCGAAGGCCGCGGGCGTGCGCAAGATGATCGTCTGCTCGCTCGGCGGCGCGTTGCCCGCCGTCAAGGGGATGATCTATAACGTGATGCGATGGAGCCACCGCGTCCGGACGCTTCCCAGCGACGGGTTTCATATTTGGTTCGAAGCGCTGCTCGCGGGCGGCGGAACGCTGAAGCCCGTTCCCGTCGATGCGGCGAATGATATCGCGGTGCTGCAATATACCGGCGGCACGACGGGCACGCCGAAGGGCGCGATGCTGACGCATGCCAATGTCGTCGCCAATTGCCGTCAAATCGATGCCGTGGCTTCGGGCTTGCAACCGGGCGTCACGCGCGGCGGCGAGCGCCTGCTCGCCGTCCTGCCGCTGTTCCACGTCTTTGCCATGACCTGCTGCATGAATTACGGATTCATGATCGGCGCGGAAATCGTTCTTCTGCCGCGGTTCGTGCTGCGCCAATGTATCAAAACCCTGGCCCGCCAGAAGATCACGATTTTCCACGCCGTCCCGACGATCTATTCCGCCATTGCGAAAGAGGCGACGAAGACCCGAACCGACCTCTCGTCGATCCGGTTGTGCATCTCGGGCGGCGCGCCGCTTCCCACTGAAATCCGTCAATCCTTCGAACGCGTGACCGGCTGTACTCTGATCGAGGGGTATGGTTTGACCGAGGCCTCGCCGGTCGTCGCCTGCAATCCGCCCAACGCCTCGGCGCGCGACGGGGCCGTGGGTCTGCCGCTCAAAGGCACGATCGTCGAGCTGCGCGATCCCGAGACCGGGAAGCGGGTGACCGGCGTGGGGCAAAAAGGCGAAATTCTCGTGCGCGGCCCGCAAGTGATGCGCGGCTATTGGAACCGGCCGGCCGAAACGGCGGCGGTGTTCGACGACGGCGCGCTGTGCACCGGCGATATCGGCTATTTCGATGCCGATGGCTATCTCTTCGTCGTCGACCGGATCAAGGACGTCATCCTCTGCAGCGGGTTCAATGTCTATCCCCGCGTGATCGAGGACGCCCTGTATCAGCATCCGGCGGTCGCCGAGGCGATCGTGATCGGCATCCCCGACGAATATCGCGGCCAAGCGCCCAAGGCTTTCGTGGTGCTGCGTCCCGACGCGTCCGCGACGCCAGAGGATCTGCTGACCTTTCTCGAGGACTACATTTCGAAACTCGAGCGCCCGAAATCGATCGAGATCCGGACCGTGCTGCCAAAAACATTTGTCGGCAAACTCTCCCGCAAGGAATTGGTCGAGGAAGAATCGGGAAAGCCGGGAGCCGCCGCGAAATGATCCGCCAAGCGAAAACGCGGGACGCGAAATTGCCGATCGCGGCCGTGTCGGAACCGAGCCCGCAAGCGCGGATCGTGCCGGAGGGTGCGCCCAGCCGCAAAGCCAAGCGCGACGAGCAGGCGCTGGAAGCGGACGATCGCTTTTTGACGGTCACCGAAATCGCGAAGGAATTGGGCGTTACGGCGCGGACCCTGCGTTTCTATGAAGACAAGAATCTGATTTCGCCGCGTCGGGTCGCGAGCACGCGGGTCTATACGAATCGCGAACGAGCCCGGATGATACTCATCCTGCGCGGGAAGCGTCTGGGGTTCAGCCTTCGCGAAATCAAGGAATATCTCGATCTTTACGATGCCGATCCGACCCGGATCACCCAAACCAAGGTGTTGCTCAAGAAGATCGAGGTCAGGACGAAACAACTCGAGGAACAACGCGTCGCGGTCGACCAGGCCTTGAAGGGATTGAAGGAGCTCGAAATCGACGCTCTCGCCGTCCTCGAATGGGCGGAACGCCGCGGCGCCGAGGAGAAGCCCAGGCCAGGCCCCGGCCGCGCCCGTCACAATTCCCTTCAGAACGTCGCCACGGTTTCGGCCGCGCCCGCCGTCGATCATCAGGAGCCCAAACTATGACAAACGCTGTAATCGCGGGCTATGCTCGCTCGCCGTTCACGCTCGCCAAGAAGGGCGGATTGGCCAAGGTGCGCCCCGACGATCTCACGGCCGACGTGGTGCGGGCGCTTGTCGCGCGGACCGGCGTCAAGCCCGAGGACATCGAGGATTTGCTGCTCGGTTGCGCGTTTCCCGAAGGCGAGCAAGGCCTCAATCTCGCTCGCTTGGTGGCCTTGAACGCCGATTTGCCGCTGTCCGTCAGCGGCGCCACGATCAACCGCTTCTGCGGTTCGTCGATGACGGCCGTGCATATCGCGGCGGGATCCATCTTGCTCGGCGCCGGGGAGGCTTTCATCGCCGCCGGCGTCGAAAGCATGACGCGCGTGCCGCTCGGCGGCTTCAACCCGATGCCCAATCCGGCCTTGAATGCTAAATTGCCCGGCGCCTATCTCGGCATGGGCGACACGGCGGAGAATGTCGCGCGCCGCTGGGATATCAGCCGCGCCGCGCAAGAAGCGCTCGCCGTGCGCAGCCACAAACTCGCCAAGAACGCTCAAGAGCGGGGCCATTTCAATGATGAAATCGTTCCGATCAAAACCGGCAACGCCACCATCGACCAAGACGGCTGCATTCGCGGCGACACGTCGCTCGAAGGCCTGGCCGCGCTCAAGACCGCGTTTGATGCCGAAGGCTCGGTGACGGCCGGCACGTCCTCGCCCTTGACCGACGGCGCCTCGGCGGTTCTCGTGACCAGCGAATCTTACGCGAAAGAGCATGGTCTCGTGCCGCTGGCCCGGATCATCGCGGTCGCGGTCGCGGGCTGCGCGCCCGATGTCATGGGCATCGGCCCCGTCGCCGCGACGCGCAAGGCGTTGAAGCGCGCCGGCTTGACCATCGAGCAGATCGACATCGTCGAACTCAACGAGGCGTTCGCGGCGCAGGCCCTCGCGTGTATCGCCGATCTCGGCATCCGCGAGGAGACGCTCAATATCGACGGCGGCGCGATCGCGCTCGGTCACCCGCTCGGCGCCACCGGCGCCCGCATCGTCGGCAAGGCCGCAAGCCTGTTGAAGCGCGAAGGCGCGCGTTACGCCCTGGCCACGCAATGCATTGGCGGCGGCCAAGGCATTGCCACGATTTTGGAGCGGATCTAATGAGCGAAATTAAAAAAGTCGCCGTGATCGGCTCCGGCGTCATGGGCGCCGGCATCGCGGCCCAGGTCGCCAATGGCGGCGTGCCCGTGCTTCTGCTCGATATCGTGCCGAAGGACGCGCAAGATTCCACCGATCCCGTCAAGCGCAACGCGGTCGCGGCGGGCGCCGTCGAACGGCTCAAGAAGGCCGATCCCGCGGCGTTCATGTCGGAACGCGCCGCCAAACTCGTCAGTATCGGCAATATCGACGACAATCTCGCTGACATCGCCGGTTGCGACTGGATCGTCGAAGTCGTCATCGAACGGCTCGACATCAAGCAAGCGCTCTATCACAGAATCGACGCGGCGCGGAAACCCGGCACCCCGGTGTCGTCGAATACCTCGACCATTCCTCTCGCCCATCTGGTCGAAGGCCTGCCCGACGGGTTCAAGAAGGATTTTCTCGTCACCCATTTCTTCAATCCGCCGCGCTATATGCGGTTGTTGGAGATCGTCGAGGGCGCGCATACCGATCCGGCCCAAACGGCAAAAGTCGTCCGCTTCTGCGATTACGTGCTCGGCAAGAGCATCGTCGATTGCAAGGACAGCCCTGGTTTTATCGCCAACCGGCTCGGCGTCTACTGGATGCAGACAGCGGTGCTCGAAGCGATCGATGGCGGGCTGACCGTCGAGGAGGTCGATGCGATCATGGGTCGTCCGTTCGGCATTCCCAAGACCGGCGTGTTCGGCCTCATCGATTTGGTCGGGCTCGATCTGATGCCGCATATTACCGCGAGCATGAGCGCGACGCTGCCCAAGAGCGATCCGTTCCATGCCACCGTGCGGGAAGAGGCCTTGATCACGAAGATGATCGCGGAGGGTTACACCGGGCGCAAGGGCAAGGGCGGATTCTATCGCCTCAACCGTGGCGCGGGCGGGCGCAAGGACAAGCAGGCCATCGATCTCGCGACCGGCGAATACCGGGCCGTCGCCAAGGTCGATTTGCCGGAACTCGCGGATGCCGACAAGCGGCCGCTCAAATTTCTGCAATCGGACACGAAGGCCGGCCGCTACGCGGCTCGCGTCATCTCGCGCGTGCTCGCCTATGCCGCGAACCTCGTGCCCGAAGCCGCCGATGAGATCACCGCGATCGACGACGCGATGCGGCTTGGCTACAATTGGAAGCTCGGGCCGTTCCAGCTGATCGACAAAATTGGCGTCGAATGGTTGAACGCGCAGCTCGCGGCCGAGGGCGTTCCCGTCCCGGCCTTGGTCGCCAATGCCGGAACCAAGACATTCTACCGCATCGAGGACGGCAAGCGGCAATATCTCGGCCGCGATGGGGTCTATCGCGATCTCGTCCGCCCCGAAGGCGTGATCATGCTCGAGGATATCAAGCTGGTGTCCAAACCAGTTCTGAAGTCGAGCTCGGCGTCGGTCTGGGATATCGGCGACGGCGTGCTGTGCTTCGAATTCACCAGCAAGAGCAATTCGCTCGATCAATCGATCATGAACCTGTTGGAGAAAACCATCCGGACGGTGAAGGAGCGCTACAAGGCGCTCGTCATCTATAACGAGGGCACGAATTTCTCCGTCGGGGCGAATATCGGCGTTGCCTTGTTCGCGGCCAATATCGCGGCGTGGAGCGAGATCGAGACGATGATCTCGAGCGGGCAGGCGATTTACAAGCAGCTCAAATACGCGCCGTTCCCCGTCGTCTCGGCGCCGGCCGGCATGGCGCTCGGCGGCGGATGCGAAATTCTGTTGCATAGCGACGCCATCCAAGCCCATGCCGAAACCTACGCCGGTCTGGTCGAGGTCGGCGTCGGCCTGATTCCGGGCTGGGGCGGCTGCAAGGAAATGCTGAACCGGTGGAAGACGCTCGGTGGGCTGCCCAATGGTCCGATGCCCGCGACGGTCAAGGTGTTCGAGATGATCAGCACGGCGGTCGTCTCGAAATCCGCGGCGCTCGCGAAGGAGATGCTGATCCTGCGCAAGGACGACGGCATCACGATGAACCGCAACCGTCTTCTCGCCGATGCCAAGGCGAAGGCGCTCGCGCTCGTGGACGGCTATCAGCCGCCGAAGCCCTATGAGCCGATCAACCTGCCCGGCGCGGCCGGCAAGGCGGGCTTGGATTCGGCCGTGGCCTCGTTCCACAAGCGCAAACTCGCGACGAATTACGACGTGACGGTGTCGGGCGCGCTCGCCGAGATTCTGACCGGCGGCGCGGCCGACCCGACCGATCCCGTCAGCGAGGACGATCTTCTCAAGCTCGAACGGCGCGCGTTCCTGCGTTTGATCAAGACGCCGGAAACGCTCGCGCGGATCGAGCATATTCTCGAAACCGGCAAGCCGCTCCGGAACTGAACCGCTTTATCCCAGAGCATCGAAACGATGCTCGATCTCCCCAAGGAGTAACGGCGATGCAAGTCTTTAAGGCGCCTTTGCGCGACATGCGTTTCGTGGTGCATGAACTCTATGACAGCGAAGAACTGAGCACGGCGCTCGGGTTCGAGGACGCGACCACCGATCTGATCGACACGATCCTCGAGGAATCGGCGAAATTATCGGAACAAGTTTTGTTCCCCCTCAATGCCTCGGGCGATCTCGAGGGCTGTCATTACGAAAACGGCGTGGTGCGTACGCCAAAGGGCTTCAAGGAGGCCTACCGGCTGTTCTGCGAAGGCGGCTGGACCTCGGTCGCGTCGGGCGCGGAATTCGGCGGTCAAGGCGTGCCCGAGAGCGTCGCCAAGCTCGTCGAGGAAATGACCTGCGCGGCCAATATGTCGTTTGGCCTCTATCCCGGCCTGACGCATGGCGCCTATGTCGCGCTCGAGGCCTATGGTTCGCAGGTCCTCAAGGAGACCTATCTTCCCAAGATGGCCGATGGCACCTGGAGCGGCACCATGTGCCTCACGGAGTCGCATTGCGGCACCGATCTCGGTCTGCTGCGAACCCGCGCGGAGCCGCAAGACGACGGCAGCTATGTCGTCACGGGTTCCAAGATCTTCATTTCGGCCGGCGAACACGATTTGACGGAAAACATTGTTCATCTCGTGCTGGCGCGGATGCCGGACGCGCCCAAGGGCGTCAAGGGGATCAGCCTGTTTCTCGTGCCGAAGTTCCTCCCCGTGGACGGCGGGAAGCCCGGTCCGCGCAACGGCGTCAGCTGCGCCGGGATCGAGCACAAGATGGGGATCAAGGCCTCGGCGACGTGCCAGATCAATTTCGACGAGTCGAAAGGCTGGCTCGTCGGGGAAAAGCACAAGGGCATGCAGGCGATGTTCACGATGATGAACAGCGAACGGCTGTCCGTCGGCATCCAAGGCCTCGGCGTCGCGGAAGCCGCCTATCAAAGCGCGGTGTTCTATGCCAAGGACCGGCTGCAAGGCCGCTCGTTGTCGGGGACCAAACATCCCGAAAAATCCGCCGACCCGATCATCGTGCATCCCGATATCCGCCGCACCTTGATGACGATGCGTGCTCAGATCGAAGGGTGTCGCGCCCTGGCGGGCTGGGTCGCCCGCGCGCTCGACCGCGCGGCGAAGTCCCAAGATGCGCGCGTGCGCCAGGAATCGGACGATTTCGCGCAATTGATGACGCCGATCGTCAAGGCTCTGTTCACGGATTTCGGCTTTGAGAATGCGAGCCGGTGCGTCCAGATCTACGGTGGCCATGGTTACATCCGCGAACATGGCGTCGAGCAATATGTTCGGGATGCGCGCATCGCGATGATCTATGAAGGCACCAATGGCATTCAAGCGCTCGACCTCGTCGGCCGCAAACTCCCCGCGCATGCCGGACGCTATCTCCGTTCCTTCTTTCATCCGCTCTCGGACTTTGTCGAGGCCAACAAGAACGATCCGGCGATCGGCGATTTCGTTAAAAATCTCGGCGCGGCGCTGATCGCGTTGCAAATGGCGACCGGTCACGTCGCGCAAGAGGGCTTGAAGGACCCGGAGGAAGCGGGCGCCGCGGCGACCGAATATCTCAGGCTGTTCGGCCTCGTCGCGCTCGGCTTCATGTGGGCGCGAATGGCCAAGATTGCCGCCGCCAAGCTTCCGACCGCGGGCGGCGACGCGGGCTTCTATCAAGCCAAGCTGGCGACGGCGAAGTTTTACTTCGACCGGATTTTGCCGGAAGTGGGCTCGCTGCTTGCCGCGATCAAGGCCGGAAAAGCGTCGATGATGGCCCTCGACGAGGCCGCCTTCTAACGAAGATCGATTCCGCGCGACAGGCTGGCGGTTTTGGCGCCAACCACTCGCGCGGAGTCAATGTCTAAAGCGTCGACGCGCATCTATATTTAGACATAAGGCTGTTGCTTTAACGCATCAATACAAGGTTATTTGCGTATTTTGCACCGCAATATCTTGGAAATAACTGGCTTTTGCAAAGTAACACCGTAAACATACAAGCCAGAGGCAAATGGCGATACCAGGACAAAGAGCCAGGTCGTCCATGGGTGGATATTAGGTTGGCCACGGACCAATGCGTCGGTGGGGACTCTGGGATCGCAAGCGTCGTGTCGAAGCAGCGGTTCTGGATTCTCCGAACGATGGATCGGTCGGCGGTTCCATCGAAAAACAGGGGGGAGAAAAATGGGTATGTACTCGACAATGAAAGCGGGCATCGTGGGGATGCTCTTGGCCCTTGGCGCAATCGCCGCGGTTCCCGCCAGCGCGGCGGATCTTCCGTCGACCACCGTCACGCCGCCCGCGCCGATCGCTCCGTCATTCTTTCAAAACTTTGCATTTTACACGCGAATCGGCGGATCGGGCGTGTTTTCGGACTCTCACATCAGTTCGGTGACGACGCTGCCTGGCCCTTTCGGGACGGTTTCATCCCATGGGATCGGGTCGGTCGGCAGTGTCGCCGCCCTCTATCTCGAAAGCGGAATGTATCTGACGCCGAATGTCGCGGTCGGGCTTTCGGGCGGCTATCCGCCCACGTTGACGGTCAGCGGCAGAAATAGTTTAGCCCCGGCGGGTACCTTGGCCCAAGCCGTTGTCGGTTTGCCGATCGCCCGGATCACCTACCATCTGACGAATTTTGGGCCCATCCGGCCCTATGCCGGTGTCGGCATCGGTTACGCCATCGTCTACCACGACTCGGGCGCTTATTTGCAATATCCAGCTCTCAAGAGCAAGGCGGCATTCGTCCTCGTCGGGGGCGTGGACTACGACATCACGCCTCATTGGTCCGTCTTCGTGGATATCAAGAAAATCTTCTTGGATCAGACGCTTGCAGCCCAAGTTCCTGGAACGGGTCCGTTTACCGGCATGCTCCTGCCGACGACCGCATCGGTGCGGACCGACCCGCTCCTCGCTTCGCTCGGCATCGGCTATCGCTTCTAATCCTGCTTCCCCGGTTTGCTCGCGAGAGACGGGCGACCTCCATGATCAAGCCGCCTCCCGTCCGGAGGCGGCTTGATCAATTTCGTCCGGGTTCGGCCTCCGACCTGGAGAACGCGCGTCTTCGCCCTTGAGGCAATTGCCGGCCTTGCGGCCATGGCTTAAGAGACGTGCGACGCCGGACGGACCGGACACGGAGCTTGGGATGAACATCGAGAAAATTAGGGTTGGCAGCAATCCTCCCGAAGACATCAACGTCATCATCGAGGTGCCGATCGGTGGCGAGCCGATCAAATATGAGATGGATAAGGACTCCGGCGCGCTTGTCGTGGACCGTTTCCTTTATACGTCCATGCGTTACCCCGGAAACTATGGTTTCATCCCGCATACGCTGTCCGACGATGGCGACCCCTGTGACGTCATCGTGTGCAACACCCGCGCGATCGTGCCTGGCGCCGTCATCAACTGCCGACCGGTGGGCGTGCTGTTGATGGAAGACGAGTCCGGCACCGACGAAAAAATCATAGCCGTGCCTTCGCCGAAACTGACACGGCGGTATGAAAAGATTCAAGAATATACCGATCTGCCGGACATCACCTTGGAGCAGATCGAGCATTTCTTCGCCCATTACAAGGATCTGGAAAAGCCGAAATGGGTGAAGATCATCGGTTGGGGCGATGCAGCCAAGTCCAAGGCGATTATCCAGGAGTCGATTGACCGCGCGAAAGCGGGCAAGGCCTAATCGGTCCCGCGATTTCATTTCGCGAGAAGGCGGGCTTGTCTTGCGTGATGGGAGCTTACGCTCACGATCACGCTTGCGTGTCCGCCTGCCCCGCGGCGACGTTTTGCGGGCCATCTTAACTTTGCCCTAGTTATTCTAGGTTAAGCTTCGCGCATAGATGTTTTTCTTGAAGTGATTTCAATGGCACTCATGACGTTGATGCCACGAAAAAAAATTCTGGTATCGCTTTCGACCAAATATACACTGGCGCTTTTGATCCCGCTCGCTGTCGGGATCGGGCTGCTTTCGATCGTCCTTGCTCAGATTATCCAGACCCAGGCGGAACACAATGCCGAAGCCTCGGGCTGGACCATCGCGGCGGGCGTGAGCGCGTCGCTCGAAGCGGTTCTCGACGAGCAGATGGCCGCGACGCGAACGATGCGGGACGCGATCGTCGCGGCCCAGACATCGGGGGCGGTGTCGCGCGCGGGCGTGGCGGGTCTGATGCGTCGCGTGCTCGAGGACAACCCTGCTATTCTTGGCGTTTGGTCCTGTTGGGAACCGGATGCGATCGACGGGCGGGATCGCGATTTCGTCGCCAAGCCCGGCAGCGACGCGAAGGGCCGGTTCGCGAATTACGTCGTCAGGCACCCCGACGGGATCCGGCTCGAGCCTTTGACCGGTTATGACGCCACGCCGCCGTTGGATTACTACGCCGAGCCCAAGCGCAGTCTCGCCGAAAGCGTGGTCGAACCTTACGGCTACGAGCAAGACGGTCATTGGTTGTTGTTGACCACATTTGCCGAGCCGATCGTCATCGATGGCAAGTTTGCGGGCGCGGTCGGATCGGATATCGATCTCGGCGCTCTTCGCAAGATCGTCGCCCAGAACCATCCGCTGGGGACGGGACGGGTCTCGCTCGTTTCGGCGGGCGGACTGTGGATTTCGGATGCCGGCGCGGGGCACGGCGGCAAAGCCGTCGGCGCCGACGACCCGGCGCTGGCTAAGCTTGTTCCGGAACTGGCCGCGGGCCGGTCGGTTCTTCAGCGGGTGCAAAGCGCGGCGGACGGTGGCGCGGAGGTCATCCGCATCTTCACGCCGCTGGCGATCGGGCGAACTGGCGCGAACTGGTCGGTCATGGTGACCTTGCCGGTCGAAGCCCTGTTTGAAAATGCGCACCGGCTCACGAACATCATTCTATTGGCCGGGGAATTGATGGCGTTGATTTTCTGCGTGACGCTTGTTTTCTGCACCCGCCGTTTCATTGGACGCCCGTTGCGGGAGATTGCAAACGGACTCCGCGACCAGGAAAGCGACGCCGGTCCGTCTCCGGGGCTCGTCCGGCTTTCGGCCCGGACCGACGAAATCGGGATGATGGCCCGCTCGATGCTCCTGTTCGGCGAGACGCAAATCGAAAAACGAAAGATGGAAGCCGAGGCGGTCAGGACCGCGGAATTCGCAAAAGTCGCGGTCGACAATCTCGCGACCGGGCTCAACGCTCTCGCGCAGGGGGATTTGACGATCGCCGTCGAGGTTCCCTTCTCGCCGGTTTACGAAATGGTCCGCAACGACTTCAATTTAACCGTCGCGCGTTTGCGGGCCACGATCGGAGAGATTACCACGAGCGCGCTCCACGTCGGCGGCGGCACATCGGAGATTAGCCGGGCCTCCGAGGAATTGGCGCGGCGGACGGAATTGCAAGCCGTCAATCTCGAGGAGACCGCCGCAAGCCTCGACGGGATAACGCGTGCGGTCCTCGACACGGCGGAACGTTCGCAGGTTGCCAAGGATCTGACCGAGTCGGCTAAAGCGAAGACGCAGGTCTCGATCGGCAAGGTTCAAAACGCAATCGCGAAAATGGCGGCGATCGAAGAGACGACGGCAAAGGTCGTCAGTGTGCTGGCGGTGATCCAGGGCGTCGCCGCGCAGAGCAATCTGCTCGCGCTCAACGCGACAATCGAGGCCGCGCGCGCGGGGCAAGCCGGCAGTGGCTTTGCCGTTGTCGCATTGGAAGTCCGCGAGCTGGCGAGGCGTTCCGCCGAGGCCGCGAAGAACATCAACCAGCTCATCGAGGGATCGACGGCCAATGTCAGGGAGGGCGTCGCCTTGGTCGACGAGACCGGGGATGCGCTCAATGAGATCGCCGCCGAAGTCGCGAACGCTTATATAGCCGTCGCCAGCATTGCCGAAAGCGCCCGCGATCAAGCCAACTCGTTGCGTCAGGCGAACGCGGTGGCGAATGAACTCGACCAATTGACGCAAAGGAATGCCGCGATGGCCGAGGAAACGACCGCGGCCGCCAGCGCGCTCGAAGCGCAGAGCGCGGAGATGCTGCGGCTCACCGGGTGGTTCCGCGTCGGCGAGACGGCGGGCGAATTTGCCGACGGATCGAAGAGCGCCGCGGCGCGAACGCTCCGGCGCTAAGGTCGAGGCGCTCGTTCCCTTTCGAGGTTGACCTGTCGCCGATGGGATCGGAGCGGGACGCGACCTAATGATATGTCCCCGGAGCCTCCCGCTCCCACCCGTTTTGGTTGGCGATCAGATCGAACAATTCGCTCTTCCGCGCCTCGGCGGCGGCGCGCTCGGTCTCGAGTTCGTCCTTGGTCGATTTGTTCGCTCCCGACCAAACAGTCCCCGCGATAATCGCGGTGATGGCCGCGAAGATCACCGTCGCCGTGGCGTAAGCCGAAGCGATCGTCAATACGGCCCCTAAGGTCACCAGGCCCATGACGATCGCCGCGCGGGCGAGGATGATCGCTTGCCGGCATGATTCGATCCTGGACTGGAGATCCTCGAGCGCGCCATCGATTCGGTCGAACTCGGCGCTGAAATCGGCTGCCGGCGGCGCGATCACGCGTCGCCTCCCCAAGGGATCGACGCGTCGCGGAGGGTCTGGCCGTCGTCCCGCGAGGTCACGCGACGCGCCGAATTCGTCGGCGAAATTTCCGCGGAGCGGGTCCCGAATAAATTGGCGGACCTTTTGACGGAGGGCATGCTCGAACCTCTAACCCCTTGCGAAGATGCGTTTCTGTCGTCTTGGCGAGCCCCGCGCCGAACCGCCCACGGATGGTTCGCCGCCTTCAGGCCGTCCCGAGAATATTCTCGAGAAGTGTTGCAGCGCACGCATAGCAAGCCGCCTTCGGTCCGGCTAGAGTATCTTATTGTCGGTCTGTCCCGGGAAAACGTCGTTTTGTTTTTTCAGGAGATGCCTCTTGAAAAAACGCTCGTCGTCCGGCTTGGCCTGACAGGCTGGCTGGTGTTTTGGGATATTTTCGCTCGTGCCTTCCGCCGCCCGCCGCTTCGACGATCATGCCAGGGATGCCGCTGTTTTGCTCGGCTGGTTCGGCATGACGATTCTGATGATTGGCGCCCCGTTGGTGGGCGTATTGTCGCGCCGCGCTCTTTTCATTCTGCTCCCGATTGGCGCGGCCCTGCTGTTTTCGGCTTTCGTCGTTTCGATGCCCAGCAACGGGATTTCGGCGCTCAAGCGCGCGATTTCCTCGCCGCTCGGGCTCGCCATTTTATTCCTGGCCGGGTGGATGGGCCTGTCCCTGTTGTGGACTCCGTTCCCGCGCATGGCAGGACCGCGATATGCGGCTGGCGTCAGTGTCATCGCCATCACCGCGCTCATCATCGCTTATCTGCCGGAGCGCCGCGCTCGGCCTTCGCTATACCTGCTCCCCGCGGGCCTCGTCGTGACGGCGGCCTTGACGGTGGGGATGAACTTTTTTGGGCCGGCCTCGTTTCGTGGCGGTTCGGAATTCGATTCGTCGCTTCTCGAGCGCTCCGTTTTGACGCTGGTGCTCTTGGTCTGGCCGGCCTTGGGGGCGCTTGGTGTCTTCGCGCGCTGGACGCTCGCCACGGTGCTCGTCACGCTCGTTGCGCTGGTCATCGTGCTGAGCTCGGCTCAGATCGCGCTGGCGGCATTCGCCCTGGCGGCTCTCACCTTCGCGGCCGGAGCCGGCGATGCCAAGCGCGTCGCCAAGATCGCGGCCACCGCCGTCGGCGTCTTGATTCTCGTCGCGCCCTTGCTGCCCTTCGTCTTGGCGCCGCTGGCCCTTTCGACCGGCTTGACCGGGCGCAGCACGGTCGCGGCCATGACCGATTGGCGCGATCTTGTCAGCGCCGACGGCTGGCGGTTGATCACCGGTCACGGATTCGATACGGCCCGGCGCGGGGTCGTGTACGGCTATCTCCCCGCCCATACGCCGCGCACGATTCTGTTCGAGGTCTGGTACGAACTTGGGGTTCTCGGCGCGACCGGTCTCGCGGCGGTCTTCGTGATTGGACTGGTCGCGGCGGGCAATACGGCGGCGAACGTCGCGCCAGCGGTGTTGGCGGGAATTGCCGCGACCGGCACGATCGTCATTTCCGGCGTCGCCACCGGACAACTCTGGTTCCTGACCATGACAGGGCTGGAGGCTGTCGCCTTCGGCTTGCTCGCGCGCTCGTCGCGAACTGGGCAGCGGCCGATCGCCGCGACCGTCGCGGCCGCCGCGCCCGAGAAATCCGACGCATCGCGTATCTTGCCCCGGATTTGATCGAAATCCACTTGCGGCCTTGGGCGAAGCGGTTTTAACATTCGGTCATGGTCGCGACTCTGATCACCATTCGCAACGCACGGGAGTCCGATGCTCAAGGCATCGCCGACGTCCATGATGCGGCTTGGCGCGATGCCTATCGCGGGATCATCCCCGGGCGGGAACTCGAAAAAATGATTGCCCGGCGCGGACCGCGGTGGTGGCATCTCGCCATCGTGCGGAAATCCCGCCTCGTGGTTTTGGACTTCGACGAGACGATCGGCGGCTATGCCAGCTATGGTCGCAACCGCGTCCCCTCGATGCCCTACGGCGCCGAGATTTTCGAACTTTATATCGCCCCCGAGTTTCAAGGGCTGGGGTTCGGCCGCCGCTTGTTCGAAGCGGCGCGCACCGATTTGCATGATCACGGCTATGGCAGCGTGATCGTCTGGGCGTTGGCGGACAACGAACGCGCCATCGGCTTTTACGAACGGCTCGGCGGCCGGCTCGTGCGCGAAGCGCATGAGCGATTCGGGCCGGAGATGCGGACGCGCGTGGCCTTCGCCTTCGAATGACCGGAAATTCGGCTCGGCGCCAGACGGTTGATGACGCGTGAATCCCACCTGTTTACTTTGAAGTAAAGGCGGAACGTTTTCCTCACGCGGAGCGGATAAGGTCGTCGCGCGGCAATCGCGCCGTGGGGTCGGTGCATCGTGTTTCCTTCATCCCTGAGCAATCCGGTTGGACTTCTGCTGGTCGCGGGTGCCGGTCTGGCTTTGGCCGGTGCCGTCGCCCTGCTGCGCGCCGTCCGTGCGGCAAAACGGGCATTGCAGGCCGAGACCGACCGCCTTCACGATGAAATCTGGGAACTGCGCGAGGCCGCCGCCGCGCGCACGCGCGCCGAGGCCGCCAATGAAGCGAAATCGCGGTTTCTCGCCAATGTCAGCCACGAGATCCGCACGCCGCTGAACGGAATTCTCGGCATGGCCGAGCTTTTGGCATCGACTCGGCTCGAGGCGGAGCAGGCCGCCTATGTCGCGGCGATCCGGACCTCCGGCGGCGCGCTTGCCTCCTTGATCGACGAGATTCTCGATTTCGCCAAGATCGAGGCCGGGCATTTGGAACTCGCTTGCGAGCCGTTCGATCTCGTCGCCTTGGTCGAGGGCGTGGCCGAGCTTCTCGCCCCGCGCGCGCAGGACAAGAGCCTGGAAATCGCGAGCACCGTGGCGGCTGGCGTGCCGCGTCATGTGATGGGCGATCCCGTGCGGTTGCGCCAAATCCTCCTCAATCTTGCCGGAAACGCCGTCAAATTCACGGGGGAAGGCGGCGTCGGCGTCCATGTCTATCTGGTTCGCGATGGCGTCGTGTGTTTCGACGTCATGGATACCGGCCCCGGCGTGCCGGAGGAACGGCGCGAGGCCATTTTCGAGGAATTTGAACAGGCGGGCCGGTCCATCGCGGATTCGCACGGCGGAACCGGACTTGGGCTTCCCATTTCCCGCCGGCTCGCGGAGCGCATGGGCGGTTCGCTCGAGCTCATGCCCGCCACGATGGCGCGTCTCGCGCTTCCCTGGGATCGCGGCGCTTTGTTCAAGCTCGAATTGCCCTTGGCGCCCGCTCCCGGCGCGTCGGCTCCCTTGCCGGCCCTCATGCTGCGCGGCAAGCGGGCCTTGATCGCCGCCGACTCTCCATTCGAGGCTCCGTTTCTCGCCGCGCGTCTCGAAGAGGCAGGGATCGAGGTCGCGCTGGCCGGCGACGAGGGCGAGGCGTTGGCATGGCTTGGCCAGAACATCGCGTTCGATATCGTCTTGGTCGATTGCGCTCTGGGCGCGACCGTGACCCGCGCCATCGGCGACGCGGCGCGCGGGGCGGGCGCCGCCCAGCGCTTGCTGCTGTTCTCCCCGTTTGAGCGCCGGGCCTTCGGCCAAACGCATGTCACGGGCTTCGATGGATGGCTCGTGAAACCCGTGCGCTGTCAGTCGCTGTTCAACAGGCTGGATCCGTTCACGTTGGAGCTTCAGCGAAATCCCGTGCCCGAGCGCGGCGCCGATGCTCATGTCCCATCCGGGCTTGACGCGCCAGCTGCCGGGCTCACTGTCCTTCTTGCCGAAGACAATAATATCAACGCCTTGCTCGCGACCCGCCATCTCGAGCGGCTGGGCGCTCGCGTGACCCATGCGCCCGATGGTGTCAGCGCCTTGGCCTTGGCGGAAGCCGCGATGGATTTGGCCGCGCCCTACGACGCGATCGTGCTCGACATCCGCATGCCGGGCCTCGACGGGATCGAACTCGCGCGCCGCATCCGCCGGGCCGAACACGCGCGTCAAGCATCGCCCGCCCGGTTGATCGCCCTGACGGCTGATACGCAAGACAAGGAGCGCCGGGCCGCGGGTCTCGCGGGGATTGACGAATTTCTGTGCAAGCCGGTGAGTTTCGCGCAGCTCGAACAGGTCATGGCGCGCGCCGCAAAGTCTTGCCCGCGTCTCGTATCGGCATAATCCGTTCTAATGAGGACTTGCAACGGACAGGCGATTCGCGCGTTACCTTCCCTGGAGATAATAGCGCATTCCCAAAAGGACTTTCCGTCTATGCCCTCGAAGCTTGACCAATTGAAAACCTTGACCGTGGTCGTTGCCGATACCGGCGACATGGACACGATCCGCGCCTTCGAGCCGGTGGATGCAACCACAAACCCCTCTTTGATCCTGAAAGCCGCGGGCATGCCGGCTTACGCCAGGTTTTTGGACGAGGCGATCGAATGGGGGCGCAGCCATCATCATGTCTCGAGCGAAATCGTCGACCGGCTCGCCGTCAGTTTTGGGGTGGAACTCGCCACGATCGTTCCCGGCCGCGTCTCGACCGAGGTCGATGCCGATCTCTCCTTCGATACGGAAGGGACCGTCGCCAAGGCACGCGCGATCATCGCGGATTATGCCAACCGGGGCATCGATCAATCCCGCGTTCTGATCAAGATCGCGGGCACCTGGGAAGGGATCCGCGCCGTCGAAATCCTGCAAAAGGAGGGAATCGACTGCAATGTCACGTTGATTTTCAACCTCGCGCAGGCGATTGCCGCGGCCGAGGCTGGCGCCTTCCTCATTTCCCCCTTCGTCGGCCGGATCATGGATTGGCATAAGGACAAGGAGGGCAAAACGTTTACGCCCGAGACCGATCCCGGCGTGCTCTCCGTCCGGCAAATCTATGCCTATTACAAAGCCTATGGCATCAAGACGATCGTGATGGGCGCGTCATTCCGCAATGTCGGCGAGATCGAAGCCCTAGCCGGTTGCGACCGTTTGACCATTTCGCCAGCGCTATTGAAGGAACTCGCGGAAACGCAAGGGACGCTTCAGCGTAAGCTCGACCCCGGCAAAGCCGCCGCGCTTGCTCCGGCGAAAATCGAGATGGATGAAAAAACCTTCCGCCTGATGCTCAACATGGACGCGATGGCGACGGAAAAGCTTGCCGACGGGATCCGGCAGTTTTCCCGCGATCTGCAGTCGTTGCGCGAATTGGTGTCGAACCGGCTGCAAGAGGCGGCCTGAGGGAAAGCTCCCCTTCTCCCGCTCGCGGGAGAAGGGGCGGCGAACGGCCCGGCGCCGCCCTAACCCTCCCCCTCATCTTCCGTCCAATCAAGCGCCCGCTTCACGGCCTTGTCCCAGGATCTGACCAGCCTTTGCCGAACGTCCGCGTTCATTGTCGGTCGCCAGCGCGTGTCCACCTTCCAGTACGCCTCGATCTCGTCGGTATCGCGCCAATAGCCCGTGGCGAGGCCGGCGGCATAGGCGGCGCCCAATGCCGTCGTCTCCGTCATCGCCGGCCGCAGCACCGGAAGATCGAGAATGTCGGCTTGGAACTGCATCAGAAAATCGTTTTGCGCCATACCGCCATCACAGCGCAGTTCGGGGATCGCGATGCCCGAATCCGTCGCCATCGCTTGCAAGACGTCGCGGGTCTGATAGGCGGTGGATTCGAGCGCCGCGCGGGCGATATGGCCCTTGTCGGCGAAGCGCGTGAGACCCGCGATGATCCCGCGCGCGCGCTCGTTCCAATGCGGCGCGTAAAGGCCGGAAAAGGCGGGCACGATATAGACGTCGCCGTTGTCGCTCACGCTTCGCGCCAGCGCCTCGATCTCCGCGCTGTCGCGGATCAGCCCGAGATTGTCGCGCAGCCATTGCACGAGCGCGCCGGTCACGGCGATGGATCCTTCCAGGGCATAGACGGGTTTCTCGCCGCCGCGTTGATAGGCCAGCGTCGTGATCAGCCCGGCTTTCGAGGCGACCGGCGTCTCGCCGGTATTCATCAGCACGAAACAGCCGGTGCCATAGGTGTTCTTGGCTTCGCCGGGTTCAAAGCAGGCCTGACCGAACAAAGCCGCCTGCTGGTCGCCGAGAATGCCGGCGATCGGCACGCCTTCGAACGGGTCGCGGACCGCGCCGTGGATCGCGCTCGACGGGCGAATCTCGGGCAGAACCTCGCGCGGAATATCGAAAGCCCGCAGCATGCTCTCGTCCCAATCGAGGGTTTCGAGATTCATCAATTGGGTCCGGCTCGCATTGGTGACGTCGGTGATGTGCAAGCCGCCGTTCGCGCCGCCGGTCAAATTCCAAAACAGCCATGTGTCGATCGTGCCAAACAGAATGTCGCCGGATGCGGCGCGGGCCCGCGCGCGCGCGACATGGTCGAGCAGCCAGGCGAGCTTGAGCCCCGAGAAATAGCTCGCGAGCGGCAAGCCGGTGATGGCG
>JARLIW010000182.1 GCA_031291515.1 Beijerinckiaceae bacterium | reverse complement strand
CGTTCCACGTCGGCGATGATGTCGCCGATATGTTCGAGACCCAACGAAAGCCGGACGTAGCCGGGCGAGACGCCGGAGGCCTGTTGTTCCTCGGCCGTCAGCTGCGAATGGGTCGTCGTGGCGGGATGAATGGCGAGGCTGCGCACGTCGCCGATATTGGCGACGTGGTAGAAGAGTTGCAGCGCCTCGATGAACCGCCGTCCGGCATCGCGGCCAGCCGCGAGTTCAAACCCCACCAAGCCGCCGTATCCGCCCGAGAGGTAACGATCCGCGCGCTCCTTGTGGATGCCGGTTTGCAGCGCGGGATGAATGACTCGCGTGACCTCGGGGCGCGCGCTCAGGAAGCGCGCTACCGCGAGCGCGTTTTCAGATTGACGCGCGATGCGCAGCGGCAAGGTTTCGATGCCTTGCAGGGTCTGAAAGGCGTTGAAGGGCGAGATCGCCGCGCCGAGGTCGCGCAAGAGGCGGACGCGCGCGCGCAGAATATAAGCGATGGGGCCGAGCGGCTTGGCGGCCTCCGCCCAAATCGCGCCGTGGTAGGCGGGATCCGGCGTATGTAGCGCCGGTTGCCTGGCGGGATCCGCGTCCCAATCGAAATTGCCGCCGTCCACGATCACACCCCCGATCGAGGTGCCGTGGCCGCCGAGATATTTTGTGGTCGAATGCACGACAATCGCCGCGCCATGGTCGAGCGGGCGGCTCAAAAGGGGGGCGGCGGTATTATCGACGATCAGCGGAATCCCGAACGTCCTGCCAATGGCGGCGACGTCCGCGATGGGAAAGACGGTGAGCTTGGGGTTCGGCAAGGTCTCGGCGTAATAGGCGCGGGTGCGCTCGTCGGTCGCGCGCCGGAAATTTTCGGGGTCGGCCGGATCGACGAAGCGAACCTCGATGCCTTGCTCTTTCAAGGTGTGGGCGAAAAGCGCCCATGTCCCCCCATAAAGATCCGTCGAGCTCACGATATTATCGCCCGCATGGGCGAGATTTTGCACGGCGATGGCGGTCGCTGCTTGCCCCGAGGCGACCGCGAGCGCGGCGGCTCCGCCCTCAAGCGCCGCCACGCGCTTTTCCAGAACGTCGGTCGTCGGATTGCCGATGCGGGTATAGATGTTGCCGAGTTCTTGAAGTCCGAACAAAGCTTCGGCATGCGCGGTATCGCGGAATTGGTAGGACGTCGTCTGATAGATCGGTACGGCTACCGCGCCTGTCGTGGGATCGGAGCGCCAGCCGGCGTGAATCGCGAGCGTTTCGGGATGCAATTTTTGCGTCGTCATACTGGCTCTCCGATGCGCTGCCGTCGTTTTCGGTCGTCGTCACTTCGGGTTGGAAAGTCCCTTCCGCAATGATTCAAGTCAATGGATTTTTAGTTTCGATCTGCCGGTGAATCGCAAACGAACCACGCTGTGATCGCGTGAAAAAGAGAAACGAAATTTTATGGCCTAGGATGAGAGCAGCCAAAGCCTCGACGCAAAACGCGCGACCGCGCATCGTATATGCCGCGCGCGGCTGCTTATCCTCGGCAAGGCGGTTTCGTGAGCGGCCGTTCCAAATCGTTTTATGCCAAATTATACGACTTCGGCTCCGCGTTGGAACGCGGCGCTTTCTACGCGGCCCCGCGCAAAATCCTCCGCGCGTCCTCCGCGTCGCGCGCGATCTGCGCGGTCAGCGCCTCCAAACTCTCGAATTTCTCCTCGGGCCGGATCCAGGCGACGAACGAGACTTGCATCGCCTTCCCATAGAGATCGCCCACGAAATCGAACAGGAACGTTTCGAGCAGCGGAGCGCCATTGTCGACCGTGGGGCGGCGGCCATAGCTCGCCACGCCGTCGTAGCTCACGTCGTCGACTTCGGCGCGCACCGCATAAATGCCGTGGCGCAGACGGCAGCTCGGAGGCGCTTGGAGATTGGCGGTGGGGAAGCCGAGCGTCCGGCCGAGTTGCTGACCGCGGATGACGGGGCCCGAGATGACATAGGGATGGCCGAGCAAAGCGGTCGCTTGCGGGATGTCGCCGGCCTCGAGGGCGGCGCGGGTGGCCGTGGATGAGGCGATTTGAATGGCGCCGGATTCGTCGGAATCGATGCGCTCGACGATCTCGACGATAAAGCCATGGGTCTCGCCGGCCGCTTTCAGAAAGGCCGGCGTGCCCCCGCGTTTATAGCCGAAATGGAAATCGTAACCCGCGATCACGCCGCCGGCGCCGAGCCGTTTGATCAGAATGTCGCGGACGAAATCCTCCGCGGGAAGACGGGCCAAAGCCGCGTCGAAGGTCAAGACGATCATGCCGTCGACGCCGAGTTTTTCGACCAAGGCGGCCTTGGTCTCGAGCGGGCTGAGGCGGAAGATCGTGCCCAGCCCGCCAAAAAAATCGCTCGGGTGAGGCTCGAAGGTCAGGACGGCGCAGGGCAGGCCGCGCGCGGCCGCCAAGTCCTGGGCGCGATGGATCACGGCGGCGTGGCCGCGATGGATGCCGTCGAAATTCCCGATCGCGAGAATCGCGTGCTCCAAACCCGGGGGTGGCGCGAGAGGATCGAGGGCGAGAGTAAAATGTCGCTTTGTCAGGGTCTTGACCGGAATGGCGAGCGGGCGCGGCTGCGCCGCCGATTGCGGGCGGACCCTGCCGCGAGCAGCGGGTCCGCGTCAAGCGCCAAGCGCCGTGATCGGGGCATGGCGGAAACGCGTGTCAGGCGGTGTAAGGAATGGTTTATCAACCTTTCCCCTTCATCATCCCGTCACCACGCCGGAAGCCGGATAGGAGATCTGGATTATGACCGTCGATATCAACATGCCTATCCTCGTTGTCGACGACTATCAGACCATGGTCCGCATCATGCGTGGTCTGCTCAAGCAAATTGGGTTTGAAAATGTCGACGATGCCGCGAATGGCCAGGCCGCGCTCGAAAAAATTCAGCAAAAACAATATGGTTTGATTATATCCGACTGGAATATGGAGCCTATGACGGGGTTTCAGCTGCTCGAGAAAGTGCGGGCCGGCGCGGCCTCCGCGAATGTGCCCTTCATCATGGTCACGGCCGAATCCAAGGCCGATAATATCGTTGCCGCCCGCCAGGCCGGCGTCAGCCATTACATCGTGAAGCCGTTCAACGCGGCGACGCTCAAGTCCAAGATCGACGCCGTTTTCTCGGTGGTCGAAGCGGCCTAACGCGCGTCGCGCTTCGGTATATTACCAAGGCGATGGGACGCGCCGCACCTTTTTGGGACATGCGCGTCGTCAAATCTCCCAGGCTAGCGCGCTCATCGCCGCGATCGGTTTGGCGGTCCGCGCGTCGAGGAATTGGCGCAGAGCGGCGCGATCCAAGGGCGAGCCGCGCTCGCCGCCGTGGAGTTCGGCCCAGTGGATTCCCGACGTGATGAACAAGGCGTCGAATCCTTGGTCATGCGCGCCTTGCATGTCCGTATGCATGGCATCGCCGATGGCGAGGATGCGATGGCGGGGAACGTCGGCAATCTTATCACGAACGAGGCGCAACGCGCGCTCGTAAATTGCCGGAAATGGCTTGCCCGCCTGGATGACCGTGCCGCCCATCGCTTCATAGCGTTCCGCGATGGCGCCGGCGCAATATTCCATCCGGTCGCCAACTTCGACGACGATATCGGGATTGGCGCAGATCATGACGAGGCCGCGGACCTGAAGCGCGCGCAGGCTCGCGTCATAGTCCTCGAGTTGCACGCCGGGATCTTGCGAAACGCCGATCGCGACGGCAAGACCCGCCGCCGCGACGTCGACGAGGTCGGGCGCGCGGGGGCCGAGCCGGGCGGCTTCCTGGTAAAGATCGAGCTCACCCGCCGGACCGATATTGTAGACGGGCGGACATCCCGCCTCGGCGATCAGGGTCGCGGTCACGTCGCCCGAGGTCGCCACCGCGTCATAAAAATCTTGTGGCGCGCCGAGCGTGGCCAGGCGTCCAATGACGTTTTTCGCTGGCGCCGGCGCGTTGGTGATGAGCACCACGGTGCCGCCGCCGCGCCGGAAGCGCCGCAGGGCATCGACGGCGGCGCGATGATAGGCCACGCCGTTGTGAACGACGCCCCAGACGTCGCAAAGGATCAGGTCATAGGCCTCCGCGAGGGCGCGGAGACCCTGATCGAGCTGGGGCGGGGCCGCGCGAGACGTGTCCGGGGTCGAGGTCATGGTCAGCCTGGGGGCATGTCGTGGTGAGGAAAGGTTGTTCTTGACCAGGGTTTGACGGCCGGATCAAGGTGGTTCCCGTTTGCGACTTGCCTCGGCGCGGTCATTGCCTCGATGTCTCGATCCAGCGGAATCTGCCATGTCTTCGTCAACCCCCCCGGTCTCGCCCGGCCAAGCTGTCATCCAGCCCAACGATCTCGAAGCGTTTTGGCTGCCCTATACATCGAACCGAGCGTTCAAGAGAGCGCCCCGTCTCGTGACCAGTGCCGAAGGGACGCGCTATCTTAGCGCCGACGGTCGTGGCATCCTCGACGGAACCTCGGGTCTGTGGTGCTGCAATGCCGGCCACGCGCGGACGCCGATCGTCAGCGCGATTCAGGCGCAGGCGCAAAAGCTCGATTTCGCGCCGCCATTTCAGTTCAGTCATCCCCAAGCTTTCGCCTTGGCCTCGCGGGTCGCGGCTCTGGCGCCGGGTGATCTCGACCATGTTTTCTTCACCAATTCGGGGTCCGAATCGGTGGAAACGGCGCTCAAGATCGCGCTTGGCTTCCACAATGTGACGGGCCAAGGCGGACGCCAGCGATTGATCGGACGCGAGCGCGGCTATCACGGCGTCGGATTCGGCGGCACCGCCGTGGGCGGCATGGTGGCCAATCGCAAGATTTTCGGGACGCTGCTGGCCGGTGTCGATCATTTGCCCACGACCTATAACCGGGCCGAGCAGGCCTTTACCGTGGGCGAACCGGAATGGGGCGGTCATCTCGCGAATGATTTGGAACGGCTGGTCGCGCTGCATGACGCCTCGACCATTGCCGCCGTCATCGTCGAACCGATGGGCGGGTCGACCGGCGTTTTGCCGTCGCCCAAGGGCTATTTACAGCGGCTGCGTGACATTTGCGACCAATACGGCATTTTGCTGATCTTCGACGAGGTGATCACGGGGTTTGGCCGGTTGGGCGCCAGTTTCGCGGCCGAACGCTACGGCGTGGTGCCGGATATGATCACCTTCGCCAAGGGGATCACGTCGGGCACCGTGCCGATGGGCGGCGTGATCGTGCGCAAGCATATCTACGATGCCTTCATGAAGGGCCCCGATTATGCCGTGGAGCTGTTCCATGGCTACACCTATTCGGCCCATCCGCTCGCTTGCGCCGCCGCTCTCGCGACGCTCGATCTTTACCGCGAGGAACGGCTGTTCGAGCGGTCCCGCGAGCTCGAGCCGATTCTCGCCACGGCGATTCATGCGCTGCGCGGGGAGCCGAATGTCGTCGACATCCGCAGCGTGGGCCTTGCCGCGGCGGTCGAACTTGCCCCCATCCCCGGCGCGCCGGGACAGCGCGGTTACGACGCCGTGGCACACGCGTTCGACCATGCCGGTGTTCTGCTGCGCGCCGCGGGCGATTCAATCATCACCGCTCCTCCATTGATTATCGGGGAGATGGAAATCGGCGAAATCGCGGAGGGATTGAAGTCCGCCGTGAGGTCCGTGGCTTAGCCACGGCACTGTTCGCGAAAAATATTCTCTGGTCGAATGTTGAGTTGGGCGAAATGAATTCTAAACCCGCTTTCGCGTGGCGCCACTCGACCAAGGCCGCCTAAGGGCTTGCCTTGGGGCGATCCCTTGATTATGGCTCCCGGTTGAATTCCACGAATGACTCAAGCTTTCGGAGACGATCTTGGCCCGCGCGAATTACCTTTTTACGAGTGAGTCGGTTTCCGAAGGCCATCCCGACAAGGTTTGTGACCGTATATCCGACGAGATCGTCGATCTTTTTTTCAAGCGCGGCGCGGCTGAGGGCATCAATCCCTACGACATTCGCGTTGCCTGCGAGACCTTGGCGACCACCAACCGCGTCGTGATCGCGGGCGAGGTTCGCGGTCCCCATATCGATAAAGCGGATATCATCGCGACGGCGCGCAATGCCATTAAGGATATTGGCTACGAGCAATCCGGTTTCCATTGGGAAACCGCCGAGATCGAAGTGCTGTTGCATGAGCAATCCGTCGATATCGCCCAAGGCGTCGATGCGACTGGAAACAAGGATGAAGGCGCTGGCGATCAAGGCATCATGTTCGGCTATGCCTGCCGTGAAACGCCGGAGCTGATGCCGGCGCCGATCTATTATGCCCACAAGATCCTCGAAGTTCTCGCCAAGGCCCGCAAGGCCGGCGAGGGCGAAGCGGGCAAGCTTGGTCCTGACGCCAAGAGCCAAGTCACGGTGCGCTATGTCGACGGCAAGCCGGTCGGCGTCACCCAAATCGTGCTTTCGACCCAGCATGTCGATGAAAGCCTGAGCTCGGCCGACGTTCGCCGCATTGTCGAGCCGTTCATTCGCGCGACTCTGCCGCAAGGCTGGATCAACGACGAGACGGTTTGGCACATCAATCCGACCGGTAAGTTCGTGATCGGCGGCCCCGACGGCGATACCGGGCTGACCGGCCGCAAGATCATCGTGGACACCTACGGCGGCGCGGCGCCTCACGGGGGCGGCGCCTTCTCCGGCAAGGATCCGACCAAGGTCGATCGCTCGGCCGCCTATGTCGCCCGCTATCTCGCCAAGAATGTCGTGGCCGCCGGTCTCGCCGACCGCTGCACCATCCAGCTTTCTTACGCGATCGGCGTTGCCGAGCCTTTGTCGATCTATGTCGACCTGCATGGCACCGGCAAGGTCGACGAGGCTAAGCTCGAGACCGCGCTGAGTCATATCATGCGCCTATCGCCGCGCGGCATCCGCGAGCATCTCCAGCTCAACAAGCCGATCTACGCGCGCACCGCGGCCTATGGCCATTTCGGCCGCGCCCCGGAGGCCGACGGCGGGTTCTCCTGGGAGAAGACCGATCTCGTGGATCGCTTGAAGGACGCCG
>JARLIW010000181.1 GCA_031291515.1 Beijerinckiaceae bacterium | reverse complement strand
TATTTCCTTCGCGAAAGCGCCCGAATTCGGGATCGAGGGCGAGGAGGCGAAAGCGATCAAGCTCACGCTGCGCCGTTGCATCCCCGCGGGCTGTTTCGCCGAGGCCAAGATCGAGGCGCCGCTCCTCGCGGAATTTCGGTCGACCCCGAAAGCCGGCGTCATCACCTTCCCCGACGCAAGCGAGCGGACGATCGCCCTGCCGCTCTCGTTTCGCGGCCTCGCGCAGGCGCTCGACGATTTGAACAAGCATTCATGAGCGCCGATGTCGTGACCGCGCTTCCGTTGTTCTATCGTTCGATCGAACCTTTAAACCGCGACGTCCATCGCGGTTACGGCCTCGCGATGGAAGCTCCTTACGCTTTCGCCCGGTCAAGCCATCTGCTGCCCGCGGTCGTGGACGAGTTTCCCGTCGCTTGCGCTGAACTTCCGATCGTCTTCATCCAAGAGGCGGACGGATCGGCGCCGGTATTTCTCACGGGCGTCAAGCCGGGCGAGAACGTTTTCGTCGCCGGCGACGGAACGTGGACCGGGCGCTATGTGCCCGCCTATCTCCGCCGCTTTCCCTTCATCCTGGGCGAGGTTCCAGGCGGCGAGCCCTTGATCTGTTTGGACAGCGAGGCTGGCATCGTTCGCAAGCACGCCGAGCCAGGCCGGGACCACCTTCTGTTCACGGTCGATGGCGGGGAGTCACCAGAACTGACCGGCCGGATCAGGCTGGTGGCCGATTACGCCCAGGCGGCCACGCGAACACAAGCGTTCACGGCCCTTCTTCGCGATCACAAGCTGCTTCAACCCATCACGGTTCAAACAAACCGGAACGGCGCGGGGAACGCCATCCACGGTCTTCTCGCGGTCGATGAAAATGCCCTGAACGCTCTATCGGACGAAGCTTTCCTCACCCTTCGCGCCGCCAACGCTTTGTCTGCGATTTACATGCATCTCGTCAGTCTTCGGTCTATTGAACGGTTGGGGATGCCCTGAGATCGCCCTTGCGCTTATTGACGAAACCATGACAGCGCAAATTGAAGTCACGCCCGGCGACCAGGTCAAGCGGCTGAAGGATCTTGAAGCCGAGAATGCCCGGCTCCGGCGTGCTGTGTCGGATCTGACGCTAGAGAAGCTCATCCTGAAAGACGCTGCTTCGGGAAACTTCTAAACCCCGCCCGCCGCCGTGCCTGCATCGATAGAATCGTTGCCAAGCACGGCGTCTCGGAGCGCTTTGCGTGCCGGGTTCTCGGCCAGCATCGCTCCACGCAACGCAAGATACCGAAGACCTCTGACGACGAGGCGGCGCTCACCGCTGACATCATCGCGCTCGCTCTCCAGTATGGCCGCTATGGCTATCGCCGCACCACGGCAATGCTACGCCGGGCTGGCTGGATCGTGAACCGCAAGAGGGTCGCACGGATCTGGCGGCGGGAGGGGCCCAAGGTTCCCCAGAAGCAACCGAAGAGGGGCAGGCTCTGGCTCAACGAAGGCTCGTGCCTCCGGCTCCGTCCGGAGCATCCCAACCATGTCTGGTCCTACGACTTCGTCGAGGACCGCACTCACGATCGACGGAAAATCCGCAGGTTGAATATCATTGATGATTTCACGCGAGAGTGTCTTGCGATCCGGGTCAGCCGGCGGCTGAACGCGACCGATGTCATCGACATGCTCTCGGACCTGTTCATTCTGCGTGGCATCCCCGGCCATAGCCGGTCAGATAATGGTCCAGAGTTCATCGCCAAATCGGACCGGGAATGGATTGCAGCTGTTGGGGCTCGAACCGCTTACATCGAGCCCGGCAGCCCGTGGGAGAACGGCTATTGCGAAAGCTTCAACTCCAAGCTTCGCGACGAGCTTCTCAACGGCGAAATCTTTTACACGCTCAGGGAGGCCCAGGTTCTCATTGAAAGTTGGCGGCATCATTATAACACCTTGCGTCCGCACTCTTCGCTCGATTACCGGCCGCCCGCGCCAGAGGTCTTGGTGTGGCCGGCTGCGCAACCCGGACCAGCTTCGCCGGCCACGCCAGCTCTCGCGCTCAGGCCAACTTTAAACTAACATAAACTCTGGACCACTCGATGGGGACCGGCCAACACGGAAGCCTCTTGCCGGCGGCCAGGCGCCGTCGGCGAGACCTTAATAGAAGCGAAAGACCATATTGTCTTAGACGCCCGTAGGACTTCGCCCTGGTTGGGACACCGTCTTGACTCGTTGGCATGCCGCTTTAATTTTACCGCGGCCTTCACGTTGTTTCAAAAGCTGTTCGCCGTGAATTTTTACTGTTTGATAGGAATAACGGGCGGCATCATTTTGCGCCTTCAAAATCACAAACTCGATCTGGCCTCAACCATAACAGATGAATCTACCTGCCGCGGCGTTTGGTGGCGAGCGATCCTCTAATTTTGGCACAAGCCATAACTTCCGCCGAGAATCGCGACGAGGGCGGCAAGTGGTCGCGATTGAATAGATCACTCGTTCGCGAGAGCCATTTGTCGAACCGCCGCTCAAGCGAATGGAAGGCATTGAAGGCCACTGTCTGTTGACCTCGGCGCCGGAGGAACCGATTGCGCCGACAAGCGTCGCACGAAGGGTGATGCCGCATTCAGCGCTTTGCGAAACGACGCAAGATCGAGCCTTATGGGGTTCCCGGTAATTGCGGGATCCCTTCTTTAAGCGAGATCCCGCCGACGCACACGACTGACGCTTCAAAAGCGCGTTCACCCGGGAACATGACGCCACGGATATGACGGAGCCATTTTACCCTGCGCGGTCCCGTTGGCAGAAAAGGAGGCGCTTTTGTCCTTTCAGTGACGGATGGAAAGTTGTTCCTTAACAAGGCGTAAATCAGCTGAGGTCGCGAGCCTAACGCCGGTCCTGAACAAAGAATCGTACCAAAAGCTTTCTTTCGCCTGTATAAATCGTTCCGGCGTTCAATAGGATGTTCAACGTGAAAGGGTTGCTGAAACAGTTGTTCGCGTATGAACGCCGAACATGTTTCGATTCTAATTGTATTCCGACAGGTAATTTAATTTATTTTCGCAATACTATTTCGAAAATTTCAAAAATTTTGCTTGGACAATTCACCAAAAGTTATCTCCATGCGCCGATTTTCGTATTAACGATCGCCGCAATGGCTGGAGGCGGCCTCGCGGCGCCAGCGTTTGCTCAATCCGCCTCGCAGATCACACCGAAAAGCTTTGCGCCGTCCTTGCAGGGTTCGCTCGGCAGCGGAATTACGATCGCCGGTCAACAAGGGATCGCGACGCCCGCCGGAGCCGAAAAGCTCGCCGTGACCTTATCGGGGCTCGCGGTGACAGGCGGTCTTCCCGGACTGGAGGCAGCGGAGGCCGCGCTTCGCGCGCGGCTAGCGGGCCATAAATTGACCGGCGCCGATATTTTCGCGGCCGCGCGCGAGCTTGAGACGGCCTATGCCAAGGCCGGCTATGTGCTCGTCCGCGTCGGCCTGCCGCCCCAAAAACTGGTGAATGGCGCTACGCTCAAATTGATCGTCGTGGACGGCGCGATCGAGCAAGTCGAGATCAAGGGCGCACCCGAAGCGATCGCCAAGCGGATTAGAGTTTTGCTCGAGCCGATGCGGGGCAGACATGGTCTCATGCTCAAGGAGCTCGAGCGACGGGTTTTGCTCACGGACGATATTCCCGGGGTTTTAGTTCGTTCGACGCTCGCGCCGGGATCGGCCGACGGCGGCACGATTCTAATCATCGAGGTCAAATATCAGCCGATCGACATGACGGTTTCCGCCGACAATTCGCTCTCGGCCGCGCTCGGTCGCTGGCAGACCGGAATCGATTTCGATTTGAACGGTGTCTTCGGCCTTGGCGAACTCGCTTATGTCCGGGCCAACGGCGATCCGATCGCGGGCGGCGCGGGTTTTTTGTCTGACGAGGCGCGCAATCGCACTTTGGCCGCGGGCTTCATCGTTCCGCTACCGCTCGATGGTTGGAGTTTCAACACCGAGGGCACGCAAGCCCGAATCACACCGCAAGCGGTTCTCGGCGCGCCTGGCTCGACCGATTTGTTCCAGCGGCTTTCGCTTCGCTTGCGCTATGCCGCTATTCGCTCACGCGATTTCAATCTCACCACCCAGCTTGTCTTCGATGCGCAAGACGAGCGTCAGGCCCTGATCGCGAGTCTTGGCGGTACGCCGATTTCGCTCGATCGCCTACGGGTTCTCCGCGTGACCAATGATGGCGATTACCTTGCATCCTGGGGCGGCAGTTTCAACGCCTCACTGAATGGGTCGTTCGGTCTAGACGCCTTTGGCGCGCGCACAAGGGCCGAAGCCGCGGCAACTTTGACCCCGCTCTCGCGCCAAGGCGCGGGTGCCACGTTCTCGAAACTCGACGGATCTTTTGGCTACAGCCAAAACTTTGCCGAGCATCTGAATACGACACTTTCGGCGCGGGCGCAGACGTCGTTTGGTTCCGCACTGGAGCGGGCCGAAGAGATCGGCGTTGCTGGGCCAGGCAGCTTGTCGGGCTTCAATTCCGGCGCGCTTCAAGGCGATAGCGGCGCGATTTTGCGCGGGGAGCTTGGCGCGCCCTTCATTCTTCCGTCCTTCACGGAAACGATTGGTGTCGTCGCGACGCCCTACGTCTTCGCCGCAGCGGGTGAGATCTTTCTCGCCGATCCAACCGTACTCGAAGCGTCGCATATTCGCGCGGCCTCCTATGGCGGTGGCTTACGGCTCGGCGGCGGCAAGGTCGGCACTTTGAGCAATGGATCCCTCGCGATCGAATTTGCCCGCGAAGCGCGCAGCGATGGCGTGCCCGACGGCAATCGCATCACTCTCGTTTCCTCGATCAAGTTCTAGGCGGCCCGCCTCGCTGGCCTCCGTCGCGACATTGGACAACGTCATGCTTCTTCGATCCGCCTTCGCGCGCATGCTTTTGACCACTACGGCGCTGTCCTCCGGGATCCTGTCGTTGTCGGCCGTCGCGCAAAGCCTGCCCACGGGAGGTCATGCGGCATCGGGCGCGGTCGCGATTGCCGCATCTGGTAATACGATGACGATCAATCAGGCGTCGCAAAGCGCGATCGTCAATTGGAACAGCTTTTCGATTGGCACGGGCAACACAGTCAATATCGTACAGCCGAATGCAGCCTCGATCCAACTCGACCGGGTCACGGGTATGACGCCCTCGACTATCGCGGGAAGCCTGAATGCCAATGGACAGGTTTATCTCGTCAATCCCAACGGGATTGCGATCACGTCGTCGGGCACGGTCAATATCGGCGGCGGCTTCGTCGCATCGACCCTTGGCATGAGCGATGCCGAATTCAATGGCGCGCACCAGCAGTTTACCGGCATTGGCGCTTCGGGCTCCGTCACGAACGCGGGCGCGATCAGCATTGGGCGCGGTGGTTATGCCGCTTTGATCGGTGGCGCCGTCAACAATTCGGGTTTGATCGCGGTTCCGATGGGGACGGTTGGGCTGGGTTCTGGCGAGGCGGCGGCGCTCGATGTTTCCGGCGATGGGTTTTTGCAGGTTGCGATTCCGAGCAATATTGGTGGCAATACCGCGCTGATCCAGCAGAGCGGCAAGATCAAGGCGAATGGCGGCACTGTGATTCTGTCGGCCGCGACAGCGGTCGGCGCGGCGCGCAACGCGGTTGCCATGTCAGGCAGCATCAATGCCCAATCGATCTCGGGGCATAATGGCGCCATCGTGATCGGTGGCGGCCTTGGCGGCGCGGTGACGATTTCGGGCAAGCTCGATGTTTCAGGCCGCAAACATGCCAAAGGCGGCGCGGTGACCGTCTCAGGCCAGACAATTGCCTTGAAGGGCGCGAAGGTCAACGCTTCCGGCGCGACGGGCGGCGGTACCGTGACGATTGGCGGCAATTTGCATGGCGCGGGATCGTTACAACAAGCTCAAAGCGTCACGATGGACGCAGCCTCATCGATCCACGCCGACGCGACGGACAGCGGGAATGGCGGGCAGGTCGTTTTGTGGTCGACCGGTTCGACACAAGCGGCCGGCCTCATCACCGCTCGGGGTGGATCGCGAGGCGGCAACGGTGGCATGGTCGAGACCTCGGGCGAAAGGCTTGATTTCACCGGTTTGACCGTTAAGGCCGGAGCGCCGCTGGGCTTCGCCGGCACTTGGCTGCTCGATCCCCAAGATTTGACGATCAGCACAATGGACGCGGCGACGATCAGCGCCGATCTCGCGAGCGAGAACATTGTACTCTCCACTACGGGCGCGACGCCGACCAGCAGCGATGGCACGGGCACCGCGAGCGGCACCACCGGCAATATTTTCGTCAATGGTCCGATCAGCTGGACGTCAAGCAACAGCCTGACCCTGACGGCGGCGAACAACATTACGGTCAGCGCGCCCATCTCGCTCAGCGCCGGAACCTTGAACCTCACGGCGTCCTCGGCGATGGGCAGCGGCGCCATCGCGATCGACGCTCCGGTGACCGTTTCCGGCGCGGGTACCGTCAATCTTATCGCGGGCTACAATAATTCGATTCCCGTTTACAACAACACGACATCGGCGCCAAATTATTCGCTCCTGAATTTGGGGTTTAGCCTTGCCGGGTCGATTTCCTTCGGAACGACCAACAATGGCGCGCAGCTCAATATCGCCGACAATATAGGCACGATGCAAAACTATAGCCTGCTCTACACGGCAAGCGCGCTCGGCGGTATCGCAAATTCGCCCTCGGGATATTACGCGCTCGCAACATCGTTAAATTCGGGCACGACCTATAGTGCAGCCCTTGTCGCCTCGACTGGCAATTCCTCGCTGCCGGCTCCTTTTACGGGAACCTTCGAAGGATTGGGCAATACGATTACCAATTTCACGATCTCGTCGTCCACGGCCGACCACTACTACATCGGCCTCTTCGGCTATTCCACCGGCACCATTCGCGATACGGGTCTTGCCAACGTCAAGATTTCCGCGGGCATGGGCGCGGAATCTGTTGGCGGGCTGGTTGGCTACAACACGGGAATCCTGGCAAACGATTTTGTTACAGGGACGGTGACGGTCGGCGACAATGCCTCGCAAATCGGTGGTCTGGTCGGCTTCACAAATGGGCTCGTCACGCAGTCGTTTTCGTCCACCGCGGTGTCCTCCGGTTCCGGATCGACATATGGGGGTAACATCGGCGGCCTTGCGGGGTATAACGGCAATTCCGCCACGATCATGCTCTCCTATGCGACGGGGGGTGTGACGACGCCGGCCGCAGTGCGCGATATTGGCGGCTTGGTCGGCTTTAACGGCGGTCTGATCGATCAGACCTATGCGACCGGGGCTGTGACCGCCGGCTCCATTAACGACAGCGGCGCCGGCCTGGTCGGCTATAATGCCGCGGGCTCGGTCGTTTCGAACAGCTATTCGACCGGCCTCGTTAGCCCGGGCACGGGTTCCGATGGTCTCGATGCTTTCGCGGCAAACAATGCCGGGACCCTTACCAACGATTATTACGATAGCAGTACGAGCGGGCAGACCGGTGGCGTCGGAATTACCGCTGGGGGCACGGGGACCGTCACCGCTCTGACTACCGCGCAACTGCAGGGCACGACGTCGATCTCTCTGGGCGGCGGATTCACCGGCGGCGCGACGGGCGGATCGAGCGGCTTGTTTCCCTATCTGATCAATAACAACGCCGTTATAACCGTGACTCCGAGCAGTCAATCCGCGACCTACGGCACGGCCTATACGCTGAAGACGACCGATATCACGGCAAGCGGCGCCCTTGCCGGCGATACGATTTCGGCCGCTCTGACTCTTCCAGGCGGGGCTGGGGCGACGACCGGCACGACCGCCGCGGGAACCTACGCGATCACGGCGGGTCCGCCGAGTTCCGCGCTCGGTATTCCCTATATCCTCACGGCGAGCACGCCGGGCACCTTGACCGTCGGCCAGGCGCCCTTGACGATCACGGCACTGAGCCAATCCGCGACCTACGGCACCGCTTCGACGCTGGCGGTCGGTTATGGCTCCGGCTACAGCGTCACCGGCATATTGAACAGCGATTCGATCAGCAACGTCACGCTGGCGGCGTCTGGAACCGGCACCAGCACGGGCACGCTGGCGACGACCAACGCCAGCACTTATACGATCACGCCATCAGCCGCGACCGGGTCGGGCCTATCGAATTATCTGATCACTTACACGGCAGGAACGCTCTCGGTCGGTAAAGAGCTTCTGATCATTACGAGCGCGAACCAAACCGCCACTTATGGGACGCCCTACGCGCTCAATACCGCCGCCACAACGGGCTATACCGAAGTCGGATTGGCCGCGGGGGATACGATCGCCGGCCTGACCGAGAATGTCACGCTGAGCGGCTCGGCGGCGACCACAACCGGCGCAAACACCGCGGTCGGGACCTATGCGATTACACCCTCGGCCGTGTTGGGCGTGTCGACGTCCAACTACAATATTCTCTACCACAACACCGGGACGCTTACGATCGACAAGGCGGCGCTGACGATCAGCGCTTTGCCGCAGTCGGCTAACTACGGAGCCGCCTATACGCTGCAAACGACACTTGGAAACGGATACAGCGAGACCGGTCTGGCCGGAACCGATACGATCTCCAATGTGACGATCTCGGCGTTTTTGACAGGCCGGTCGGCTGGAACTTTATCGACGACCGCGGCCGGCGGCTACACCGTCTCGGCAAGCTCCGCCGCCGGAACCGGCCTTTCGAATTACAACATTACCTATCAATCCGCGTCGCTCACCGTCGCGAAAGCGAATTTGACGATTACCGCGCTTGCACAGGCGGCAACATACGGGACCGCCTATACGTTAAAGACGATATATCCAACCGATTATTCCGTGTCAGGGCTCATTACCGGCGACAGCATCAGCAGTCTGACCCTCGCCGCCGCGGGAACCGGCAACGCCGTCGGGACGACGACGACCACAAGCGCAGGCGCCTACACGATCACGCCCTCGGCGGCATCGGGGGCCGGATCGTCGAATTATAATATTACCTATGTCACCGGTCTCCTTACAGTTAATCCCGCTGCATTGACAATCACGGCGGCGGCGCAGTCCGCGACTTATGGCACGGCCTATACGCTGCGGACGGGGCTCGGCACTGGCTTCACGGAGAGCGGACTGCTGAATAGCGATAGCGTTAGCAGCGCCACGATCGCGGCGTCTGGAACCGGCGTTGCCTCGGGAACAACGGCCTCGACCAATGCAGGCCCCTATTCGCTCACGGCATCGGGCGCCACGGGAACCGGCCTGTCCAACTATAATATCACGTACTCTGGCGGGAATCTGACCGTCGGCAAGGCCGCGCTCACGATTACGGCTGCGAGCCAAGCATCGACCTACGGCAACGCCTATACATTGAATACAGCGCTGACGACGGGCTATACCGAAACAGGGCTTGCCAGCGCGGATGCGATCACCGGCCTGAGCGAAAAAATTACGGTGAGTGGCAGTCCCATGTCGTCCACGGCCACGAATACGGCGGCCGGCACTTACACGATCACGCCCTCGTCCGTGGCGGGGATCAATCCCTCGAATTACAATATCACCTACGATACAGGCAGCCTCACGATCGCCAAGGCCGACTTGACGATCACGGCAGCCGCGCAGTCGGCCAATTACGGAACGACTTACACGCTCCAAAAAACTTTGACGGCCGGCTATACCGAAACGGGGCTCGTCAGCGGCGATGCAATTACAGGCCTCACCGTGACGGCGAGCGGGACCGGACTCACCACTGGAACGCTCGCCACGACCGCTGTCGGCAATTATGGAATCGCGGCCTCGGCCGCCGCGGGAACGGGTCTCTCGAACTATAATATATCTTATACCGCCGGCACGCTCACGGTTGCTCCCGCGTCGCTAACGATCACCGCCGCAAACCAATCGGCGACCTACGGAACGGCCTACACTTTACAAACGGGTTTGGGCGCGGGCTATACGGAGACCGGTTTGGTCAACAGCGACAGTATTTCCGGCCTGACATTGGCGGCGAGCGGTACCGGCAATACGTCGGGCACGCTCGCCACGACGAATGCCGGCGCGTACACGATCACCGCCACCGGCGCATCGGGCTCCGGTCTTTCCAATTACAACATCACCTACGATACCGGCGTGTTGACGGTGAATCCGCGCGTGCTCACCAATGTCACCTATAGCGTCGCGAACGCGACCTCGACCTACGGCACCACGGCGATCCTAGGCGCCGTGACGCTTGGCGGCGTTTTGTCGGCCGATTCCGGCAATGTCACCGGCGAGGCCGGGGCCTTCACCGGTGGCGGTTCGCCGGTGACGCTCGCCTATAATACCGCGGCGGGTTCCTATGTCGAAAAAGTGACGGCGCTAACCGGATCCGCGGCTTCGAATTACACGGTCGCCTCGACGGGCGACACCAATGGAACGCTGACGATCAAGCCGCTCGCGGTGCGGTTGACGGGCGGCAAGACCTATGATGGTTCGGCCACTGGCCCGGCCGCATCCAACCTCACCATTGCCAATCTTGTCGAGGGCGATTCCGCGGCCTCCGTCGGTTTGACCGGCACCAGCGTCATGACGTCGAAAAATGTCGTCACGAGCGGCACGGAAGCTTTGGCTTCGACAGCCGGCGCGCTCTCCGGCCTCGCGATCAGCAATTCCAACTATACGATTACCGGCGGCTCGGGGGCGATCACGGTCACCCCGGCCAGCTTGGTGGTGACCGCGGCGAACCAATCTTCGACTTATGGCGCGGCCTATACGCTCAATACCGCGCTCACGACGGGCTATACCGAGACGGGCTTGGCCAGCGGCGATTCGATCAGCGGCCTCAGCGAGAAGATCACCACCGGTGGAAGCGCGGTTTCCGCGACGGCGATCAATACGGCTGCCGGCCTCTATACGATTACACCGTCCGCCGTCACGGGCATCACGGCCGCGAATTACACGATTACATATAATACCGGAACGCTGACCGTGGCGCCGGCGGCCCTGACGATCAACGCAGTGGCGCAGTCCTCCACCTATGGCACCGCCTACGCGCTCCAAACGGGGGCGGGCACCGGCTATACCGAAACGGGTCTGATCAACGGCGACACGCTTTCAAGCGTGACCATCGCGTCTTCGGGCACGGGGGCCGCGTCTGGGACCTTGGCAACGACCAATGCCGGAGCCTACGTCCTCACCGCTTCAGGCGCTGCCGGCACCGGCCTATCCAATTACAATATTAGTTACAATACGAGCACGTTGACGGTCGGCAAAGCCGCGCTGACCATTGCCGCGGCCGCGCAATCCTCGACCTATGGGACGGCCTATACGCTGCAAACCGGGCTTGGCGCTGGCTATACCGAAACCGGCCTGCTCAACAGCGACACGATCGGCAACGTGACCCTCGCGGCGAGCGGCACCGGCTCCAGCGCCGGGAGTTTGGCGACCACCAATGCCGGGCCTTATACAATCGCGGCCTCCGCGGCGACCGGCACGGGCCTGTCCAATTACAATATCACCTATCAGGCCGGGACGCTGAATATCGCCAAAGCCAATCTGACGATCGGCGCGGTTGCTCAAACCGCGATTTACGGCACCGTCTATACTTTGCAAAATGGACTGACGACAGGTTTCAGCGAAACCGGGCTCGTCAACAACGATAGCATCAGCGGCCTGACGTTGCTCGCGAGCGGCACCGGCAATACCGCCGGCACTTTGGCGACGACCAATGCGGGCAACTACACGATCACGGCATCCAATGCCGCGGGCAGTGGGCTTTCGAACTACAATATTTCCTACACGACGGGAACATTGACCGTAAACCCGCTCGGGTTGACGAGCGTTACTTATAGCGTCGGCAATGCCACCTCGACTTATGGCACCACCGCGGTTCTCGGCGCGGCGTCGCTGACCGGCGTGTTGAGTGCGGACCTCAATAGCGTGAACGCAACGGTCGGAGCCTTCACCTCGGGCGGGGCGCAAATCTCCGTGGCCTATAATACGGCCGCGGGAACCTATGTCGAGAAAGTCACCGGCCTGACCGGGTTGGCTGCCTCGAATTATACGATCGCCGCCACTGGCGATACCACGGGAACCCTCATCATCAAGCCGCTCGCGGTGCAGCTCGCGGGCTCCATGACCTATAACGGTCTCACGGCGGGCCCGTCCGCGTCTAATCTAACGATAACCAACCTCGTGGCAGGCGATACCACCTCATCCGTAGGGTTGAGCGGAACCAGCCTTCTCGCGTCCAAAAACGTTGTCAACAGCGGCTCGGAGCCGTTGGTCTCCTCGGGCGGCGCACTAACGGGGCTTTCCGTGAGCGATCCCAACTATACCGTCACGGGCGGCTCTGGCGCGGTGACCGTCACGCCCGCGAGCATCACGGTGACCGCGGCGAACCAGTCCTCAACCTACGGCACGGCCTATACGCTGCAGACCGCGTCCGACACAGGCTATGGCGCCGCTGGCCTGTACGGCGGTGACAGTATCAGCAGCGTTTCGCTGACGGCGAGCGGCACGGGAACCAATAGTGGGAGCCTTGGAACGACCAATGCCGGTGCCTATACAATTATCGCCGCCAACGCGTCCGGAGCCGGTCTGTCGAACTATACGATCAATTACGAAAGCGGGACGCTCACCGTCGGCAAGGCGGCGCTCTCCATCGCAGCGGCGAACCAATCCTCGACCTATGGCACCGCGTATAATCTGCAAACCGGATTTGGGAGCGGTTATACCGAGACGGGCCTCGTCAATGGCGACAATATCAGCAGCCTGGTGCTGACGGCGAGCGGGACCGGCAATAGCGCCGGAACCTCGTCGACGACCGGTGCCGGCGCTTACGCCATCGCCGCCTCGAGCGCCGCCGGAATGGGGCTTTCCAACTATACGATCAGTTATCAGGCGGGGACGATGACCGTCGGCAAGGCGGCGCTGACGATCGCCGCCGCGGGGCAATCCTCGACCTATGGCACCGCGTATAGTCTGCAGACGGGACTTGGGACCGGCTATACCGAATCGGGGCTTGTCAACGGCGACAACGTCGCGGGCGTGACGCTAACCGCGAGCGGCACGGGAACAAACACTGGAAGTTTGAGCACAACCAATGCCGGCGCCTATGCGATCCTGGCATCCGCCGCTAGCGGCACGGGCTTATCCAACTATAATATAAGCTATGTCAGCAGCGCTCTCTCTGTCGGCAAGGCGGCCTTGACGATTGCCGCCGCCGATCAAAGCAAGATTTACGGCGCCACCTCTCTCGGAACGACCGCGTTCACGGACACAGGTCTCGTCAATAGCGACACGATTTCCGGCGTGACTTTGTCCAGCGCCGGAAGTGTCGCCACGGCGGCGGCCGGTTCGGGTCCCTATGCCATCACGGCTTCGGCCGCTCAGGGCACGGGACTTTCGAACTATAATATCAGTTACGCGAATGGCGGATTGCTAACGGTCGTAGCCCGACCTGTTACAATCACCGCGAACAATCAAAACAGCGCGCCCAATGCCGTCCTTGCGCTCCTGACCTATAATGTCGGCGGATTTGGGCTCGTCAACGGCGACGTTCTCAGCGGGGCCTTGACGACGAATGCGACGCCATCCAGTCCGGCCGGCTCTTACGCCATCCTTCAAGGCACGCTGACGGCGAGCAATAATTACATCGTGACCTATGTTCCCGGGACATATTCGATCGAATCGCCCGCCCCAGCCGGCTTTTACGCAAGTACGCTCGTTAATGCCTCGAAGAGCTTTTTGAACCCGAACGGTGTTCCGACCGCATTGCCGCTGGCCACGTCCTGGAATGGGAACGGTATTTTCGGGATAAGCTCCCAAGCCTTTCAATCGTACAGCGATCCGCACTTCGATTATATCGTCGTGGACCGCATTTTGATTTCGGCGGCTGGCCAGTCTGGCGCCCCGAGTGGAGTTCCCGTTCAATGACCAGGTATTTTCACAAGACCGTCATGATTATGATCGGGATTTTCTTTGCCGCCGCTTCCGAGGTTGCCGTGGCGGGCGGTCACAATCAAGTCGTTGCCGCCAATCCCACGCAAGCCGCAGCGCCTCCGCCCGTTTCGCCAGAGCCGCGCCAGACGTCCGCGGCCTTCGCGGATTGGGTGACGCGCTGCGAACGGGTTGGCACCGAGCCTGCGGTCAAGACGGTCTGCGAAGTCACGCAAACGCTCGTGGTTTCAGGACAGCAGGCTCCCATTGCGCAGATCGCCTTTGGACACGGTGATGGCGTTGGCGGAATGGGTCTGACCGTTCTGTTGCCGGTCAATATTACCTTGGACAAGCCGCCGTCGCTTGGAATTGGCGAAGAGGAGGGAAGGACAGTTACGCTCGCCCTCAAGCGCTGCATTCCGGAAGGCTGTTTCGCGGAATCAAAGATCGAGCCGGGCACGTTGGTTGCATTCCGCAATGCTCAAAAACCGGGCAAGCTCACCTTCACCGACGCTGCTGGACACTCCGTCGCGCTTCCGTTGTCCTTCCGTGGCCTGGCCCAAGCCCTCGACCAACTGGACAAGCATTCGTAACAACACGGGTCCTACCCGGATTGGTGCGGAGAGCCCGCTGCGCCTTGCTCAAAAGGTGGGACCATCGGAGAATGGACAGGCGTGTCCGCCGCGGAAAGACTCGCCTGCGGTGCGCTGGATGCGATAAACGGCAGCGTCACGGCATATTTGGCATAAAGCGCGAGTTCTCGAGCGACATAGTTCTGATAGAGGTCGAGAAGCGGCGTGATGGATTGAATACGGCCGCCTCCGGTCATCTCGATCAGCGACCAATCGGCGAGCTTCCTAAGCACGTTGCGGACTTGCGACGCGGACGACCCAAAACGGTCCGCGATCGCTTGCGGAGCCGGAATTGTGCCGCCGTTCAAATGCGCTGACACCAAGGTCGCAGCCACCTGCGTCCCGGAATCGGTCATATAGATTTTAAACATCGTCGGGTAAAAAGCCGCGAGTTGAATATTCTCCCCGATATAGGGGCGCGCGATTGACAATACGACATGGCGCAAAAAGTTCGCCTCGTCACGGACGCGCCCCGCGTAGCCGCCCGTGGGATCGAGAACATCGAAACTTCCAAACGCGCTCGCATACCAGTCGCGGGTGAAGGCAATCATTTTTTCGGTAGGCCGGTAGATTTTCAACCGCCGGTCACGTCGTCCTTCGCTGAGCGATACGAACCGAGCCAGCCGCAGAATTGCAAGAATTGTCTTGAGCACGCGCGGACCGCAATCCCGTCGGGCCTGCGTGAGCTCGAGTAGTTTTTGGTAGGTCGGGCCATCGTCGGGATCGTCGGGATCGGCCTCGAAATACAGATAGATCAGATAGCCGGCGATCTGGCTGCGGGCGTGAGACGACGAAATCTTATTCAGCAATCGTGGGCCTTCGCGAAAGGCCAGAACGCCCTGCGAATAATGTAGCGTTGCCGCATCAAACCGAGGATGATGCCTAATCGCCGCCGCGACATCGGCAAGCGGATCGATCAGGAGGCTGGTCGTTTGCAAATCAGACATCGAGTCGCAACAGTCCCGCGGCACTGGAAGCCGGAGCGGCTGCCTAAGCGTCTCTCACTTCGGTGTCGCGACAGCTTGGACCGCGAAGTTGGGTGCGCTTTTGTGTTTGAATATTGGCACGAATTGAGGTCCAAGGCCATATCCTGCAATGTCCGCCCCCGGCGGCCCCGGCGAGGCGCGACATGTCAATCGAAGGCGATGTTTATCTGCCGGCGCCGCAGACGCCCCGGAAAATCCTGATCCTGGTCTTTCCCGATATTACGCTGCTCGACTTTTCGGGCCCGGCACAAGTCTTCATCATGGCCGCGCGCCTTGCGACGGAAGCCGGTCTTCCGTCTCCCTACGAAGTCACGTTGGTGTCCGCGGACGGCGGTCTTGTCATGGCGGAAGGCGGCATCGGACTCCAATCGATCGCGTTCGACGACATCAGCGAAGACCAGCCGATTGATACCGCGGTCGTTCCGGGAGGTTGGGGCGTGTGGCGCGGTAATCTCGATCCGCGCGTTCTCGCCTGGGTGCGAGCCATGGACAAACGCGCAAAGCGGCTCGTATCGGTTTGCATTGGCGCATTCATTCTTGCCGACGCGGGCGTGTTGAGCGGTCGGCGCGTCGCTACACATTGGCATTTCTGTCAGACGCTGCGTCAGGCCAATCCGCAAATCATCGTCGAAGACGACCAAATCTTTATTCGGGATGGCCACGTCTGGTCGTCGGCCGGCGTCACGGCCGGTATCGACCTTTCGCTCGCCTTGGTCGAGGAAGATTTGGGCCACATCGAAGCCGTGCGGCTGGCGCAGTTCTTGGTTCTGTTCCTCAAACGCCATGGTGGCCAAGCGCAATTCAGTCGCGTTCTCGCCGCGCAAATTGCCGATGCGGGCGGACGTTTTGCCGAGTTGCACGCTTGGATGGCCGATAATTTGGCGCTGGATCTGTGTATTGCGTCGCTCGCGGATCGCGCCGGCATGACGCCGCGCACATTTGCCCGCGCCTATCGTGAGGGGACCGGAATGACGCCGGCGAAATCCGTCGAGGCGCTACGTGTCGAAATGGCCAAGCGCTGTCTTCTCGATGCTGCGCCGCAGACGCCATCCGCGATCGCGGCGAAATGCGGATTTATCGACGAGGAGCGCATGCGCCGCGCCTTTCTGCGCGTCGTTGGAATCTCGCCCTCGGAATATAAATTGAGGTTCGGGCAACGGGCCGCCGCCGAGTAGGTTCATTGATGCAAGTTCATGCAGCCATAGCTCAACTTTAATTGTATAGGTGTTAGCAGTTTTATTCTGACTGTCGGGCCACTTCGGTACACAACTGCGAACATCAGTTTCCGACCTAGCTTCAGGCAGTCATGTCACGCGGAAATCGGTGGGCGGGGACCGCGCCGATCCGATGAACCTCTTCAACTATATCGGCAAGATCGGAAATGCCGTCCCCGCGCTTGAACCTGGGATCACCGAAGCCGACGTCCAATCGCTATTTGGATTTGAACGTGGTCTCATGCGCGGGGACGATGATCCAACGATCGGCCAAGCGAAGGTCGTGAGCCGCAATACCTTCCCTGCTTCCTGCAATCAAGTGATGTCGGCCGAAAGCACGGCCATGCGTTGCGAGTTCATCCCCCGGTCATGAGCACCGAAGACCTACAAGGGCCATTGGCCAGCGTATTACACCTCGGTCCGCCGTCAAATGTCCATCGTCAGAGACAAACTGACGATCGGCTTAATCATCGCCGCCGTTTGAACTCCGCGATCTCACTACGGTCCGTCTCGTTGGATTCCGGCGTTCGACCGGCCGGTCGATAGGCGTCCGGGCGGTGAACCCATTTAGAGCTTGGGATGTGCTATCGACCTGATCATCATGCCGTCCGTTCGCCGGCTTCAGCGAGAAGCCGATGCGCGCCACGACCACCTGCCTGATCACCCATGACCGCAACAAGTACAGCGTCGACGCCCGGGCCGCCGGCCGTGGCGTGCTGGTGCGCGCCTATGCCGACCGCATCATCGTGCTGCCGGCCGCAGCGGTCGCCTGGTCGAGACCCTGCCGCGCCATGACCTGATCATCATCGACGACCTCGGCTACCTGCCGTTCAGCCAGGCCGGCGCCCAGCTCCTATTCCACCTGATCTGCAAACTCTACGAAAATACCTCGATCATCATCACCACCAACCTCGCCTTCGCCGACTGGCCCCAGGTGTTCGGCGACGCCAAGATGACCACGGCCATGCTCGATCGCATCACCCATCATTGCGACATAGTCGAAACCGGCAACGAGAGCTCGCGCTTCAAAAACAGAGCTTGATCGGCCCACGCCTCGGGTGCCCCCGCCGGCTGCCCGCTGCGCTACGCAAGGGCTCCGCGCTACGCCGCCGGGCGACTGCAATCGACAGCGCCAAGGGGGCTAACTTTCAAAGCGAAAGGGGGGACAGATTTGCGCGCGAATTGACATATAGCAGGGACGTTTGGCCCGAGCTGGCGCTATGGCCTCAGCCGCGCGAGACGAGGACCTGTCCGTTGGTTTGGCGCCTGATGACGCCGGCCAGCTCAAGCCGATGGCGCGCCATCGATCATGCCAGTTCGCGGGCGAGCCGATCAGACATTTGACGCCGATGCCGCGCGGCAGTTGCCATGAAGCGCTGCCTTGACGAGCTTCGGATCCAAGAATGCGAGCGACAGCATCATGCGAATCGCACGCTCCGATCTATCGGCCCGTGCCGCGACGGCGGACTTGTCCACGATCAGCTTACGACCGCGCGGAAGATCCGCGTTTTGACCATCGTGGACACCTTCACGCGATTTTCGTCGGTTTCGGAATCAGGGGGTCGATTATCGGATGAAGACATGGTCGAGACTCTGGAAGAAATAGGTTCATGTCCACGAAAGGTATCGCCGCCGCCATCCTCTTTTGGATGTGATCCATGCGGCCCGAGCCTAATTTCCTGAAGCCTAAAATCGTTTGATCGACACCATTCCAATCGCCTACGCCGGAAAAACGAGCTTAAAAGTCGGACCACCGTCGCGGAGACGGATCAAGCCAAGCGATCAGAGGCCAAAGCGCTTTATTTTTCGATATAGGGTCGCACGGCTCATTCCGAGCTTCGTGGCTGTCGTTGCAACATCAAAGTGATTTTCGGTGAGATGCTGGGCAAGGACAGCGCGCTCCGCCATTTCTATAGCTGCCATCCCCTCGGAGATAGGGATATCTGTCAAGACTTCATCAACTGGAAGGCTGAGGTCGTCAGGCGTAATCCTATTTCCAACGCATGTTGCCGAAGCAAGCCGAAGAATTTGTTCAAGCTGTCGAAAATTGCCCGGCCAGTGAAACGCCATGAGGGCGTCCAAAGCGGATTCAGACAACGCCACGGCTGGAGCAACCGAGCGCAAGGCATTCTTGACAATGGACGCTTTGTCCGCGCGGTGGCGCATTGCTGGCAAAGTAATCGTCGCGCCGCTGAGTCTGTAATACAGGTCGGCCCGAAAAAGGCCGGTTTCAACCATCTCTTTCAGATCACGAGACGTTGCCGCGATGATGCGGATAGCGACCTGGTGGACCTTATCAGATCCGATGGCTTGAACCTCCCGTTTCTCGATGACGTGCAAAAGGCGAGACTGGAGATTTAGCGGCATGTCACCAATTTCGTCGAGAAACAACGTGCCGCCATCGGCCTGAACGATACGGCCCACCGAGCTTTCCCGCCACTTATCGGATACGCATCCGAAGAGCTGTGCGTCCGCGGACGCTTCCGAAATCGCGGCGCACTCGAGAGTTACGAAGGGTCCAATGTTCCCTCCATCGTTGGCGATGACCCGGGCCAGGGTGCTTTTGCCGGTTCCCGTTTCGCCAAAGATGATCACGGGCATATCCATCGCGAACGCCGCCTTGACACGCGGCAGGCTTCTGCGCAGATCGGGGTCCTCTCCCGCGAATACGTCTAGGTCCAAACGGCTGCCGCGCCGGGCCGGCTGCTTCGGTTTAAAAACAGGAGGCGACACGTAAGTGTCCTCCCGGCTGATTGCAAAAAAGTGTCTGCTCCCATCCTGAAAAAAGCGCGATACGCCCATTGACGAGACCGTGTCGATATCGGTCTCTACGATCTCCACGCCACTTTCGAGCGAGCCGTCGCTGATTCCGAACATAGACCGCGCGGAGCGATTGGCCCCTGCGATACGTCCATCTGAATCAAACGCGAGAAGCGCTTTTCCTTCAGCGAAATCGCCGGGCGAAACAATCCAGCAGCGCGGAAACGCCTCTTTGAAGCAAGCTTCTTCGATCCGTCGCGCCGCCGCGTTAGTGGCCGCTTCCGCGAATGCTATGATCCGGCTATCGATATCATCTCTGCATGCGGAAATGTCGAGCCCCCCGGCGATCCGCCCATAGGGGTCGAAAATGGGCGCGACCGTACATGTCAAGCCGATGTAGCGGCTACGGAAATGCTCGTCGCGATGAACGGTGACAGGACGTTGTTCGGCGAGGCAAGTTCCGACTCCGTTGGTGCCCTCGCATTCCTCGCTCCAGACGGCCCCCGCCCAAAGTCCCCACTTTCGAAACTCATTTTCTAGATGACGCAGGCTGCGAGAGGCAACGGCGACGCCGCTCGCATCGGTCAGCATTACGACATATCCCGAGGATACAACCAGTTTGTGAAGAATATCGAGTTCGCTTTCGGCAATTTTCACGAGGCGCTCGGAGGGGCCGCGCGCATCGCGCAGTTCGCAATTCGACAAAACCCTCGCGGGCTCGCTTTTGTCGGGATCGAGACGATATTGATCCAAGCACCGCTTCCAAGAGTTGGTGATAAGCGAACCCGGAAACGGGCTACCTTCCAAACCGGCGGAAAAGACGCGGTCGCTATGTCGCCTAGTTGGTAGAATCATCGTCGAACAAATGTCCTGAGAATGCTATTTCAAGAGGCCGCAGAAAAGAAACCGACGCTAATGTAAACCAATCCGTTAAAGGCGGATATGCGACGCCTCTCCCACTTTAGTGCCGGGCACCGCGGCGAGATCTCTTCGTCTCAACTTCAGTGACAGCCTACGCCTATCGGCTGTGCCAGAATGAAATTTCGACGGTCGGGTGCAATCCCCGAGCCGTGGTCTGGCGCGCCTCGGCCGCGCTGGCGACGAGGATATCGCTCGTGCCCCACACAAACACTTGGACACGAACGCTGCTGTAAAACTTGCGGCTTGCGAGACGATTGCCGCCAAGAGCGATGGTTTCACACAGATGCCGCTGATCGTCTGAGCTGCTTTAATTTCGCGAAGTCGCGACCCGCATGATACGAAGACCGGGTCATCGGCGATGCCGATACGAGGAGAAAGCCTTTACTGTATGCGGCGGCTTCGAGCGACGCAAATTCGTCCGGAGGCATGAAGCGCGCGACGGCGTGGTGCTTGCGGGTTGGCTGCAAGTATTGGCCTATCGTCAGAAAGTCGACTCCGGCACAACGTAGATCATCCATGACCTGCAGAATCTCCCCGCGTTCTTCGCCTAGTCCCACCATGATGCCGGATTTCGTGAAGACATGCGGATCGAGTTCCTTCGCGCGCTGGAGCAACCGGACTGAATGGAAGTAACGCGCGCCGGGTCTCACCGCTTGATACAGCGATGGCACTGTTTCGATATTGTGGTTCAGGATGTCTGGTCCGGCGGCCAGGACTGTCTCCAAGGCGCCGCTCTTGCGGAAGAAATCAGGGACGAGAAGTTCCACCGTCGTGACTGGACTTGCCAAACGGAGGGCCGCGACGACCCGCGCAAAGTGTGAAGCTCCCCCGTCGGGAAGGTCATCGCGGTCTACGGAGGTGACGACGACGTGTTCGAGTCCCATACTGGCGACGGCATCCGCGAGACGGCCTGGTTCGCCGTCGTCAAGAGGACCCGGCAGGCCGGTTGCGATGTTGCAGAACGAACAGGCTCGCGTGCAAGTCGCGCCCATGATCATGAAGGTCGCGTGCCGCTTGGACCAACACTCCGCGATGTTGGGACAGGCTGCTTCCTCGCAGACAGTCACAAGCTTGCGGCCTCGCACGATGGCGCTCGTCTCGCTCCACGACGGAGACCCTGGCGCCTTCGCGCGAATCCAAATGGGCTTCGAGGCGACCGGTTGATCCGGACGATGTGCCTTCTCGGGGTGGCGAGACGCCGTTGCCGATTTGATTTCCATCGTGGTTTGACCTTACGTTCGAGACGTTCCTCTGAGATATGATCAGCGGCGACATGGATGGCGCCCGCGTGCGTCGTCGCGACGACGAGGCACACCCTGTTTGCGCCGTCTGGGCGCATTGAAGTTGCGATTCGCGATGCGTGGGTTCCCCGTCCGCGATCCACAAATCCGAAACTAGTTGGCCTTCGGCGCTTCGTACCGCAGTCCGTAACGTTCAAAGATGCCGCGGACCGTCCCGTCGGCGACAGCCTCCCGGAGAATGTCGTTGACCTTGGCAAGCAGGGGCTTGTCCGCGCGGCGCAGTCCAAGGGCGGCCGAATAATCAAAGTCTGTTCCGACCGGACTGGCATCGGCGCGCAGCCGATCAGGACGTTGGCGTACATACCAGTCGAAGCTTGTTTGCGGCACGATGCCGACATCGATTTCGCCATCCTCGACGGCTTTGAGGATTTCTTCGTTTTCCAGATAATGGACCGAAAGCTTGTAGCCCTTTTGAGAAAAGACATGACGCGCGTAAGAATTGGCGAGAACACCTATCGAGCGCCCCTTGAAATCCTCCGCGCCACTCAATTTCGCGGCGCTGACGCGAGAGACTGCGAGCGACCGGATTTCGACATATGGCGAGGAGAGCCTCAGGGGCTCGTCGTTTGGAATGTCGGCAACCGCGGGAACGAGGTCGCAGGACGTCTTGCGGACATATTCGGCGGAAAATAGCCAAGTTTCCACCATCTTCACCCCGAGCTTATTGGCGACCAAATCGCCGATATCGACGAGCACCCCCTTGTTGGTGTGCTGATCCGAAAACGGCGCATTATCTTCCTGAAGGCAGACTTCGAAGGTTCCCGATTCTTCGATATCAGCCAAGGAGCGTCCCGAGACCGGCGTCATCAATCCAAGAGAAATCGCCGCCGCCGCGACCCCGCCAGAACAGGCGCGCCAGACGACGTTGCTCATGGCTTCGCCCGCAGCGACATGATATATGCGACCAACGCCCACCGCGTCGGAACGTCGATAGACTCCTTCCAGGACGGCATAACAAGAGAACCGGCACGCTTCCCGTTGGTAATTGTTTGGAAGACGTAGTCTGGGGTCAAATCGTCGCGTCCCGCGATGGGTCCCGCCTTGCCGCCGGTTCCGCCATTCCCGTGGCAATAGACGCAATTTTGCGCAAACTGCGCGCGTCCCTCGTCAACTAAAGCCGGAGATCCGAGGTCCGGCGTCGTTTCCAAATCGGCCGCCTCGACGGTCCAGCAAAACTGGAGGGTGGAAAGAACAACCAAAGATGTCCTGAGACTGATTTTTGAAACCTGCATGCAATGATACGTCCCGGTTTGGTGTGGCGCCGCGGCGCTTACGCCGCGGATTCGAAGAGCGGCCGGCTTAGAGCACGTCTCGAAAAAAGTCGCGGACTTTTCGATCGAGGACATGCTCCAACTTCTTAAAAAGAGAGCGATTTCTTGTCACTTGGGTGATGCCACCCAAGTGAACGGCGCTCTCGGTCCGGCGCCTGCCCTACTCGAGAGCAAAAACAATCATGGTGGCGCCACCTGGAATCTTGGTGACTTCCGGAAAAACGCTAGCCATGAAGCCCGGCGCCAACGAGCCATAGCCGCTCGGAACCGCAATGTACTGTTTTCCATTCACGGCGTAACTGATGATCCCCGCGCGGATGCCCGAGCCTGTTTGGAAGGACCAGAGTTCTTTTCCGTTTCCGGCATCATAAGCATGGACGAGCCCTTGGGGATCGCCGTTAAACACGAGGTCTCCACCTGTCGTAAGCACGCCACCCAGTCCGGGGAGCTTGTAGGGCACCGACCACGCCAATTTACCAGTAAGCGGGTCGCGGGCCTCGAGCCTGGCGCTCGCCGGTTCATTCGGTGGCGAAACGGCCTCGAGTTTGTCGACGCCGAGATAGAGACCGGCGATCCCAATCTTCGACACGTCTTGCTTCGCGGGCTTGATGACCTCGCAAACCTCCATGGCATTATTGTACCAGAGCTTGGTCTTGGGATTGTAAGCGCCCGGGTTCCAGCTTCTCGTGCCAAGGAGATAGGGGCAGATGGTCGTTTCCTTGTCGAACGCATAGTCTCCCACTTGGCCGATCAGCGCCCCGGTGTGAGGATCGATGCTCTTCACAAAGTTGAACGTCTTGCTCATTGGCCAAACATTCGTCAGCGCTCCACTCGATTTGTCCATGACGAAGACAAATCCGCTTTTGCTCAGATGAGTGATGACCTGTTTTCCCGCCTGGTCCAAGACGAGCGCTTCATAGGCGGCGTCATAGTCGTAATGGTCGTTGGGGATTTCCTGACGCGCCCACTTGACCGTCCCATTCTTCGGATCGAGCGCAAGCAGCGAGGCGGCATAGAGATTGTCTCCGTGCCGTTCGTTGTTGAAGAAATCCGGCGCCGCGTTGCCGACCCCGATATAAACCGAATCGGTCGTGGGGTCATAAGTCCCGACGTTCCAGGCTGTCGCGCCGCCGACTTTGCCGGTGTCGCCAGGCCAGCTTTTGGGATCGTCCTTGGTGGTGTTGAACGTCCAGAGGAGTTTGCCCGTTGTTGCGTCAACGCCAAAAATCTTCCCCGCGATCGGTTGATCGCCTCCGGTCGTGCCCCCGACCAGAACGTTTCCCGCAAGCACCGGAGTCGATGAAAACAGACAGCCGTAACATTTCTTGAGATCGGTAAGCTGGGTCGACCAAACCTCGGATCCCGTCTTCTTATCGACAGCAACCACGCGTCCATCGAGCGTACCCAGGTAGACGAAGGTCTTGCCAAGGGTGATGTTGCGGCTTTGATAGGCGTAAAAACTCTGGTTCGCGATCGGGTTCAATTTCGGCTGATAGTGCCAGATTTGGGTTCCGGTCACCGCATCAAGAGCGAATACGTTGTTGTTTGGCGCGACATAATACATGATGCCGTCTTCGACGAGCGGCGTCGATAAAAGGCCGTTGGTAATGTCTCCGGCTTGATGGATCCACGCTACCTTCAACTTTTTGACGTTCGTCTTGTTGATCTGTTCGAGGGGACTATAGCGCCAAGCGTTCCAAGTCCGATGGTATTCGGGCCAGTTGTTTGGATCCGAATTTCCAACCGACAACGAGTCGGCGGAGGCATTCCACCCCATTCCAGCCGCTACGATCGCGGCAAACCCCGGCACCAAGAATTTTTTATAAAGAGCACGCATCAGTTTCTTCCCCTTTTCTCTGTTTTTTTGACGGTTTGATTAGAATAAGTAGACGAACTTCAGATATCCCGCATTTGTGAGCGGCGTATTGATGCCAGCAACGCTGCGCGAATATCGCAGCGTCACATTGATCTTGGGGTCGAGCGTGAAGACCAAGCCACCGCCCAATGCGAGGTCGGAACTGTTCGAGTACGGAACAGTAATCCCGGTCGCGCGGACCGTGCTTGAACTGGTCGTCTGGAAATCGATCGCGGCGAACGGCTCGATCATCGTTCCCGTTTTGAGGCCGACCCGAAGATTGGTGTGAAAGGTCGTGCCTTCACCGATCGACACAAGCCCATCTCCGCGCTGATCGGTCCTGAAAACGGCGCCCGTATTTCCAGTGATGTCGAAGGCCTTCGCTTGGTAGTCATAAAAAATGCTCGAGTAATTTGAGAAATAATGATTCGTGACTTGCGACGTGCCAATCGGCGCGGTGAAGAAGGACTGAAAGCCAATCGTGCTGTCGGCTGACGGTTTAAACCAGACGGCCGGACCAGTCAGGGTATCCCCAAACCCGCTGATGTTGGCGCCGCCCGATGTCCCGATACTGACTTCGGGGACAATAACCTCGTAGGCGAAGCCGATACCGGGAAGCTCCGCGAAAGTCCAAAAGTGGACGTATTTGCTAAGTCCCTCGGTAAGGGATTGTTGCGGCATGTTGGTGATATGCCCGGAAGAATCGAATTGTTTCGATGTCCCGTTAAACTCGCCATATTGCACGAAGACATTAAATGGCTGGAAGTTGACGGGAAGCTCGTATTCGTGCGGTCCGATTACCGCGAACGTGATGTCTTCGGCCTGGGCGCTCGGCGCGGCGGCGATCGCCATCACGGCTCCAAGAACAGCGGACATCCCCACTGAAAAAGGCTTCGTTGTTTTACTTTCAGTCATCGCTTTCCCCCCATATCGCGTGCCGACCCGAGACGACTTCTTCCGAGTCCAGCGCGGTTCATTTTTCATTGCCGCAGGTCGCTCAAGATATATATAAAATATTTTTGGCATATCCCGCCATTAGTACAATATAACTTCTACATTTTTCAGATTTTATTATTTATGAGACGGAATTCTCAGTTTTGAGACTATATAAGCGCCGACATGGCCGAATGATGTATTCAAGTTCTGGCATTAATTATTGCACTAAAAACGAAAATCATAATATCACTGCCAAAGGGTTTTCGAGGCCGCGTCTGAAGGCCGTCGAAACGAAGTGATCTCAAGGGGGAAACAAAATGCAATTGAGTCGGGAAAACCTACTCAAGGCCTACCGCACGATGAGGACCATCCGAGACTTCGAGGAGAGGCTTCATGTCGAGTTCGCAACCGGCGAGATACCGGGCTTCGTGCATCTTTATGCCGGCGAGGAAGCTTCCGCGGCGGGCATCTGCATGCATCTGACCGAACGGGACAAGTTGGCCAGCACGCATCGAGGCCACGGACATTGCATCGCCAAGGGCGTCGATGTCCGCGCCATGATGAGCGAAATTTACGGCAAGAAGGATGGCGTTTGCGGCGGCAAGGGCGGTTCGATGCACATTGCCGAGATCGGAAAGGGAATGCTCGGCGCCAACGGCATCGTCGGAGGCGGCCCGCCTCTCATTTGCGGGGCCGCGCTGACCGCGAAGACCCTTAAGACCGGCGGCGTCGCTATCGCCTTTTACGGTGACGGCGCATCGAACCAGGGGACCACGCTTGAAAGCCTGAACCTAGCGAAAATTTGGTCCCTTCCGGTGATCTTCGTATGTGAAGACAACGGATATGCCGAAGCGACCGCGGCGTCTTACGCCGTTGGCGGCACACAGATGAAGCGGGCCGAAGGTTTCGGCATCCCGGCGGTCCAAGTCGATGGCCACGACTTCTTCGCGGTTTACGAGGCTGCTCGGGAGGCGATCGAGCGCGCGCGCAACGGTGGCGGACCCAGCATGCTCCACGTGATGTTAGATCGGTTCTACGGCCACTTCGAAGGAGACGCGACGACGTATCGTGGCACCGGCGAAGTCGATCGAATAAGGGCCGGGCAAGACTGTCTGCGACGTTTCAGGTCCAAGGTCACCGACGCCGCCCTTCTCCGGCATGAAGACCTCGACGCCATCGATCGCGAAAGCGCGGCCAATATCGATGCCGCGGTCGTTCATGCCAAGGCCGCCCCGCTCCCATCCGACGCGGACCTTCTGACCGACGTCTATGTTTCCTATTGAGGTTTTTGACAGATGAGCAAGAAGAGTTACAGACAAGCCATCAACGAGGCAATCGCCTCCGAGATGCGGCGCGACCCGACCGTCATCCTCATGGGCGAGGACGTCGCTGGAGGCGCCGGCGCTCCCGGCGATCAAGACGCTTGGGGCGGCGTGCTCGGCGTAACCAAGGGACTCGTGACCGAATTCGGGCGTGGGCGAGTCCTTGATACGCCGTTGAGCGAAAGCGCCTATATCGGGGCCGCCGCCGGGGCCGCCGCGACGGGACTGCGGCCGATCGCGGAACTCATGTTCATCGATTTCATGGGCGTCTGCTTCGACCAGATCTTCAATCAGGCCGCGAAGTTTCGCTACATGTTCGGCGGCCATGCCGTAACGCCGCTTGTGATCCGCGCGATGTATGGCGCCGGGTTTCGAGCGGCGAGCCAGCACAGCCAATGCCTCTACCCGATATTCACGCACATCCCAGGTCTCAAGGTCGTCATCCCTTCGTCCGCCTACGAGGTCAAAGGTCTGTTGATTCAAGCGATCCGCGACAACGATCCAGTCATCTTCCTCGAAAACAAGGTGATGTACGACCAGGTCGAGGAAGTTCCAGATGAAACTTATACCATTCCGTTCGGCGAGGCGAACCTGACCCGCGAAGGTGACGATGTAACGATCGTCGCCTTCGGACGCATGGTTCAGATTGCAAACGAAGCCGCCGACCGGCTCGCGAAGCAAGGGATCCATTGCAACGTTCTCGACCCACGAACGACGTCGCCCCTGGACGCCGACACTATTCTTCAATGCGTCGAAGAGACCGGCCGGCTCGTCATCGTCGACGAGGCCAGTCCTCGCTGCAACATGGCGACGGATGTATCGGCCCTCGTGGCTCAAGAAGCTTTTGGCGCGCTGAAAGCGCCAATCCGTATGGTCTGTCCGCCCCATACGCCCGTGCCCTTCGCGCCAAACCTCGAGGACCTCTTCGTTCCCAACGCCGATCGCGTCGAGCAGGCCGTGAAATCGGTCATGGGCTACAAAATCCGGGAGAACGCATAATCATGGGCGAGATAAACGCGATAACGATGCCCAAGTTTGGGCTCGCGATGACGGAAGGCAAGGTTGCCTCCTGGGCCAAACCGATCGGCGCCGTTGTCAAGGCCGGCGACGATATCGCCGATATCGAGACGACAAAGATAACAAACGCGTTTGAAAGTCCGTTCAACGGAATCATGCGCCGCCATGTGGCGACGGTGCAGGACGAATTGCCGGTCGGAGCCTTGATCGCCGTCATGGCGAGCGCGGACGTCTCCGAGGATGAGATCGATCGTTTCATCGATTCGTTCCAGGCTGAGTTTGTCAACGCGGATACCGGCGAGGACAAGGCGTCGGAGGTGGAACCATCGACGGTGGACGTTTCCGGCCGGAAGATACGCTATCTCGATATGGGGCAAGGCGCGGGACCGCCGGTCGTTTTCATTCATGGATTTGGCGGTGACTTGAACAGCTGGCTTTTCACGCAACCCGCGTTGGCCGATCACCATAGAACGATTGCCCTCGATCTGCCGGGCCATGGCGGCTCCACCAAGGACGTCGGCGCGGCGGACATTTCAGCCCTCGCGAAAATCGTATCCGACACCCTCGCCGCCTTGGCAATTCCTTCCGCGCATTTCGTCGGGCATTCGCTCGGCGCCGCCATTGCGCTATCGATCGCTCTCGATGATCCATCGCGCGCGGCTTCGCTATCGTTGATATCCCCCGCGGGCTTGGGCAAGGAGATCAACGCCACGTTTATCGACGGCTTCGTCGCCTCGGATCGGCGGAAGGCTCTCGAACCGGTCCTCCAAATGCTGTTTGCCGACCCATCGCTCGTCAAGAGGGACATGATCGACGATCTCATCAAAGCCAAACGCATCGACGGCGCGTCCGAAGCGCTGACGAAGATCGCCGACGTCAATTTTAAAGATGGAACCCAAACGACCGTTCTCGCCGGCCGGCTCCCCGAACTCTCGATCCCCGTCCAAATTATCTGGGGCGAAGAGGATCGTGTGATCCCGGTTGCGCATTCGCAAGAATTGCCCGTAGCGGCCACCGTGCGCGTCCTAGCAGACAGCGGACATATGCCGCATATGGAACGCGCGGCGGAGGTCAACGCACTCTTGATCTCGTTCCTTCAATAGGACCCGTCCGCTATTAAATATTGGAAGAGAAATCCTCCCTCGAATGTCAGATGCTCCCGGCTAGCTACGACGTCTCTTCCGACAACTGGCGGCGCTTCGGCGCCGCCTTCTTTTGTTCGGGATTTCCATTCGGAACGTAAAATCGATTTCGACAACGACCCACCGGCTTAGACTAGGCCATAGACTCATTAGCGCGTATCCAAATTCGGATTGAGGCGAGCTGGATCGAGGCGAGAAAATTGTCGGCGCGTCTGTCGTAGCGCGTCGCGATGGCTCTGAAATGCTTGATTTTGTTGAAGTGGAATAACCATCGGCCTCGCCCTCCCAATCTCATCCATCGCCGCTGGCGCATCCGACGAGGATCAGCCCAAGAATCCGTTCGCGGACGACATGGCGGCGACAGTCCGAGGTGCCGAACTCTTCGGGCGGAATTGTCAGCAGTGCCACAATAGTCGTGGAAAGG
>JARLIW010000180.1 GCA_031291515.1 Beijerinckiaceae bacterium | reverse complement strand
GTCGTCATGACCGAACCAGGAACACCGACGCTCGATCAGCTCCGGGTTTTTCTCGCGGTGGCCGAGGCTGAAACGCTTGCGGGCGCGGGCCGCAAACTGGGCCGGGCGACCTCGGCGATCAGCTATGCCATCGATAATCTCGAAGCCCAGCTCGGCATCAAGCTGTTCGATCGCGAGACGACGCGCAAACCGAGGCTGACGGAAGCGGGCCGGGCGGTCGCGGCGGAGGCCTGCGGCCTCTCGCGCGGCTTCGACAAATTGCGCGCCAGGGTCAAAGGCCTGAGCGAGGGCCTCGAGGCTGAAATGGCGCTGGTGGTGGACGTGATGCTGCCGACCTACCAGCTCGTCGATGCGCTGCGGGCGTTTCAGACCATGTTTCCCACGGTTCCCGTCCGGCTGCATATCGAAGCGCTCGGCGCCGTCCGGCAGCGGGTCTTGGACGGCGCCGCGACGCTCGGAATCAGCGGACCGTTCGCGGGCCGGCACCCGGGATTGGAAACGCTTCCCCTCAAGGGCGTCGAGCTGATCCCGGTCGCCGCGCCCGATCATCCCTTGGCCGCCCCGGGACGGCACGAACCTGGAGCGCTTCGCGATCACATCCAGCTCGTCCTCACCGACCGCTCGTCGCTGACCGCGGGCCAGGATTTCGGCGTCCATTCGGAAAAGACCTGGCGGCTCGCCGATCTCGGCGCCAAGCACGGTCTGCTGCTCGCCGGGGTCGGCTGGGGCAACATGCCCTTGCACATGGTCCGCGCCGATCTGGCGGCCGGACGCCTCGTCGCGCTCGACTTTCCCGATTGGAAGGGCGCGACGTTTCCGCTGCTGATCATTTATGCCTCGCATGCGCCGCCAGGCCCGGCGGGGCGATGGCTGATCGAGCGGTTCGCCGGATACAAATGAGAGCGCGAAATTGCCAAGCGGACGCGATAAATTCGCCCCCACGTCTCCCATTTATTTGACAAGGCCGGACCTCGATCCTATCTCTGCCTCGGCTATCGGCGGGCATTGCGCTCGCGGTAGAGCCGTGCGCCGCCGTCGAGGTAGCCCGGTCGGCCGGTACCGCTTGCGCGACAGCCGGTCCCGGTAAGGAGAGAGCATCGCTGGCTCCTGTTGCAAGGGCAGCTCCGCTTCGTTCGATCCCTGCGTGTTTTCATAACCGGCCCGTCCCGCCGGAAAGGTCTTTTCGATGCTCGGTGCTCTCGCGAAAAAGGTGTTTGGGTCGTCGAACGACCGGCGGCTCAAGGGCTACCGGCCGCGTGTCGCGGCGATCAACGCGCTCGAGCCCGAGATGATCAAGCTCACCGACGCCGAGCTTCAGGCCCGCACCGCGATGTTCCGCGAACAGCTCGCGGCCGGCAAGCGCTTGGACGATCTGCTCGTGCCGGCCTTCGCGACCGTGCGCGAGGCGGCCAAGCGCGTGCTCGGCCAGCGCCATTTCGACGTGCAGCTGATCGGCGGCATGGTCTTGCACGAAAGCGGCATCGCGGAAATGCGAACCGGCGAAGGCAAGACGCTCGTCGCCACGCTCGCGACCTATCTCAACGCCCTCGAAGGCAAGGGCGTTCACGTCATCACCGTGAACGACTACCTCGCCCGGCGCGACGCCGAATGGATGGGGCAGATCTATAATTTCCTCGGCCTCAGCTTCGGCATCATCGTCCACGGCCTCGACGACGAGCAGCGCGCCAAGAGCTATGCCGCCGACATCACCTACGGCACCAACAACGAATTCGGTTTCGATTATCTGCGCGACAACATGAAATACGAGCTGGGACAAATGTCCCAGCGCGGGCATCATTTCGCGATCGTCGACGAAGTGGATTCGATCCTCATCGACGAAGCGCGCACGCCGCTGATCATTTCCGGCCCATCCGACGACAAGTCCGATTTGTACAACCTCGTCGATAAGGTCATCCCGCTGCTCGACGCGGCGGATTTCGATCTCGACGAGAAGCAGCGCACGACCAACCTCACCGAGGCCGGCAACGAGCATATCGAAACCTTGCTCGCCGATATCGGCGCCTTGACCGAAGGCACCTTGTACGAGGCCCACAACGTCACGCTCGTGCATCACGTCAACCAGGCCCTGCGCGCCCACAAACTGTTCCAGCGCGACAAGGATTACATCGTCCGCGACGGCGAGATCGTCATCATCGACGAATTCACCGGCCGCATGATGCCGGGCCGCCGCTTTTCCGAAGGGCTGCATCAGGCGCTGGAAGCGAAAGAGCATGTCAAGGTCATGCCCGAAAACGTGACCCTGGCCTCGATCACCTTCCAAAACTACTTCCGCCTCTACAAGAAGCTCGCCGGCATGACCGGCACGGCGGCCACGGAAGCGGACGAATTCGCCGAGATCTACAAGCTCGACGTCGTCGAAATCCCGACCAACAAACCGGTCCGGCGGCTCGACGAGCACGACGAGGTCTATCGCTCCTATGAGGAAAAGCTCAAGGCGATCGTCCGCGAGATCGAGGAAGCGAACGCCAAGATGCAGCCGATGCTGGTCGGCACGACCTCGATCGAAAAATCCGAACAGCTCGCGGATTATCTCGTCAAGCAGGGTTATAAATTGCTCGACGTGTCGGAACCGGCCGCCTTGCAGAAGCTCTACGCCGCCGCGCGCGCGGGCAAGCCGTCAAAGCTGTTCACCGTGCTCAATGCGCGCTTCCACGAGCAGGAAGCCTTTATCGTGGCCGAGGCCGGCGTGCCCGGCGCGATCACGGTCGCAACCAACATGGCCGGACGCGGCACCGACATCAAACTCGGCGGCAATCTCGAAATGCGGCTCGCGCTCGAACTGAAGGACATCGAACCCGGTCCCGCGCGCGATGCCAAGGAAGCCGAACTGCGCGCCGAGATCGACGCATTCCGCGACCAGGCGATCGCGGCGGGCGGTCTCTACATCATCGGGACCGAACGGCATGAAAGCCGCCGCATCGACAATCAGTTGCGCGGCCGCGCGGGTCGCCAGGGCGACCCCGGCCGTTCGAAGTTCTTCCTGTCGCTCAAAGACGATTTGATGCGGATTTTCGGCTCCGACCGCATGGAGTCGATGCTCGTCAAGCTCGGGCTCAAGGAGGACGAGGCGATCGTCCATCCCTGGATCAACAAGGCGTTGGAAAAAGCGCAGCAAAAGGTCGAGGCGCGCAATTTCGACATGCGCAAGAACATCTTGAAATACGACGATGTGATGAACGACCAGCGCAAGGTCGTATTCGAACAGCGCCGCGAGATGATGGGCAAGGATTCGCTCGAAGAGATGATCGCCGAAATGCGCGAAGGCGTCGTCGACGATATCGTCGCCAAGTATATTCCGCGCGATGCCTATCCCGAAAGCTGGGACATCGCGGGCCTCGCCCAAGCGCTCGACAGAAATCTCAATGTCCAAGTTCCGCTCGCCGATTGGCAAAAGGAAGAGGGCATCGGCGAGGAAGAAATGCGCGAGCGGCTGCAAAAAGCCGCCGACGAAACCTATGCCGCGCGCGTCGAGAAAAACGGCGCCGATATCACGCGCTATGTCGAGAAACAGGTCGTGCTGCAAGTGCTCGACCATCTCTGGCGCGAGCATCTCGTGACGCTCGATCATCTGCGCCAAGTGATCGGCTGGCGCAGCCTCGCGCAGCGCGATCCCCTCAACGAATATAAGTCGGAAGCCTTCGAACTGTTCAGCGAACTGATCACCCAGTTGCGCGAGACGACGACGGCCCAGCTCACCCATCTCGAAATCGCCTATCAGCAGCCCGAGACCCTCGCGCCGACGCAGGCCGCGTTTTTCGAACCGCTTTCTGGCTCCGAAAGCCCGCAGGCGCTCGCCGGACCAAGCTATGCCGCGCAAACCGGCGCGGACGTTCTTGGCTTGGGCGCCAGCGCGACGGCGACGATCGAGCGCGACGCGGCGGATCCCTCGACCTGGGGCAAGGTCGCGCGC
>JARLIW010000179.1 GCA_031291515.1 Beijerinckiaceae bacterium | reverse complement strand
TTGCCCGGCGACGGTGAGAAGACCTAGCACCAGGGCCAACACCCCCATCGCCGCCTGGGTCGCGACGAGAAGCTTGCGCCGGTCGAAGCGGTCGGCCGCATAGCCGGTCCAGGGCAACAGCAGAAGTTGTGGACCAAACTGGAGGCCCATGACGACGCCGACGGCGGTCGCGCTATGGTGCGTGAGTTGCGTCAGCACCAGCCAATCCTGGGCCGTGCGCTGCATCCACGTCCCAATGTTGGAGACGAGCGCACCGACCGCCCAGACGCGGTAATTGAAAATCTTGAGCGAGCGAAACGTGCCTTTGGCCATGCGTTAAGCACCCCCAGGCGAATTGCCACCGTGAAACCGTCCGAAACCCCGCGCCGCCACGAGTCCCAACAGCAACACGCCCAAGCCGAGGGCGGTCACATGATCGATCGCGCGCAGATCGAAATTTCCCACGCGGGCAATGAGAAGATAACCGACGACGAGATTCGCAAATCCCCATAGGACGTTCACGGTCGAGGATGAAAGCCCTTGGCCAGGCGGCTAGGCGAACGGGCTCTGGAACGGCCGACCCATGGTGCCGCTGACGTAATGCGGAATGGCGTTGGCGAGAAAGGCGCCTCCGAAAAAGTACGAGAGATCATAAAGCCATTCCATGGTCAGGCGCTCCGCTGGTCGAGAAGATCGATGATGTCTTGGGCCGTGCCGATTTCGCCGAGCCGCGGAAAAACGCTTGCAAGGCTATAATCGTGCGCTTCCGGGCGCGCATCGGTCATGGCATCTCTGGCGAGCGTCACGTTGAAACCCGCCTCGTATGCTTGGCGCGCGGTCGACTCGACGCCCGTCCCGGTGGCAACGCCGACGATCACGACCTGGGTGACGCCATGCGCCTTCAACCGCGCCTCGAGGTCCGTGCTCGCGAACGCGCCCCATGTCCGCTTCGTCACGAGGATGTCATCGGGCCGCGAATCGATCTCCGGGATCAGGTCGGTCCATCCCGCGGGAAGCGATTCGCTTCGGCGCGGCGATTCCGTTCGCCCCGGCGCCGCCCCCGCGACATTGACGAGAACGACGGGAAGGCCGTGGCGGTGAAACGCATCGATAAGGGAACATGATTTCTTCACCACGTCGCCGATGGAATGCACAAACGGAAAGGCGACAATGCCTTGCTGGAGATCGACGACAATCAGCGCGGTTTTCGGATCGAGCGTTGTAACGGTCACGGCATTGTCCTTTGCATTCGGTTTGACACCATACTGTTTCGGGGGCGAGCGACCCGTCAGTCGACAAGCCGCGCGAGGAGTTTCACCGCGCCGGCGAGGTCTTTTTGCTCCTGGGGGGAAAGTTTCGCTTGGATGGTGCGAACCAGCCAATCCTGCCGCGCCGCTCGGCTTTCTTCGATCCAGGCGCGGCAGGAATCCGTGAGCGACAGGAGGGTCTGGCGCCGGTCGGCGGGATCGGGCGCGCCATGAACGAGTCCGGCGGCTTCGAGGGCGGCGACCGTCGTGCCCATCGATTGCGGGCGCATGCCCTCGGCCCGCGCGAGACTCGAGACCGTCGCGGCGCCATCGCCTTCGAGGCGCAAAAGCACGGAGACTTGAGACGGCGGCAGGTCTCCGGGATTCGCTTGCTCGCGGAACCTGCGCTTCAGTTTGCGAAAAAGCGCTCGAAGGTCGTCCGCCAAGGCGGAAGCGCTCGACATGTCAGGTTCGTCTTGCGGATCGTTCATATCTGCCTTCTAGCAGATATGAAGGTAACCTGTAAAGATTACCTTTTCAGTTTATCTGTAGATATCGGCGCGTGTCGGGCGCCAGGGTGGCCGTCGGCGCCCGACGGCTCAGGATTCGAAATCCCGCGCATGGGCGAGATCGGCCATCAGGCCCACCCCAGTGGGATTCCATCCCAGCCGTTCTTGCGTGAGCGCGCTGGAGGCTGGGACGTCGGAGGCGACAAACCACCCGAGCCAGCCGAAATGCTCGCCCGCCTCTTCCGGAGACTTGGCGACGACCGGCAGCTTCAGACCTCGCCCAATCGCCTCGGCGATCTCGCGAAGCGGCACGCCCTCCTCGCCGACAGCGTGATAACGGACGCCCGCCGAACCCTTTTCGAGCGCGAGCCTATAGAGTCGAGCGACATCGAGACGATGCGCCGCTGGCCATCGGTTCCGTCCCTCGCCGACATAGGCCGAGACGCCCTTCTCGCGGGCCACGGCGATCAGATAGCTGATGAGGCCCTGCTTGAGCGGGTCGTGGACTTGCGGAAGGCGCATCACCGAAACGCCCACGTTCTTCTCCGCGAAGGAAAGTGCCGCCTCTTCCGACGCGACGCGCGGAAACGGCGCATTCGCGGCGTCGTCCTCGGTCGTCAGGCGCCCTGGCGTGTGCGCCACGCCCGTCCCCGACGTTACGATCAGAGGCCGGCCGGAGCCGGCGAGCGCGGCGCCGAGCGTCTCGATCGCGCGCCGGTCGATCGCGCAGTTCTCCGCGAATTTCGAGAAGTCATGGATAAAGGCGGTATGAATGACGCCATCCGACGCCGCCGCGCCGCTACGAAGGCTTTCGAGGTCTTCGAGTTCGCCGCGATGCACGTCCGCGCCCGCGTCGATGAGGGCTTTGGCGCCGGAATCCGAGCGCGCCAGTCCAAGCACCTGATGGCCCGCGCCGATAAGCTCTTGAACCACCGCCGATCCGATGAAGCCCGTGGCTCCCGTAACGAAAACACGCATCGCGAAATCTCCTTGTTCATGGCTGCCTTCACAGTCGCGTCGACGGGATAGGCGATTGAGACAAGACGATCTATGCTCTAAAGTCCGCATTACCTTGTTGATCGTCCAGGATATGAGATGGATCCGCTCTCAGATGTGCTCTCCCTGCTCAAATTGCGCAGCTATGTCGCGGGGGGATTCGATATGGGCGGGCAGTGGTCCGTCCAGTTCCCTCGGCACGACGGCATCAAATGTTACGCGCTGGTTTCCGGCCAATGTTGGCTGTCGCTGGACGGAGTCCCGGACCCGGTGCGCGTCAAGACGGGCGATTGCTTCCTGCTGCCGCGCGGACGGTCGTTTCGCCTCGCGAGCGATCTGGCTTTGAAGCCTATCGACGCGCTCGCGCTTTTCCCGTCCCGGCCGACCGGCGGTAT
>JARLIW010000178.1 GCA_031291515.1 Beijerinckiaceae bacterium | reverse complement strand
GAGAGGCCGCGCGGGGTCTCGATCTTCAGCGACGATTGCGCGACGGTCCAGACCGCGAGCGCGACGAGTCCGTCGCGGCGCGCGAGCTCCGTGCGGTCGTTCACCGGCTTCGAAATCGCGGCCCAATCGCCGCCCGACGATTTCGCCTTGAGCATCGCGGTCAGCGTCGCCGCGGCATCTTTGTAAGTCGTCCAGGCCAGAGGCGGCGTCGTGCCGGAAAGCGCGGGCGCGCGCGCGATCGCGGCGATCGCGGCGCAGGCGCCGGTATCGGTCCCCATGATGCCGGCGAGATCGAAACAGGTCCGAACCTGCCACAATTGCGAGGGCGCCAAGACGAAACTCGATCCCCAGAGCGCGGCGACGAGCGTGGTGAACCCTTGCGGATCCCATCCGGTCGCGGCCGCGAGCGCGGCGACGTCACCCTTCGTCAAATAGGCCGCGACGGCGCGCTGTTCGATCGCCTCGCGCGGAGCATTCGCCACCAATGTGGCATAATCGCTCCAGGAGGAGACATCCGCCATGCCGAGGCTTTGCAGCGAGGCGAGCCCGAAGGCTCGAGGCTTGGCGGCGGCATCGCTCAGATCGGCCGGCGTCAGGTCGAGAAGCGTGGCAAGGAAGCTGATACGTCCGGCCAAGACGAGCGGCGGGCTTAAAGCCTCGGGCGTTCCCATTGGCGTCAGCAACAGCTGCACGGGGTCGGCGTTGGGAAAGGCCACAGCGAAGCCGCTCGTGACGATGGTCGCCGCCGCCGCGGGTTCGATTTGCAACAGGACGCCGAGTTCGCCGTACAGACCCTCGTGCTGCGTGCGAAGGGCCGGCTTGCAGACGGCAATCGACAATTCGACGTCCCGCGTGATGCCGTTCAGGACCGAACGGATGGATTCGATCATCGCATCGCGCAGGTCCTTGTCGGTGACCTCCGGAAACAGAAACGAGAGGTCGGTGGTGGCGTCGACGGGATAGGCCAACCCATTGCCGAGCACCACCTTGTGTTTGACGAGATCGTTATAGGCCGCGATCGCCTGATCGTTTGAAATCAACCCTGGGACTGGGAACTGACGCGCCGAGACGGGGAAGACGGCGTTGAGCACCGCGAAGACCAGTTTCCAATCCGGAAACAGCACCGTCCCATATCGATCGATGATTTTGTTGACGGCCAAAGTGTCGAATATGCGAGCGCCAGTGTCCGCTCCGCCAGGGCCCGAAAAACTCGCTGGCGACAACAGCCATTCGGCGGCGCTGACCCGCAAGGCGGCAAGGAACGGCGCGATATCCTTGGCGCGCACCACGCCGGTTTTGCCGCCGGGGTCGCCGCCCACGATATAGGCGAGATCGGCGAGCGCGAAGCCGCGTTCGTCGAGGAAGCGCTTCAAGGTCGCGATTTGCGCGACGTCGGCCGGGTCCGAAATGCGCGATATGCCGGCAAGCGTCATGATCGCGAGCAAATCCGGAGCGCTGATTCCGAGCGCGCGCGCCAATCTCGCGCGCGCCCAGAGCGCGGAAAGCACGGGCACGTCGAGCGAGAGACTCGAAGCGCCATTCGCGACTTGGGCCGCGATCAACAGCAAATCCTTGACGGGGACCCGCAGCGCCGTCGACAACCAAGTGCGAATTTCCTGGCCCTTCGCGTCGCTCGCGGCGAGCGTCCAGGTCGTCACATCGCTCTTGAACAGCGGATTGGGCGTATAAACCGGACGATAAAACCCGCTGGTTCCACCAGACGGGCTCGTCGCCGTGGCATTGAAGATCGTGTCGAAAAGATCCGCCGGAGCCGGTCCTTCGCCGCGACCCCAGGTCTTCAGGACCGACCAAAGCCCGACCGCTTCGACCACGGGAATCGAAAGATCGCGGGCCAACAAAACCGTCTTCGCGACGGCGGCAAGCCCCGCGGCGTCGAAATCGGTTGCGCCGGAAGCCCAGAGCGCGAAGGCGAGATCGCGCGCGGGGACGCCGGTGATCGCGGCAAGCCGCGCGATCCGGTTCACGCGATCGAGCCGGGCGTCGTCGAGCCCGCCTATGACGGCAAGCGAATAGCTGACATCGGTCCGATCGGTGATGAGCGCGAGGCCAGGGGCGGACGAGGCGCCGTTGACGTATAAATATTTGTCGAGACCGGCCCCGCGTTCCGTATCATCGAGATCCTGCGTGAACAGCGCGTTGAGCGCCGCGTCATCGACGTGCATGCGCAACGTCAGCAGGCTCGCGGTGGAAAGCGAACCGGCCGGATAAAACAAGCCGTCGGCGTCCTTGGCATCGTCGGGCCAGGCTTGATCGCATTGCAGCGACGTGTCGCTGGTGATCGTGACGACCGCGCGCAGCGTGGCGCCCACGCGCAGAATCGTTCCGGGCTTCGCGGCGGCGTTAAAGCCCGTGCCCGTGACCGTCAGGCTCGTCTTCGAGATCGTGGCCTTCGTCGCGACCGGCGGCGCGAGAAGTTCGGCGCCGCCACCGAAGCAGGCCGCCAGATCGGCGCCCGCGCGCGGCGTCTGCGTGATCGCGCGCTGTTCGGGCGACAGGCCCAAGCGGGCCGCCAAGATCGAGCCTTCGTCCGGCAAGGGCGAATCCCCCTGGCCACGGAAGCGATAGGCCGTATAGAGCGCGGGCAGCGACGCGCCCAACGCATCCATGGCCGCGCGCATCCGCTCCAACGGCACGTTGATCGGCAAATTCGCCGGAAACACGGAGGTCGCGATCACGTAGTCTGTATCGTCGCCGACGACGGGCTTGAGAAAATCTGCCACCACTTGATTGACGATGGCGATCTTTGGAACCAGCGTATTGGTTTCGGCGCACGTCAGGTCTTGCGTGTAGAGGCCCGCGCGGCGTTTGCGCAGCGCCAAGTCTGGCGGGATCGTGTTGGCCGTGTTCGACGTGATGTTTTCGTCCACGACTCGCATGAGATCGAGGAAATAGGCGGACGGCCCGAGCACCGATTGGCAATGCGGCGCGGGGATATAATCCTGCGATCCGAACAGCTGCGCGAACGACGGCAGATGGCCGAACTCGGCCTCGAAACTCGCGACCAGATGGTTGGCCGGCTGAGCCTTCGCATGCGGCGACAGAACCGAGGTCAGGGCGGTGAAGAGATGCACCGCGCGGCTATGAACATCGACCGCGCGGGCGTGGAGCGTCGCGACGGCGTCTTGGTCGGTGGGGTGGTCGGAACGATCAGCGGCCGGGGCCTCTTGTTTTGCCGTGGGAAGACGCGCGCGCAACGCCGCGAGCGGCAGGGCCGCGATCGCCGCCGCGCTATGGAGGTTTTGATCGTAAAGCGCGTTCGCCAATTCGGGATCGCTGGTGAGGGCGGCGATGCTCTGATGCGCGCGCGCCGTATCCAGAAGCGCCCGCGGATCTCCTGACCCGAATTTGAGCCGGGCGATCGCATCAGGTCTGTCGAAATCCGCCGTCTGAAGCGAAATATCGGGATTAAGGCTGAGGAAATCCCGCATCGCGGGGTTCAATGGCAGAGAATCGGTGTCTGTCATGATTTCGGTCCGCGATCACAATGGGACGACCGGCGGCGTGACGTCACGGCCAGACGACAGAATGGCTCTGGTGTGGATAGACGCACCTACGACATATGATGGTATATGCTATAAATATATACCCTAAATACGTGTGTCTACGTGACTTCACTACCTAAATGATCCGGCACCCATGGTCAATTGCACAAAAGGAGAACGTGAAATTTATCGGCATCCGCAAAACGGATGATCCGCGGCGTGCCGAACGTTTCCGCGACGGGGCAAGCGCAATCGCGGCACCCGAACCGACCTAGGGCCGCTGGTCGCGCGCCCGATTCAAGGCGTCGGGGCGCGGCACCGACCCATCGCTGGTATCGTTCGTTTCCGAATTCGATTGGGTGCCCCCGGCCTCGCCACGCCAGCCGGGACGAAAAAAAGCGCCTCGGCATGACTGCCGGGCGCTGGGAGTTTAGAGGACGCGCCCAAGAATGATGGTCGCCCCACCATCACAACCCGTTATGGTTAATAATTGGTTAACCTTGAGCTTGAGCGTCAAATTTTTGAGATGTCCATGCCGACGAAAAATTCCTTTCGCCGAACACCGACGGGTTTGACGCAACATCGACAAGGTACCGGGACGAAGTTTTATTATACGTTGGGCTCTACATTCTTAAATTTAGATTCGGTGTTGCCCCGACCAACCGTTGATACTTGCGAATCCACAAGACGCGGCGTCCTTACGCTTTCGCTTAGTAACAAACCGTTCGCCCCGCGCCCCCTTCCGACGTGCTTTGACAGCGTTGCCGGTCACGATAAGCCTGGTCATCGTCGTCTTGAATCCGCGACGCCGCGGCCCCGGTCGACTGGGGTGCGGTTCCGTGGCCAGAGGCGCATCCGGTGAGAGTCACCACGGCAAATAAAAGAGCTACTTTCACCATCGACATGTCCCAGCGTGATTATCGAAAGCTTCTTGCCAGGCAATTGCCGCGAAATAAAGCCCCGGTCGAATACGTGGCGTAAAGGACGACCTCCTCGGCGGCATTTGGGCCGAGGATCACGTTCCAGCGATTCGGATCATATTTCCGCTTATCGGCCGAGCCGAAAACCGTAATCGAAATTTGCCGTCTTCCGTTGCGAGCCGAAGAATGTGACGTTTTCCCTTCATCGTTCTTGTTTTTGGCACACAATTCAAAAAAGCGGTTGGCCTAAGTCGGATGGGGGATACCTTTGCCGTTCGAAATGCGTCTAAAAATAAAATTGTGAGCTTTTTATAAGAAAAGATCCGGGGGGAAACAATGAAGCGCGCATGTTTTGCGCGCGCGGCGGAGCCGTGCGCGGGAGAAATAATCGGTATTGCGACTCAGACAAGAAACGCTCAAGGCGCGTCATCTTTAGGCAGCGCCGTTCTCGCCGGCGCCACCGCGGCAATGATCAGCATCTTCGGCGTGAATACCGCGAGGGCCGCAACGCTGGATGACGTCGTCGCTCGGCTGAACGCCCTGGAACAGAGTAATCGGAAACTTGAACAGGAGAATGCGCAGCTCCGCAAACAAGTGAATTCAATCGTCGCAGTAAAAGAAAAAAAGCAAAAGTACCAAGAAGCAAACATTGCCGGCGGTTCCGTCCATGGTCAAGTTGTTCCATCTGGTTCCGCGGGGCAAGCTTACATGCCCGGTCCCGGCCCGCGCGACGCGCTGCCGGTCATTCCTGGATTCCTGGCGAAGCTTCCCGGCGACGGCCTAAGATTCGCGACACCGAACGGCGAGATCCAACTTTACGGCAATCTCGACTTGTCCTTGGACGGCACGACCAAAGGCCTCGATGGCAAGCTCGACGGCAACGGCTTGCCTCCTGTCGGCAATATGGGCTGGAGCCCGCAAATTGCTACGAACCTGTCCTATTTTGGGGTCAGGGGCTTCCAGAGAATGGGAGATCTTCCGGTCCATTTCGTCTATCAGGTCGAGACCGGCTTCGGCCTTTCGGCCGTTCCGGGCACACGACTCACGACCAGCATCGCCAGCGACCAAGTCAATGGCGCGATCTCGTCGCGTAATAGCTATGTCGGCTTTTCATCGCCTGATTACGGGACGATCTATGCCGGCAAGACCGATGCGCCATATAAAATGTCCACTGATCGCATGAACCCCTTCAAGGGCATGCTCGGCGATTACACGGTCATCATGGGCAATACTGGTGGCGACAACCGCGCCGAATTCATGGGCCGGCTCGATCACTCGCTCTGGTATGAATCGCCCGATATCCACGGCTTCAAGTTGGCCGCATTGTTTTCTCCGGGACAGAACCGGTCCGTCACCAGTGACAACATTCCCGACGGCGAAGCGGATTGCAGCGGGGGCGACGCGCCCGGCGACGGCGGCAATCCGCAAAACAACTGTAGCGACGGCGGATTCAACAACGCGGTCAGCACGAGCCTTTCCTACGAACACGGTCCGCTCTATCTGACAGCGGCCTACGAGCTTCACACGGCGGTCAACCGCTCGAGTGATCTCTACGGCAACTTCGCAACCCCGTCGGCGGCGTTGCTAGCCGGGGATGTCGCGAACGAATGGGCTTCGAAGGCGGCGATTCAATATAAACTTCCGACCAAAACGACCGTGAGCGCCATTGTCGAATATATGCACCGCGACCTCCCGTCGTATCTGGAGTTCCAGGACGAACGCACGCGGTTTGGAACATGGTTGGCGATCGAACAACAGCTGACGGAAAGAGACAGTGTCGCCTTCGGTTGGGCGCATGCGTTCCGGACCCCCGGAGACCCGGGTCAGCATAACGATTCGTTCTACCCGACGCCTGGCGGCGCGCTAGGAGATACGTATGGCGGAACCGGGGTCAACAACTCCTCGGACATGTTCACGCTTGCCTATAAGCGCCTGATCGTTCCAGGCTTGACATGGTACGCCGACGCCGCGGGAACGTTCAACGGCACCGCCGCTCACTACAATCTCGGCGGCAACGCCCATGGGATCACGACCGACTGTCACGACGCCTCGGACGGGTCATCCTACGCGCCTGGTTCAGCCTATGATTCCAACCCTCATTGCTGGACCGGCAGCACGATCCTCGGCGTCTCGACCGGTATAAGGTATCAGTTCTAGGACACATGCCACCAAGGACGATGACTTGAGACGCACGAGGCTCCACCGGGGTTGCAACGCCCCGGTGGACACGACCGTTTCCCATCGGGGTTGGACGCGCCTCCACCGGCATCGCCCGGTTGCGGCACCATCATGCCGGGCGGTTTTTACCCTCGAGCCGTAAGGCCGCCCTTCCGTCGGCTCCAACTCCCATGCTACCGTTCGACACGCGAATTCGGCGAATGTCGGGGGCTGCCCTGCTTCGCCGGGCCAAATCCGCGGCAAGTATTTTCACGGGACAAAATTAGAACATGAGCGTTGCGGACGACCATGGCGGGATTGATCGGACGCATGTGATCGGCGCGAAAGGCGATACGGCCAGTCCGCGCCCCTTTGCTCATCACATGGGAATGCCGGCTCCGACCGGCGAAAACTAATGAACCGCAAGCAACGCCGCGCGGACAAGAAACAGGGCGGCGCCGCGCCGCAAGGGGTCTCCTCCCGGAAACCCGACTCCGTGTTCGCCGAAGCCCTTCAGCAACATCAGAGCGGGCGTTTCACCGATGCCGAGCGGCTCTACCGCGAGGTCCTGAAAGCCGATCCGCGCCACCCCTACGCTCTTCACGGCCTTGGCGTTCTAGCCCTTCAAGCCGGCCGCAGCGACATCGCCGCCGACCTGATTGGCAAGGCCATTGCGCAGAACCCTCGAGAGCCCGTTTTCCATAGCAATTTCGGCGGCGCGCTGCGGGCGCAAGGCAAGCTGAACGAGGCGATCGCGTCCTACCAGCGGGCGCTGGACCTCAAGCCCGACCACGCGGACGGGCACTACAAGCTCGGCAATGCCTTCCAGGACCAAGGCCGGCTCGATGAAGCCATCGCATCCTATCGCCAGGCATTGACGCTCCAGCCCGGCTTCGCCGAAGCGCACGGCAATCTCGGCAATGCCCTCAAGCGCCAAGGCAAGCTGGATGAGGCCGTCGCATCCTATCGGCGCGTGCTCGCTCTCAAACCCAATTTCGCCGAGATGCATGGCAATCTCGGGCATACGTTGCAGGATCAAGGCAAGCTAAACGAAGCTGTCGCGTCGTTTCGGCAAGCGTTGGCGCTCAAGCCCGGTTTCGCGGCGCTGCATAGCGACCTCGGCGTCGCGCTTCGCGATCAAGGCAAGCTCGACGAGGCCGTCGCGGCCTACCAGCGGGCCCTGGCCCTCGAGCCCGGCTTCTCCGAAGCGCACTACAACCTCGGCAATGCTTTCCAGGACCAGGGCAGGCTCGACGAGGCCGTCGCATGCTTCGAGCGAGCACTTGCGCTCAAGCCCCGCTATGCCGAGGCTCATGACAATCTTCTGATGACGTTGAATTACAAAGACGATGTTTCCATCGCCAATCTCTATGCCACGGCCAAGAAATTCGGCGCGATATTCGACCGTTCCTCCGCCCATGCGAATTCGCGCCTCGATCTCCGTGATGACCGGCGTCTTCGGATCGGCTATGTGTCCGGCGACTTCTACGCGCATCCCGTCGGTTATTTCCTCTCGCGCGTCCTGCCGTCGCACGACCGCGCGTCCGTCGAGGTTTTTTGCTATTATAACAACGTCGTTCACGACAGCATGACAGCGCGTTTGAAGGCCGCGAGCGATCATTGGCGCGACATTGCCGGGATGGCGGATGCCGATGCGGACGCGTTGATCCGGCGCGACGGCATCGACATCTTGATCGATCTCTCCGGCCATACCGACAAGAACCGGCTGCGGCTTTTTGCCTTGCGGGCGGCGCCGATTCAGGTGAGCTGGCTCGGCTATTTCGGCACCACCGGCCTCGCCGCGATGGATTATGTGCTGATGGACGCCATCTCGGCGCCGCCGGGAGACGAGGATTGGTATAGCGAGGCCGTGGTCCGGTTGCCTTACGGCCGGTTCTGCTACGAAGCGCCGATCATCGCGCCTGCCCCCGTCGATCCGCCGTGCCTCCGCCAAGGCCATGTGACGTTCGGCAGCTTCAATCATGTCGCCAAAATCACGCCCGCTACGGTAGAGCTTTGGGCCGGTGTTCTCAAAGCCGTTCCCGGATCGCGCCTTCTCCTCAAGTGGAAGTCGTTGAACGAGGAGAACGGCCGGCGGCGGCTCCAAGACGCCTTCGCCGCGGCCGGGGTCCCGGCGGATCGCCTCGAGCTGCGGGGACATTCGCCGCACGGGGACATGCTGGCCGAATATGGCGACATGGACATCGCTCTCGATCCATTTCCGTTCGGGGGCGGCCTCACGAGCTGCGAAGCTCTGTGGATGGGCGTGCCGATGATCACATTGCCGGGAGACCGGCCAGCCGCGCGCCAGACCCGCGGCTTCCTTCATCAGCTCGGTTTGGACGATTTGGTGGCCTCGACGCCAGACGGCTATGTCACGCGCGCGGCATCGCTGGCCGGCGATCCCGCCCGTCTCGCCGGGTTGCGTCAGTCCATGCGATCCCGCATGATCGGCTCGCCACTATGCAATGGTTCCCTGTTCACAGCCGCTTTGGACCGCTCGTTCCGGGAGATGTGGCGCCGATTTTGCCGCGATGAAAAGGCCGTGGCTTTTGACGTCCCGCCTTTGACATACGAAGCCTAGACGATTTTCTTTGTCGTATTTGTGTAATATATTTTCCAAAAGTTTTCACTATTCCCTAATGCCATCGAAATGACCAAAAAGGCGGCGAAAGAAACGGCCCGTCAAAGTTTGATCCACGTCAATGATTGAGCTGCGGGGGCCTTTATGCTTCTTATGGTGGAAGTCGGTTCCACTCCCGCGCGGGATCTGATCCGCGACAAATGTGGCGCGGACGATCGCGTCGAAGCATGGTTTTTGAATAAACCATTCAGAGGAGCCTTTCGCCATGCTGGATCAACCAGCGCTTGTTCAAGACGCAGTCTTGGTGCCAGAGGCTCGCGATCCCGTGCCCCCGGTTCCGCCGCATGATCTAAACGCGCTCTCTTCGGCAAAGACTCTGGAACCCGTGCCCATGGTTACACCGCATGATCTCGACCGTATTCTGCATGTCCTGCAAAGCCGCTTCACCGCCGGCCGGTCGCCGAGCACGGAACCACTCGCCTTTCTCGATTGGACCGCCCATGCCGCGGATGCGCCATTTCAAATGAGCGCCCTTGGCGTCGATGCCTTCCGTCAATGGCTTCGGCTCGCCGCGGCCACGGTGTCCCGAAAACCTGTCATCGAGCCCGCTTCGGGCGACCGGCGTTTCGCCGGGGCGGCTTGGCACGATAGGCCGTTCGATTTGGTCACCCAGGCCGTTCTCCTCGGCGAGGAATGGGTCGAGAACGTCGTTCAAACGCCGGGCGGCGTCGATAAGCATAACCGGGACATCGTCGCTTTTACCGTGAGACAATGGCTCGACTTCGTCTCGCCGTCGAACATCCCGTGGCTCAATCCCGAAGTGATCGAAACGACGTGGTCGACCGGGGGCAGAAACCTCGTGACCGGACTGGGCAATGCCGTGCGGGAACTTGCCGGTGGTTCGACCAAGCGGGGTTTCACCGTCGGCGCGGATCTCGCGGCGACGCCCGGCAAGGTCGTGTTCCGCAATGAATTGATCGAGCTGATCCAATACGCCCCCACGACCCCGACAGTAGGCGCCGAGCCCGTCTTGATCGTGCCCGCTTGGATCATGAAATATTATATTCTCGATCTCTCCCCAAAGAACTCCCTGATCCGCTGGCTGGTGAGTGAGGGACATACCGTTTTTGCGATTTCATGGCGCAACCCCGGCGCCGAGATGCGCGACACGCCGTTCGACGCGTATCGCGAGAAAGGCGTCATGGCGGCCATTGACGCGATCGATACGATTTGCGGCCACGCCAAAATTCACGCGACCGGCTATTGTCTTGGAGGCACCCTGCTGACCATCGCGGCCGCCGCGATGGCGCGCGACGGCGATCACCGGCTCGCGAGCATGACATTATTCGCGGCGCAAACGGATTTTACGGAAGCTGGCGAACTGCAGCTTTTCATCACCGAGGATCAACTCGATTTCCTCAACGATGTCATGCATGCGCAAGGCTATCTCGATAGTGCGCAAATGGCCGGCGCCTTCACGATGCTGCGCTCCAACGACCTTGTCTGGGCCCATGCAATCCGCGATTATCTCCTCGGAGAACAGGACGAACCCAACGACCTCATGTTCTGGAATGCCGACGGCACCCGGCTTCCGGCGCGCATGCATATCGAATATTTGCGGCACATGTTCCTGAACAACGATCTTGCGGAAGGGCGCTTCCAAGCCGGGGGCCGGCCCGTCGAAATCGAAGACATCAAGCTCCCGATTTTCGTCGTGAGCACGGAACACGATCACATCGCGCCTTGGCGGTCGGTCTTCAAATTGCATCTGCTGAATAGTAGCGACTTGACGTTTGTGCTGACATCCGGCGGTCATAATGCCGGGATTGTCAGCGAGCCTGGACATCCGAGGCGGCATTTCCGAATCGGCACGCGCGAAGCCAGCGCCCGTACGCGCGGACCTGACGAATGGCAACGCGACACCCCGGTCCAAGACGGGTCTTGGTGGCTTGCGTGGAACGACTGGCTCAACCTTCATTCGGGTCCGCGCATCGCGCCCCCGGCGATGGGCGGACCTAGCTATGCGCCGCTCTGCGACGCCCCCGGCACTTACGTTCTCGAGGCTTAGGATATGGACGAACCGAGTCAAGATGGTTTTATCGAAAACGTTACCTTCGATGAGTTGAAGATTGGCGACAGCGCCAGTCTTTCGCATCTCGTCGCGCAACGCGACATCGATCTTTTCGCGGCGGCAACCGGCGACGTGAACCCCGCCCATGTCGATCCAGTCTATGCCGAGACCGATATGTTTCATCACATTATCATCCACGGCATGTGGGGCGGAGGGCTGATTTCCGCCGTACTCGGCACGAAGTTGCCAGGCCCAGGAACGATCTATCTCGGTCAAGACATGCGCTTCGTCCATCCGGTCAGCATCGGCGACACGATCACCGCCTCGCTGACCGTGCGTGAAAAAAACGCGGACAAACGCGACGTTGTTCTCGATTGCCAATGCACCAACCAGAGCGGCCAGCCGGTGATTACCGGAACGGCATATGCCCGTGCCCCGGACAAGAAAGTGCGACGGCCCAGGGTCGCCCTCCCCTATGTTCGTCTCGCCAATCACGATCGTACGCGCGCTTTGATCGCGCACGCCGCCGGAGGCCAAGCGATCGTCACGGCTGTCGTGCATCCGACCGATGCGGCCGCCTTGCATGGGGCGTTGGACGCCGCCGCCGCAGGTTTGATCACGCCGCTCCTTGTCGGGCCAGCGGCGTTGATCGAAACGGCCGCCAAGAACGCCGGCCTCGATATCGCGGCATTCCGCGTCATCGATACGCAGGACGCCGCCGAAGCCGCGGAAAAAGCGGTTGCCTTGGTGCGGTCCGGCGAAGCGGGCTTGCTGATGAAGGGCAATCTCCACACCGACGTTTTTATGCATGCGGTGGTCGCCTCGCAAACCGGATTGCGCACGGCGCGACGCATCAGCCATGTCTACCTCATGGACGTTCCCGATTATCCGCGCCCGTTGCTGCTGACGGATGCGGCGATCAACATCGCGCCCACGCTCGCGGATAAGGTCGACATTATCCAAAACGCCATCGGTCTCGCGCATGTGCTTGGCATCGCGCAGCCCCGCGTCGCGATCCTCGCGGCTGTCGAAACGGTCAATCCGGAAATGAAGGCAACCCTCGACGCCTCGGCTCTGTGCAAGATGGCCGATCGCGGACAGATCACGGGTGCTCTGCTCGACGGCCCCTTGGGGTTCGACAATGCCGTCAGCGTGGCCGCCGCGAAAGAAAAAGGGATCGTCTCGGACGTTGCCGGGCGGGCGGATATTCTCGTGGTGCCCGACCTCGAGGCCGGCAACATGCTGGCCAAGCAGCTCACCTTTCTGTCGGGCGCCGACGCCGCCGGTTTGGTTTTGGGCGCGCGCGTGCCCATTATCCTGACCAGCAGGGCCGATAGCGCGAGCACGCGGCTTGCCTCCTGCGCCGTGGGCGTGCTGGTCGCTCGCGCCAACGAGAAAGCGTGACATGCCGGGTTCGATTCTTACCCTCAACGCGGGCTCGTCCAGCGTAAAATTCGCACTGTTCGACACGGCCCAGAATTTAATCTCGACGGCGCGCGGCGAAATCGAGGAATTGCAGGACGCGCCGCATTTTTATGCAAGGGATAGCGCGGGGGCATTGCTTGCGGAACGGCACTGGCCGGCCGGCACCGCGCTTCCCTTCGCGGCCGCGCTCGACGTGCTGCTAGAGTTCGCCACGGCACATATCGGCGATGGCGGCCTTTTGGCCGCGGGCCATCGTGTCGTGCATGGCGGCGCGGCGCATATCGCGCCGGAGCGCGTCACGCCCGCGCTGTTCGACGCTCTCGAAGCTCTGACACCGCTCGATCCGCTGCACATGCCCGGCAATCTCGCGCCGATTCACGCCTTGAGCGACGCGCGCCCGGCCCTGCCGCAGGTCGTTTGCTTCGACACCGCGTTTCATCACACGCTTCCACCCGTGGCCCAGCGCCTCGCCTTGCCGCGCAAAATTACCGAGGCGGGGGTTCGTCGTTACGGCTTTCACGGCCTGTCGTTCGAATATATTTCGCGCCGGTTGACGGAGACCGCGCCAAGCTTGGCGCAGAGCCGAGTCATCGTCGCCCATCTCGGCTCGGGCGCGAGCCTCTGCGCGCTCCAAGGCGGCAAAAGCATCGCCACGACCACGAGCTTCAGCGCGCTTGACGGTCTGGTCATGGCGACGCGCTGCGGGCGGCTCGATCCCGGCGTGATGCTCTATCTCCTGCGCCAAGGCTATGACGGCGCCGCCCTCGAGGATATGCTCTACCGCCATTCGGGCCTGCTCGGCGTCTCCGGCATTTCGGGAGACAGCCGGGTATTGCTGGCGAGCCAGGATCCCCATGCCCGGGAGGCGCTCGATCTCTTCACCTACCAAATCGCGATCGAGACCGGCGGGCTCGCGAGCGCGCTTGGCGGACTCGATGGGTTTGTCTTTACCGCGGGGATTGGCGAGCACAGTCCCGAAATCCGGGCTGCCGTTTGCGAGCGCCTAGCTTGGCTCGGGCTCCGTCTCAACCCCGCCGCCAATGCCGCCAATGCCGCGCTCATCAGCACGCCGGACAGCGCCATCGAAGTCCGCGTGATTCCGACCGACGAAGAAGCGATGATCGCGGAACATACGCGCGCCCTCCTGGGAATCTGACCCGCGGTCTCGCGGCCGCTCATGGAAGGGTCCCTCGGGGGGACGCAGCGGGTCGTCGACTGGCGGCTTACGCCTTTTTCGCGGCGGCTTTGGCCCGCGCGGGCTTCGCGATCTTGCGTTTGGCGGCGGGCTTTTCGCGAATCGGTTCTTCCGCCGCGATCGCCTCGACTTGCGCAATGGGCGCCTTTTTGGCGACCGGAGCCGCCACCTTGGACTTTTGTTCTTCGGTCACGTCGGTAAAGCGGATCATCAACCAAGCCTTTCTGCCGGTTGGCAGGGAACGGAATCGCCGGGCGCGATGCTAACCCGACGAGACCGTGAAGGCCACGACGTAATTTCCAAAACCTTAATCGATGCCGCCGCTGTCCTGCTCCGTATTGGGATGTCGGGATCAAAGTGGGGACGGAGCAGGCACGAATCGCTGATTTCCCGAAAACCCCTTTCGTTCCCCGGAGCTTGCCGCAAGGCTCGGAAAACCGCGCCGCTCGCCCCGTCCTTAAGGAGACATCGGTTGAAACCGCTGGATCACGGGGAAAGGACGGGTCTATATCGTGGGCGTTCAACAGGACCGCGACATGAGCTTGATCCCGTCCTTCGCCGATGTGCCTTTCACGACAACCGCCGCGCCCGCGCGTGAAGCAAGCGACGCGACCTGGGCGACGCCCGAAGGTCTCGACGTCAAGCCGCGCTATGGCGCCGGGGATCTCGACGGGCTCGACGCGCTCGACACGTTTCCCGGCGTCGCGCCGTTCCTGCGCGGCCCCTACCCCACGATGTATGTCAACCAGCCCTGGACGATCCGGCAATATGCGGGGTTTTCGACGGCGGAGGAATCCAACGCCTTTTACCGCCGCAATCTCGCGGGCGGCCAAAAGGGGCTGTCCGTCGCCTTCGATCTCGCGACCCATCGCGGCTATGACTCAGACCACCCGCGCGTCGCCGGCGATGTCGGGCTGGCGGGCGTCGCGATCGACTCGATCCTCGACATGCGAACCCTGTTCGACGGCATACCGCTCGGCGATGTCACGGTCTCGATGACGATGAACGGGGCGGTGCTGCCAATTCTCGCGCTCTATATTGTCGCGGCGGAGGAGCAAGGCGTCGATCAATCCAAGCTCGCCGGGACGATCCAGAACGACATTCTCAAAGAATTCATGGTGCGCAACACCTATATCTACCCGCCCGCAGCCTCGATGCGCATCGTGTCGGATATTTTCGCCTATACGGCGACGCATATGCCGAAATTCAATTCGATCTCGATTTCCGGCTATCACATGCAGGAAGCCGGCGCGACCGCCGATCTCGAACTCGCTTATACGCTCGCCGACGGCATCGAATATGTGCGCGCCGGGATCAAGGCCGGGCTCGATATCGACGCGTTCGCGCCAAGACTGTCGTTCTTCTGGGCGATCGGCATGAATTTCTTCATGGAAATCGCCAAAATGCGCGCCGCCCGACTGCTGTGGTGCGAATTGCTCCAGGAATTCAAGCCGAAATCGCAAAAGTCCCTCGCCTTGCGCACCCATAGCCAGACATCCGGCTGGTCGCTGACGGCGCAGGATGTCTGGAACAATGTCGTGCGCACCCAGATCGAGGCGATGGCGGCGACGCAGGGCCATACGCAATCGCTCCATACCAACGCGCTCGACGAGGCCTTGGCCCTGCCGACCGACGAGACCGCGCGGATCGCCCGCAACACCCAGCTGTTTCTCCAGCAGGAAAGCGGCACGACGGAAATTATCGACCCTTGGGGCGGTTCGTTCTACGTCGAGCGGCTCACCCACGATCTCGCCGCCCGGGCCCGCGCCCATATCGCGGAGGTGGAAAAGCTCGGCGGCATGGCGAAGGCGATCGAGGCCGGCGTGCCCAAGCGCCGGATCGAGGAAGCCGCCACGCGCATGCAGGCCCGGATCGATTCCGGCCAGCAGGCGGTGATCGGCATCAACTGCTTCAAGGCGCCGGACGATCAGGCGCCCGACGTGCGCAAGGTCGATAGTTCCGACGTGCGGGACCAGCAGATCACCAAGCTCGCGCGGCTGCGCGCCGGGCGCGACGTGGGCAAACTGACCGCCGCGCTCGACGCATTGCGCGAGGGCGCGAGAGGCACCGCGAACTTGCTCGCGCTGTCGATCGACGCCGCCCGCGCGCAGGCCACCGTCGGGGAGATTTCGCTCGCGATAGAGGATGTCTTTGGTCGCCATGCCGCCAAGGCGGATGTGGTCACGGGCATTTATACCAGGACGGCCGGCGAGACCGATGCGGTGCAGCGCGTGCGCGGCCTGGTGGCGGCCTTCGCCGAGAATGACCGGCGCAAGCCCAGGATTTTGGTCGCCAAGGTCGGCCAGGATGGGCACGACCGCGGCCAAAAGGTCATTGCCTCGGCGTTCGGTGATCTTGGCTTCGATGTCGAGATCGGGCCTCTGTTCGCGACGCCGGAAGAAGCCGCGCATCAGGCCATCGCCGCCAATGTTCATGTGGTGGGGCTGTCGACCCTGGCGGCGGGGCACCTGACCCTGGTGCCCGCGCTGAAAGCCGCCTTGGACCGCGAAGGGCGCGGCGACATCATGATCGTGGTCGGCGGCATCATCCCGCCGCAAGATTTCCAGGCCCTCACGGACGCCGGCGCGGCGGCGATCTTCCCGCCCGGCACGGTGGTCACGGAGGCGGCGGAGACGGTGCTGGACGCGTTGAGCGCGAGGCTCGGATATGCGCAGCGGCCGGCGAGGACGTGAGTCACGTATCGCCGCGACAGTTCTCTAAATCTAGAGGCTCGAACCTAACGAATAACTTAATGCCTGGGTTGAGAACTGTCCCTTCTGCATCGTCTTCTTCAAATCGTCGGTCACCTCTTTCATGATGGCGTCCTTTTGCGCTGCCGGGAGGCGATCGTATGCGGCCTCGGTCAGGCCATGCTCTTTGAGGACGGCATCGAACATTCGCTGAAAGGGGCTCTCTTTGATCTCTTTCTCGAAGTCCGAGACGAGCGAGGAGAAGTCCACATCGCCGCTATTTTGCGATGCGCTGGAAGATCCAGTGATACTCGAGCCTGGATACGTTGTTAAAGTCGCGGTGTTTATCATTCGCGATTCCGACCTTTTTGAATCGAAAGACCTTTAGCAGTATTGTAAATTGTCGTTAAAATAACGTTTCACGCGGCGGGGGTCGCGAGGGCGCCCACGGCCGTCGGCCGCGTAGCGATTGATTACGTGCAAGGATGGCCCGTTCGTCGGCCGCCTATAAATCGCTTCCGCTATTTCCCCGGTTCCGGCACTGGCGGCGGGGCTGCGACCGGGGACTCCGGCGGGAGCGGCTGGGTTACGACTTTCGTGTCCACGGGGCGGTCGCCCAATACGGCCGTGACGTCGGCATCTTGCACGCGGGACTCTCCGATCCGCGCGCCGATCTGCCGGACCACATCGGGCGCGGTATAGGCGCCGTGGCCGGTCAGGTCGGTGGCCTGGCTCGAAAGATCGTAGACCCGCACCCCAAGGCCGTCGATAATCGCCTTGTCCGCCGGGTTTCGCGGATTGAGCGCGCCGACGCGCGGACGGTCGCCGGCCAGCCGCCGCGAGACCGACAAGGCCCGGTCATTGGCCGAAACCAACAGCGAAATATGCGCGGGATCGACCTTGGCGATCTGCTGCTTGAACACGGTCAGATCGATGTCGGGCGCGGCCAACATGATCTCGCCGAGCTTGCCATTGAGATCGGGACGCCCGGCGATCGCATCTTGACGCAAAGCCTCCATCGTCAGCCAGCTTCCCATCGAATGCGCCACGATCTGAATCCGGCCGATATCGGGAACGTCGCTCAATTGGATCAACAATTGCGCCAGCGCGTCGCGCGAGGCCGAGGCGCTCTCCTTGGCGGCCTCGTAATCGAACAGGCTGCCGCTCGCGGGCCAGGTGAACAGGATGGGAACGCCGCCGAAACGCCCGTCGGTGACGACCTGCGCAAGCCGAAACCGCGCCTCGTCGTAGCTCGTGTTGAAGCCGTGGACATAGAGCAGCACGTCGCGGTTCGAGCCGATCCGTCCCGAGAGATGCGAGGCCAATTCGGTCTGGAAATCGCTATCGTTCAAGCCGCGATAAGCGGAAACGGTGAAATGCTTTTGCGGATTTTCGCCGCCAAAGGACGGGCGCTCGATGTCGCCGGCGCGATGGCCGGGCGGCACGGTGACCGTTTGCAAGCTCTCGCGGATTCCGTCGGAGAGTTCGTTGGCGTCGCCGGCTTTTCCCTTCCGCGTCGAAACGACGAACATCGGCACCCGCGTGGGGGCTTTAGGCTCGCCGGTGGCAAAGACATCGCCGACGGACGAGGTGACGTCCGAAACTTTGTCGACGACGCAACCCGAGAGGAAAATGGCGGCGAAACCCGACAACAGAATGGCCGCCCATCCCGCTTTCGAAGTTTGGCGTCCCCGCGCGATCTGGTCCATCTTGGAATTCCGGCCCCGGCCCATCGACACTTGAATCATATCCTCTCGCCGCGCCATGGTTTTCGAATGGGCGCACCAACACCAGATGTCCTTACCGGACCGTCGCTGGAACCGCAAAGCATGCTCAAATCCCATGCGCCCGAAACATGTCGAGACGGCGGCAGTGTCATTCTGGTCACCGGTTTCGGCGCCTTTCCCGGCGCGCCGGTCAACCCGAGCGCCGCGATCCTGACCCGGCTCGCGCGCCATCGCGGACGACTCGCGCGGCTTGGCATCGTGCTCGAAACACGCCTCTTGCCCGTCGTTTTCGACGCGATCGAGCCGGCGCTGGCGGCCCAAGCCGCAGCCTTGAACCCCGCCGCGATCCTGCATCTCGGCCTCGCCGGACGGCGGCGGGCCGTCTCGGTGGAAACGCGCGCCATCAACCGGGCGAGCCCGCTCCACCCCGACGCCGCGGGGCGGCGGCCGGCCCAAATCATCGCGCCGGCTGGCCCCGCGAGTCTGTCCGCCACCTATCCCGCGACTCGCATCCTTTGCGCGATCCGCGCCCAAGGTATTGCCGCGATTCGCTCGATCGACGCGGGCGATTACGTCTGCAACGCCACGCTCTATCGGACGCTCGAACGCCGATATGCGCCGCTCGCGGGCTTTCTCCATGTGCCCCGGACGAAACGCGCGGCGCCGCTTGACGGACGCATGACGGTTCGACGCCCGAGCCTCGACGATCTCACCCGCGCCGCGCTGGCCGCGGTGCTCGTGCTGGCCAAGGACAGCCGGAGGCTGGCAAATCCGATGGAGCCCAACTATATCTCGGCCAACACAAAGGAGTGCCGTTCATGATCGAACATCGGCCGTTCAACAGTCTCGGCGCCGCAAATCACGGCTGGCTCGATTCCAAGCACCATTTCTCGTTTTCCGATTATCACGATCCCGCGCGGATGGGCTGGGGCGCGATTCGCGTATGGAACGACGACGAAATCGCCGCCCAAAACGGATTTCCGCCCCACCCCCATCGCGACATGGAGATCATCACCTATGTCACGCAAGGCGCGATCACCCATCAAGACAGTCTCGGCAACAAGGGCCGCACGGTGGCCGGCGATGTTCAAGTGATGAGCGCCGGCACCGGCGTGCGCCACGCCGAATATAATTTGGAAGGTGAAACGACAAAATTGTTTCAGATTTGGATTCTGCCCGACACGCGCGGCATTGCCCCCAGTTGGGGCACGAAACCCTTCCCCAAGGGCGAGCGCTCGGGCCGTTTCGTACCGCTCGCGAGCGGCATCGCCGGCGATGCGGACGTCCTGGCAATTCATGCCGATGCACGCGTGGTGGGCGCGACGCTGAAGGCCGGCGAGAGCGCGGATTATCCGATCGACGCGAGCCGCCACGCCTATCTCGTGCCGGCCAAGGGCGCGGTCACCGTGAACGGCCTCCGCCTCGCCGAACGCGACGGCGCCGCGATCACCGGCGAAACCGCGATCCGCGTCACGGCGCTCGAAGACGCCGAACTGGTGTTGGTGGACGCGGCATAAGAGAAGGGGCGATATCGCTCGCGCCGTCACAGAAACCCCATAACCGCTTTCTATAAATCGTCCATCGTTCTCAACTCCGGAGCCATTATGCGCCTACGTCTCTCTCGCCTCCTCGCGGCCTCGAGCCTCGTCTTGCTGTCAGCGGCCCTTGTGTGCGGCGCCAGCGAAAGCGGCTTCGCGCAGCCCAAACCCGCCGCGCCGGCGGCGGCGCCCGCCGACGACAACGCGCCGCTCGAGCAGGTCGCGCTCACGGAAAAACAGATCCTGGGTTTGCTCGCCGCGCAGAAAGACATCGGCGCGATCACCGCGAAACTCCCGGAAGGCCAGGACGCCCCCAACCCCAAGGTTCAAGCGCAACTCGATGCCATCGCCAAGAAAAACGGATTCACCGGTTTCGACGAATTCGACAAAATCGCGGGCAATGTAAACTTGGTCTTGGCGGGCTTCGACCCGGAAACCAAGACCTACGTTGGCCCCGAGGCCGTCATCAAAAAGCAAATCGCGGAGGTCACCGGTGACAAGCAAATCTCCGCGAAGGAAAAGAAAGAAACGCTCGATGGCCTGAATGCGTCCTTGAAAGAGGTGATGGCCGTTAAATTTCCCGACAATATTAAACTGGTTGGCAAATATTACGACAAACTGAGCGAGGCCTTGCAGCAAGACTAGCAAGCTGACGTTCGACACTCGATAATTTACTCGAATTCGCAACTGGCAAGATTCACCCCAGCGGACCCGAGTCTCGGGCGCACGGGTGAGTCCGCCAGCTTGCGGAGTCTCGTGTCGCGGCGGCGGGTGCAAAGATCGGAACGGACCAAGCCGCGAGCGGCGTGACGCTGAAATCGGCCAGCTCACGGCGCGCGCGGCGCGGCGGAGCCGCTGCCTTGAGCATGCTTCGCGTTTCCGTCTATATGGGACGATACGATTCTTTTGGCCGGACGTGGCCAGTCCGGTTGGATTCCATGAACGCCAAGCTTCCGAAAGTCGCCATTTGTTTTCCGTCGGGGGACATGGTCCACGCCGACTTCGCCCTGGCATTGGCGGGTCTTTGCAATTCGACGCCTCCGCTCGAAACGCCGATCATCAACAATAAATCCTCAATCGTCGCCATCGCCCGGAACAACGGGATCAAACGGGCCCAAGAACTCGATTCGGATTTTATTCTGTTTCTCGACAGCGACATGGTCTTTCCCAGAACGACGTTGCATCGGTTGCTTTTGCATCGCAAAGACATTGTCGGCGCGACTTACACCAAGCGCGTGGCACCCTATTCGATTCTGGGATTGGCGCGCGACAGCACGCCGGTCCGCGATGCGCAGGGACTGACCGAAATGCGGCACCTCCCGACCGGCTGCCTGCTTATCCGCATGGCGGTCTTCAAGGCGCTTTCCGAGCCTTATTTCCGGTTCCTCAACGATGAGAAGACCGGAGAAATCATGGGCGAGGACTATGTGTTCTGCGATCGCGCCCGCGAAGCAGGATTCAGCATTTGGTGCGACACGACCCTCTCGCAAGAGATCGGCCATATCGGTCAACAAATTTATAAAGTCCCCTCCGATCCGCGAGAATGATTTTCCAACCACGACATTAAAGTGACGCACGTCACCTGGGTCGCCCGCACATCTAAGTAATATACTTTGCTAAACTTTATATTTTTTGTTCAGCTTTACGCTTCTTTACATTTCTTTACGTTCAATTTAACAGCTTATTAAGGATACTATCTTAAAAACTTGTAATTGAGAGCCTAAAAGGAATCAATCATGAGCCTTTCTGTATCCGGCAACAATCAGCAGAGCCTAATCATGAAACTACTGCAGGCCAGCGCGGCAAGCCAGAGCAGCGCCTCCGGCGAATCGAATACGACGGCGAGCTCCTCGACGTCCGCCAGCACCTCCACCTCGTCCATAGACGCCTCCGGCATGGCGGGATTGTCGTCCGCGCTCCTCAGCTTCCTCTCCCAGCTCGGCGAGACAGCGGCCTCCAGTAGCTCGACGTCGTCGTCCAGCACGTCGAGCGTCAACGGGCCGCCGCCAGGCCCACCACCGGGAGCGCCGCCGGCTACGTCGAGCAGCAGCGACTCGACGTCGTCTTCCAGCTCCACGAGCATAAGTAGCTTGCTCTCGACACTCGACACCGATCTTCAAACACTTGCCTCCGATCTTCAATCGCTCGTCTCCGCGTCGTCAACGACAACGACGTCGTCCGCGAGTTCGTCATCGGCGACGAGCTTCACCGCGGAACTCAGCCAACTGGCCAAGGAACTGACCGCGTTCACGGCGGATTTGACGTCGGCGAGCAATTCCACGTCATCGACGTCATCGACCTCGGATTCGTCGCAAGTCTCGTTTGCCCCACCTCCACCGCCTCCGCCACCGTCAGGCGCGACGAGTTCCTCGGACAGCACGAGTTCGACAACCGCCTCGAGCACGAGCGACGGCAGCGTTCAACAACTTCTGAACCGGCTCGAGATCTTTGCCGCGAATAGTTCGTCGATGCAGAGTTCATAAGCAACGCGCATCTTGAATATTCGTCATTCGTCGAGGCCCCGAGCGCGAAATGCGCCGGGACCCAAACGTCAATACACGTCAAAATATTGACTTTGACCCGCGATCATCGTCAATATTTTGCGATCACCGTGCCCGGTTGACCGCCGAAATCTAACTTGTAGTCGATAGCGGCCCGTACGATGTTGCCGGCCGTCCTATAAGAATCGGTGAAAGAATACGGCGCGCCCGCTCCGCCGACCAGATTTACGTTCCGCGACCCGAGATCGTAATAGAGATATTCCGCGCGGAGCGTCACGGCGCTCGCGTTGAACGGATTGAGGATCGATCTCACCGGGAGCGCATATTCGACGCCGCCGCCGACGGCAAAGCCCGTCTGCAAGGAGCTTTGGTTGCCGCCCCAGATCAGCAGGTTATTTGCATTGCCCGCGACGATCGACTGGCCAAAATGGGTTTGGCCATAGGCGAAACCGCCGGTGCCATAGATGAGCGCCCGATCGAAGGCGTAACCGAGCCGGGCGCGAACCGTTCCGAGATAGTCCAAGGACTGACGATAATTGCTTGTGACCGACGCGACGCCGACATATTGGCTCGACTTATTGAGATCGGTGTAAGCCGCGTCGGCCTCGATACCGGCGACAATGCCCCCCGCGAATTCGTAATTATAACCGATTTGCGCGCCGGCCGTCACACCACCCTGGCGGAGGCGGAAGCTCGGCAAAACCGTGCCCGCGTTGATTTGACCTTGGGTCACGCGAGGGTCGTTTGGACTCGTCTGCACAGTATCCCGCGTTGTGAAAGCTCCGCCGACATTGCCGCCAGCGTAAAATCCGGTCCAATCGTAAACGGGAAGCGCGACAAAGGAAGGAGGCGCTTGCCGCGCCGGCAGATCGGCGGCTGATGCGATCCTAAAGCACATCATAAAGGCCACGCTCGACAATAATACCTTTTGCATCTCCGATACTCCTTGGCGGAACGCCTAGACCAGAGATAAGTCCATAATAAAGTTTACGCTATCGTATTTTTGCAACAACTAAATTAATTATACTAACAAAATTCAAGAAATTAATAAACAACGACAGCTTTATACATATTTTTCTTTAATCGACTCAATACATACCTACAAGAGGCAAGTTTCCCGATTTTTTATGCCGATTCTTCCCATAATAAAGCCGAAAGTCATACGAATTGATTGCTCCGCGGTTTTATTCGATTCCATGCCGCGAAGGCTTCCCCCGCCCGAGATCGCCCCTACGCCCCGTACCAGATCCGATAGACCGCGCCGGACTGATCGTCCGAGACCAACAGCGAGCCGTCCGGCAGTTCCGCGACATCGACCGGACGCCCGGCATAGCTGCCGTCGGGCTGCCGCCACCCCTCGGCGAAGGGCACGGCCTCGCCGCCGGTGCCGTCCGGCTTCAAGGTCGAGAACATCACCCGCGCGCCAATCGGCACGCTGCGGTTCCACGACCCGTGTTGCGCGCTAAAAATGCCGCCGCGATATTTTTCCGGAAACATCGCGCCGCGATAAAAGGTCATGCCGAGATCGGCGGCATGGGCCGCCATTTCGATTTCGGGAAACACCACATCGGCCGGCGGCGTGGCCTTGGCATAGAGCGCGGTGCGGACATGGCCGCCGCCGTACCAGGGAAAGCCGAAATTCTGGCCCGGCTTGGTCGCGCGGTTGAGTTCGCCCGGCGGAATGTCGTCGCCCATGCGATCGACCTGATTGTCGGTGAACCACAACGTCCCGTCCTTGGGGTTGAAATCGAGCCCCACCGAATTGCGAATTCCGGAGGCGAAAATCTCGCGATGCGAGCCGTCGCGATCCATCCGCGCGATCGCCCCCAAACCGGCTTTCTCGTAAAGCGCCTGCTTCTCGGGCGATGGGACATTGTAGGGCTGGCCGATCGTCACATAGAGCTTGCCATCCGGCCCAATGCGGCAGACGCGAGCGGAATGGCCGGCGGATTCCTCGGATATGGGAATAAGCTGGCCGAGCGGCACGACAACCTCGGCCGCGAGATCGGGGCTCTCCGCTTTGGCGGCGGCATCGGGAAAGGCGAGAATCCGGTTCTGCTCGACGACGTAGAGCGTCTTGTCCGGCGCGAAGCAAACGCCATGCGGCATGACCATGGCGAGGCTGGGCGCGAAACGCTTGACCGAGGCGGCGGCATGACGAGGCCCCACGCCGATCACGAAAACATCTTGCCCGTTGGTGCCCACGAAGACCTTGGCCCCATCGGCGCTAACCGCGAGATCGCGCGCGCCGGGAACTAGGGCGAACAAGCCAATGTGGAAGCCAGGCGGCAGAGTGATGCCGGCGAGCGTGCGCTCGATCTCCGCGCGAAATCCGCCAGTTTGCGGAATATCCACCGGCTTGACGCCGTTGGCCCGCAAGGCCGCGACCACGGCGCCCGCGGCCCCCAAGAACAAGACGAGGCCGCCGATCCGGCCCACGATCTTCCAATGGCACGATTTCAGCATGCTAACTCCCCGCCCCCGCCGCTTTTTCCATTGTATAATAAGCGCTCTTTTTGATGGCTTGGTGCAAAGCCCGAGATATGCGCTACAATAGCGCGGTCCAACGGAGTTGATACGGAATTCATGCCTAACATTGCGGTCCTGGTGCTCCAGGGTCTACAGATTGTCTGGGTCAACATCCTGCTCTCTGGGGATAATGCGGTCGTCATCGCGCTGGCCTGCCGGGGCCTCGACGCAAGGCAAAGGCGTTTCGGCATCTTGGCGGGCTCGCTCGCTGCCGTGGCTTTGCGGATTTTCTTCACCTTTTTCGTCGTCGAGCTGCTGCGCCTGCCCTATCTCAAGCTGGCCAGCGGCCTGTTGTTGTTTTGGATCGCCTTCGGATTGTTGCGGCAAGAGGGCCATACCAAGAATGTCAAACCCGCCGTGTCGGTGTGGGACGCCGTGCGCACCATCGCCTTGGCCGATGCGATCATGTCGCTCGACAATGTCGTCGCGGTGGCCGCGGCGGCCCGCAACTCCGTGCCCTTGATCATCTTCGGCATCGCGGTTTCGGTGCCGCTGATCGTCTTCGGTTCGACGCTGATGCTGTCCCTCTTCAACCGGTTCCCCCTGCTGATCACCGCGGGCGCGGCTTTGCTCGGCTGGGTCGCGGGGGGAATCATGGTCTCCGATCCCGCGCTGACCACCTGGTTCGGCGCCTTGCCGGAAACCTTGGAGATCTGGGCCGGGCTTTTGGGCGCGAGCTTGGTGGTGCTGACGGCAGGCGCGATCCGCTTGGGCCGGAGCCAGCCCACGGCTTAGGGCATCTCTCCCAAACTCGCCTGTTTTTGTGATCTAACCCCTTAAAAAATAGCAATTTATCGTCTCCGGGACAAGCCGCCCGAGGGGTGCCGCCGCAGGCCGACGCGCAATCCTTGAATCCGAGATCCCCCTTGACTCATATCTAAAGCCGGGGGATTAATACGAACATATAAGGAACAAATGAAAAACGGAGAGACCCCATGCCGCCACATGGGCCGGGCGAAACCGGTTTCTTACGCGAGGCCATTATGCGGATCGAGAGCGGCGGCCAAGGCGCCGCGCCCCGTTTCGCTAGCGGGAACAATCAGCGAACACGAAATATCACGCTCGGACCTGCCCCGGCAAGCGGCGGCATAAAAGGGGCGACGGGCGGCACGCATCTCGATCATGTCTTACGAGGCGTCGTCGCACGCGGCGCCTTGCATGAAATCGTGGCGGCAAGCCCGGGCGATGCCGCGGCGGCGTCGGGCTTTGCCTTGGCCTTGGCGGCGCGTTTCGCCGCCGCCTTCCATGCAAGCGCGCCGATCATCTGGATCATCGAGGATCATGCCAAAGCCGAGACGGGCGCGCCCTATGCGCCAGGCCTTGCCGCGCATGGGATTGATCCCGCGCGCCTCATCGTGGTCGAGACCGCGAACGGGCAAGACAGTCTCTGGGCGATGGAAGAAGCGTTGAAATGCCGCGCCGTGGCGGCCGTGGCCGCCGAGATCTGGCGCCTCAAATCTTACGATCTCGCCGCCTCGCGCCGCCTCGTGCTCGCGGCGAAGAAAAGCGGCACGCCCGGCCTGATGGTGCCGTCGAGCTTCGCCGGAATGGCGCAAAAACTTTCGAGCGCCGCGCAAGCGCGGTTCGAAGTCCGGGCGAGGCCGGGCCGCCACGGCGCCTCGGCCGGCGAGCGCATGCCCCTGCCCGGCTGCGCGGCTTGGGAGATCCGCGCCGCGCGCATCCGGGCCGGGCCCGAGGGAAACCGGCTGAATCTAGATCATAATCGTTTCTGGCCGGTCCTATGGGATCATGAAGAGGCCTATTTTCGTGATGCGTTTCCTCTCCCTCTTTCTGCCCCGGCTCGCCACGGACCGGATTACGCGCAGGCGCGAAGCGCTTGATCCCAGAGCCCCGGATCGAGAATCGCCGCTCGTCACCGTCGCCAAGATCAAGGGGGCCTATCGTCTCGCGGCCTTGAACGAGGGCGCGGCCAGGCTCGGCTTGAAGACCGGCCTCGCGCTGGCCGACGCGCGCGCCATGGTTCCCACGCTCGCCATTCACGACGCCGACCCCTCCGGCGACACGGAAACGCTGCTTGCCTTGGCCGATTGGTGCAAGCTCTTCACGCCGCTCGCGGCAACCGATGGTCCCAACGGAATCGTGCTCGATATCACCGGCGCCGCGCATCTCTTCGGCGGCGAAAGCGCGCTGATCGCAACGATCACGCAGCGTTTAGGCCGGCAAGGTTTTGGCGCGCGCGCCGCCATCGCGGGAACGCCCGCCGCCGCTTGGGCGATCGCGCGCCACGGCGGCCAAAACAATATCGTCCCTGAGAAGACGCCAGAAGCGGCGCTGGCCAAGATTTTCGGCGCCATGCCGCTCGCCGCCCTGCGGATCGAGACCCATGTCGTCGCGGAGCTCGGTCAAGCCGGCCTGCGACGGATCGGCGATCTCTTGCTGCGGCCCCGCGCGCCGATCGTGGCCCGTTTCGGCTCAAATGTTTTCGACCGGCTCGACGAACTCTTGGGGAGAGCCCGCTCGCCGATCTCGCCACGTTTCGACGCCCCGGCCTTCATCGCCGAACGGCGTTTCGCGGAGGGCCTCACCCATCGCGATCATATCGAGACCGCCATCCTAGCGCTCTGCACCGATCTCTGCGGCCTGTTGGCCCGCCATGGCGAAGGCGCCCGCCGGCTCGACGTCAGCCTGTTCCGCGTCGATGGCGCCGTGAAACATATCGCGGCGGGAACAAGCCGGCCCTTGCGCGATCCCAAAGCCATGGCGCGGCTGTTCCACGAGCGGATCGAGACCATCGGCGAGGACGGGCTCGAAACCGGCTATGGATTCGATGTCATCCGTCTCGCCGCGCTCAGCGCCGAGCGGCTCGATGCGGCGCAAGGCTGTTTTGATACGAACGAAGCGAGCGCCAGTCTCGACGATCTCGTCGACCGGCTCGGCGCCAGATTCGGTCTCGCCCGCATCACCCAACTCGTGCCCAGGGATACCCATCACCCCGAACAGGCCAGCGCGGCCTCTCCGGTCCATCTGCGCCCACCCACCCCACGCGACCACCCGCTTCCCTTACTTGCCGCATCTTGGCCCACAGCTTCTTGGGACCATGGCGGAGACGAGCAGGTTCCGGCTCTCCCCGAACGACCGATCCGATTGCTCCGCCGGCCCGAGCCCATCGACACGATTGCCGGCGTTCCCGATGGGCCGCCGCTGCGCTTCCGTTGGCGCCGCGTCATGCATCAGGTCGCGGCGATCGAGGGGCCCGAGCGCATCGCGCCGGAATGGTGGAAAGGCACGGCGCTGGCGCGCGATTATTTTCGCGCCGAGGATACGGCGGGCCAGAGGTTCTGGCTCTATCGCGAAGGTCTCTACCAAGAGACGCCGGACCCGCGCTGGTTCATGCATGGGCTTTTCGCATGATCCGCTTCGCCGATCCGCGCGGTTACGCCGAATTTGGCGTGACATCGAACTTTTCGTTCCTGCGCGGCGCCTCGCATCCCGAGGAACTCGTGGCGCAAGCGATTGCCTTGGGATTGGCGGGGATCGGGATCGCCGATCGCAATTCCTTCGCTGGCGTCGTGCGCGCGCATGTCTTTTTGCGCGACAACAAAGCGGAAGCCCGCGGTTTGCGGGCCGTGCCGGGCGTCCGGCTCGTCTTTTGCGACGGCACGCCCGATATTCTGGCCTATCCGCAAGACCGCGCGGCCTATGGCCGGCTCTGCCGGCTGCTGACAGCGGGCAATATTCGCGCGGCCAAGGGCTCTTGCCTGCTCACCCTTCCCGATCTCCTCGACCATGGCGAAGGCCAGCAGCTCGTCGCGATGGAAAGCTCGACCTTCGAGCGCGCCAAGGAGTCCGGCCGGAGCTACCAGGACTTTGAACAGGCGGCGCCGGCCAAGAGCCAGCCAGCCACGCTCGCGGCCCTTATCGAGGCCGCGCCCGGACGGCTGTGGCTTGCGGCGAGCATGACCTATGGCTCCGCCATGCGCGGCACGCTCGCCAAGCGGCGCAAGACCAGCGAGCGGCTCGGCCTGCCGCTCCTCGCCACCAACGACGTGCTGATGCACGATCCCGCGCGGCGGGAATTGCAGGATGTGCTCACCTGCATCCGCCATGGCGTGAGTTTGGAGACGGCGGGCAAGCGGCTCGAACCCAATGCCGAGCGCCACCTCAAACCGCCCGACGAAATGGCGCGTCTCTTTGCCGAAGCGCCCGAGGCTCTGTCCGAAACCCTGCGCTTTCTCGACGGACTCGCCTTCTCCCTCGATCAGCTCGGCCATGATTATCCGCAAGAGCTGCGCGAAGGCTTCGCCACGCCGCAACAGGCGCTCGAAGCCTTTGCCCTCGAGGGCGCCGCGCGGCGCTACCCCACGGGAATCCCCACGCGGGTGAGCACGGCCATCACGCACGAACTGGCGCTTGTCGCGCAGCTCGATTACGCCCCCTATTTCTTGACCGTCCACGATATCGTGCGCTTTGCCCGCGCGCGCGGCATTTTATGCCAGGGGCGCGGCTCGGCCGCCAATTCGACGCTGTGCTTTTGCCTCGGCATTACCGAGGTCGATCCCG
>JARLIW010000026.1 GCA_031291515.1 Beijerinckiaceae bacterium | reverse complement strand
GGTCTCACCGGGTTCCTGATCACGTTGTCGCAAAACGGCGTGATCGGGAACGCCGAGGCGGGGCCTACGGCGACGACCGCCTCCGTCGATTTTACGGCGGGGGCTGAATGCGTTGCCGTCGTCACGCCGCGGACGGCCGATGGCCCCTCCGCGGCCAATGCGAGTTTCTCGACGCCGGTCCCGTTTCCGCCCACGCCGATCGATCCGGCGTCCGGGCGCCCCGAAATCCTGCGGGTCTGCGCCGATGCGACGACGGTGAGCGTCAATTGGCTGCCCTCCGGGATCCCGGATTTACAAGGGTACTTTTTGACGATCACCGAAAATGGCTCGAACCTCGAAAACTTCGAGGTCGACGGCGGGGACGCGGTTGCGAAGACGGTCGATTATGTCTGCAAGACGGACAGCTCCTATTCGATCACGCTCACCCCGTTCGACGACTTCGGGCCCGACTATAATGCCGTAAGCTACTCGCAAGACCTTCCTTATCCTAACGGACCGGCATGACATCCCAGCGGGAAAGTCCGGCCATCGCGACGCCGCCCAAGGCGCGCGAGGCTCCAATGGCGGCGGGGGCGGGCGCATCCAGCGCGGCCAGCCCGTCGCAGTCCGACAGTGCGCCACGAGACGCGCCTGCGCCAGCCGCCAACGATCCCGCGACAAAAGCCGCGCGCGAAATCGAAATTCAAAAGATTCGGCAGCCGGTGGCGGGCGCCATCACAAGTCCTGGCGAGACGTTTCAAGGTCCCGGCCACGATGGGATCGCGCGCTACACCATTCCGTTTCCGGTGACGCCGGCGCGCGGTTTCGAACCAGGTCTCGCGCTGGAATATAATTCGGCCGGCGGCAACGGCGTCTTTGGAACTGGGATGAGCGCCGGGCCGGCGTCGATCGCCTTTGCGACCAATCGGCATTACCCGACCTATATCGGCGGCGATGATTATGTCTTCGGCGGCGATCGTATTGTCGAAACCGCAACGCCTCCAGAAACTCGGGTCGAAGACGGCCAGAGCTTCCAAGTACGGTTTTATCGGCGGCGTATCGAGAGCGACTTTAGTCGCCTTGAACATTTCCTGCCGGAGACAGGCGGGCCGGGTTTCTGGCGTTGCCTGACCCGCGAGGGTGAGATTTGCATTTTTGGCTGCGATGTGAACTCGCGGATCGCCGATCCCACCGATCCCAACCGCGTTTTCGAATGGTTGCTCGTGGCGCGCTATACGCCGAAAGGCGAGGCGATCCGCTATAGCTACAAGCGTGAGGACATGGCCGGCGTGGACGGCGCGTCCGTCGCGCGGGTCCAAGGCGCCAACCTCTATCCCGTGAAAATCGCTTATGGCGCGCTCGCGCCGTTCGTGCCGGCTCATGCCCTCGATCTGCCGTCCGGACCTTTCTATTTCGAGATTTTGTTCGATTACGGTGAATATGATCTCCGCCCGGAAAACGACACGCCCACGACACCCGTCCGGCCCTGGCCGTGCCGCCAAGATCCGTTTTCCAACTACACCGCCGGGTTTGAACGACGCACAAACCGTTTGTGTCATAACATTATCATGGTGCATCGCTTTCCGGACGAACTCGGTACGCCGGCGGCGCCGGTCCGCGTGCTTTCGCTCGCCTATGTGGAAACGCCCTATCATTCGCGCCTCGTTTCCGCGCAAATATGGGGTTGGTGGGTGCAGGCCGACCACCCGCCGGGCCAACGCTATCATGTCAAACCGATGCCGGCGCTGCGGCTTACCTGGAGCGATCTCGCCCCCACGCCGCCGGTTTTTTCGCCGCTGCGGTTCGCGCCAGGCGCAGTTCCGCCTCGCTTCGGCGATCCGCCGCCCTATGCCTTGGCGGATATCGATGGGCGCGGCCTGCCGGGTGTCGTTTACGCGGACGGCGCCAGCATTTTTTATTTCGCGCCGACGCTCGCCGCCGCCGAAATCGATGCCGAGATCGTCTACGAGGCGATGCCGATGGCCGCTTTTCCGTCCGGGCGCTCGGTATCTGGCACGGCAGCTCTGGCGGATCTCGACGGCTCCGGGATTTTATCGCTGACGGTGAAAAGTCCCGTCTTGACCGGATATTTTCCGCGCGGACCCGATGGCGGTTGGGAGAATTTTCGTCCGTTCGCTCACGTCTCGACGGAGGACCCGACTGTTCCCGCGCAACACGTCGACCTGACGGGCGACGGTCGCGAAGATGTCTTGCGCGTTTCGACCGATCATGTCGCGTATCGCGTCAACCTCGGGCGGGGTGGAACCGGCCCTTCCGTGCGCAGGGCGCGGGACGTCGACGTGCCGCTCACCGCGCCGCGCCCGGAGTGGGAACAGGTGAGTTTCGCCGACGTCCTGGGGGGCGGCACGGCCCCCGCCGTGCTGGCCCGCGCCGGCTCCGTTCGCGCCTGGCCGAATCTCGGTTATGGCCGGTTCGGCGAAGCGATCGATCTTTCCGCGCCGGCGCTCGGGATGCGGTTTCCGCCGGAGCGGCTGCTCTTCGCCGACCTCACCGGCGACGGCTGCACCGATATGGTTTTGCCCTATACCACGCATCTCGAGATCTATCGCAACGTGTCGGGCAACCGGTTTTCGTCCGAGGCGATCGTGATCATGTTGCCGGCGCCGCTGCGCGACCTGTCGCAATTGCGCGCCGCGAGCCTCGACGGCCTCGGCTATGACTCGCTTGTCTTCACGAGCGACGAGCCCAATCCCCGTCATTGGCATTGCCGGTTGGCTGGGTCGGCGCGACCGGGCCTCGTCACGGCGATTGCAAACGGCCGGGGCCATCGCATCGAGATCACCTATGCGAGTTCGGCGCGATATCAATTGCTCGACAAGCGCGAAGGCCGCGAATGGGTGACCACGCTGGCCGCGCCGGTTCCTGTCGTCGCGAGCACGCGTGAAATCGACGTGCTGGCAAGCGTAACACGCCGAAAAACTTATCGGTACGGTCATGGATATTATAACGCCGCCATGCGTGAATTCCAGGGCTTCGGCCTCGTCGAGACGCGTGAATGCGATACTGGCGCGGCAGAGGACGGAGCGAGCAATCCGCTCCTGATACGCGAATGGGTCCATACCGGGGCGGTGCTCGCCTCCGGGACATTGGAAGACGCCTTCGCCAAGGAATATTGGAACGGCGATCCGCTCGCCTATCCGATGCCGCCGTCGTATTTCGATTGGCAGGGCGTCGAGCCCGATGGGGAGACTTGGCGGCAGGCGGTCGCCGCGCTTGCCGGCACGGTGCTGCATCGCGAAACCTTTCCGGCGCTCGATGCCTCGGTGCCTCTGACGGTCGAGGCGGGCAATGCGACAGCGCGGCTCGAACAAGCCCGTTCGGATCGCCGTCCGGCCGTCTTCTGCGTCACGCCGCGCGAGCACATCAGCGCCGTTTACGAGAGCGAGGCGCATGACCCGCGGATCGAGCACGAGGTCAATCTCGCCATCGATCCTCTCGGGGACGTGACATTGTCTTGCGAGGCCGCTTATGCCCGGCGTTCCGATGCGCCGGATATCTTGCCGGCGCAAAAGCTCAATTTCATTCTGGCCACGCAGCACGCCTTCGTGCCGCCCGTCAGCGGCCCCAATCTATGGTTGGCAAGCCTGCCCCAAGCTCAGACGGATTGGTCGCTGCCGCATCCGCCGACACCAAAAGTTCGCGGCCTTTATTATGATTTCGCGCAGCTGTCGGCGGCGGTCGATGCCGCGCTTGCGCCGGACGGCGGCGGCGAGTTGCTCGGCGCGACGAAGATCGTCTACGCCGCGGCAGCGGGCGGCGAAAGCCCTCCCGGCGCAATCGCCCCGCAGGCCTTGGTGCTGGGCGAGGAAACGTTGAGCTTCGATCCGGCCGCGCTCGCGCGTCTCTTTGCGGACGCGCAGCCCCCCGGTGGTCTCGACACCTTCCTCGCCGCGCAGGGCTACCGCCTCGATCCAGCCGACAAACTGTGGTGGAATCCGGGTCTGACCCAGGACTACGCCGGCGCCGAGACTTTTTATCGGCCGGTTGGCACGCGCGACCCCTTCGCGATGCGCCAAGATGTCGGCGGGCGCTTCGGGACAATCACGACCTACACCTACGATTCCCACGGGCTCCTGATTGTCGCGACCACGGCGGCGAGCAGCGGAAAAGATGTGCTGGCCTTGACGGAGACCGCGCTCGCGCTCGATTACCGCAACATGGCGGTGACGCGGCTCGCCGATGAAAACGGTCGCGTGCATGAAACCCTGCTCGATCCGCTTGGCGCGGTCGTCGCGGAATCATTTTATGGCGAGGAATGGCGCGATGGCGCGCCCGTGCGCGACGGCTTCGCCGTGTTGCCGCTCGACAACCCCGCGAGTTGGCCGCAAGCCCCGGACGCCGCGAGTCTCGTCATGGCGGCGCCGACCTATCTCAGCGGCGCGGCCAGCGTGCATCTCGTCGATTGGGGCAGTTTCGAGCGAGACGGGCAGCCGGTCGCCATTGTCGCCGTGACGGCGCAAGATTTTCCAGGCGGTGTCGTTGGCCCGCCAGGCGTTTCCATCACCTTCCTCGATGGATTCGAACGCGAATTGCAAATCAAGGTCCAGACCGAGGCAGGTCCGGCTTACGCGCACGATGGGCGGGCGGTTGCGCTGGCAACCGAGCGATGGATGACCACGGGCGGGCGCCATTACAACGGCCTCGGCCTGCCCGATCGCGAATACGAGCCATACTTCACCGATCACTTTGCCTATACGAACGATCCCGGTCTGAATAAGTTGGGCGTGACATTGCTGTTGACCTACGACGCGCTTGGCCGCCATATTCGCACGGATTATCCGAAAGGTGGCATGGCCAAGGCGTTCTTCAGTCAGGACATCATCAAGGCCTGGTCGCTTCGTAACTTTGATCGCGACGATACGGTCAAGGCCTCGAACTACTATCAATTTTACATCGATCGGAGTGGTCAGCCCCCGCTCCCGCCGCATGAGCGCGAGGCATTGTTGAAGGCGGCCGTTTTCGCCGATACGGCGGACGGCACCCATTTCGATGCAAGGGGCCTAGCGATCGTCACGGAACAGATCCTGACGAGCGCCCGCGAGCCTGCTCGCGTTGTGCTAGATTCGGCGATCGCTTATAATCCAAGCGGTACGATCACAAACCAAGCCGATCCGTTGCGGCGTCAGGCCGGTCTATGGAACCTGACTTATGAACGCGATTTCGAAGACCGCGTTATCCGTATGGAGAGCGTCGACGCGGGTACGCGTTGGATGCTCGAGGACGTCATCGACAATCTCGTTTTTCTACGCGACGGCCGCGGCGTCGGCGTGTTGCACAACTACGACGGTCTCCACCGTTTGAGCAGCATCGACGTGATATCGGCGCCGGGCGCCCAACCCATCACGGCGGCTTTGTTCGTTCACGGCAATAGCCTCGATGCCGGCGGGATGCCGCCGTTTGTGGCGCCAGGGCCGCGCGGTATTATGGACGAGGTCTGCGTGACCTATGACGGCGCCGGCCGGACCGAGGCGGCGGCGCGCGCCCTGACCGATGGCGTCACGGCTCAAAGCCAATGGCTTGCAAAACCAAGCGTCGATGTCCCGGATTGGACATGCGCGCCGCAACCGAGCTGGGCCGCGCTTTTCGCGGCGCTTGCCGAAGCGCTTGAACCCGAGGAGTTTTTGTCGGCGGCGGGCTTCGATGCCCGCGGCCGGATGATCGCGCAGACCAGTCCAGGCGGAATTTCGGCCTATTGGCGCTATCAGCGCGCCGGTCTCTTAGCGAGCCTTGCCGCGGCGCGAGACGGGGAGAGCCCCGCCGAATATCTCGGTGAGATCGACTATAACGCAAAGAGCCAGCAGGTTTCGATGCGTCTTGGGCCAGCCGATGCGCCACTGGCGCGCACGGTCTTCACTTATGACGTGGATACGTTCGATCTGACGGGCATTGCCAGCGCCCGCGTCAGTGACGGCGTCAAGCTGCAGGATTTGACCTATTGGCGCGATCCCGAAGGTAACGTGTCTTACGCGAGCGATGCTGCTCCGCCGGCTCAGCCGGACGTTTCACCCGATCTCGATTATGTCTACGATTCGCTCTATCGCCTGACCGGGAATAGTGGCCGGGCCATCGCGGGCTACAGCCCTGATACGGCGGCGACCGGCTCCTACCAGCCCTATTTTCCATCGCCGAAAGTCGACCGCTACGATCTGAGCTACAAATACGACGACGCCGACAATCTCCAGAGCACGCATTACGAGGCCGCGGGGACCAGCTGGACGCAGGAACTGACCATTGCGCCGGACTCGAACCGCGGCGCGTTGGCGCATGGCAATCTTACGGGCTGGTTCGATGCCAACGGCAATCAGCTCAAGCTCGGGGCGGATCAGACCTTGGCCTGGACTTGGGCCAACGAGCTCGCCGCCGTCATTCTCGTGCCGCGAGAAAATGGGACGCCCGATGCCGACTATTTCAGCTATCACGCGACCGGCGCGCGGGCGCGGGTCCGCGCCGAACGGCTTGTCGAGGGGCAAATCGTCCAGCGCGAGGAGATCAGCATTGGCGCGCTGACGATCGTCCGGACTTATGAGGCCGGCGCGATCACGGCGGAACGGCGGAGCCTCCGGCTGTTGGATGGCGAGCAAAGCGTCGCCGAACTGCGGGACTGGACGATTGGGGCGCCGCGGGGTCCGACGCCGCGCGATGTCCGGTACCAGCTTTCGACACTGATCCAATCCTGCGTTCTCGAACTCTCGGACAAGGCCGAGACCACGAGTTTCGAGGAATATGCGCCCTATGGCGCGACGGTTTTCGCTGGCGGCCAGAGTTTGGCCGAGGTGTCGCTCAAACAATTCCGCTATTCCGCCAAGAGCCGCGAGAGTGCCAGCGGCCTTTATTACTATGGCGCGCGCTATTACGCGCCCTGGCTCGGACGTTGGCTCAGCCCCGATCCGGCGGGCACGATCGATGGGCTGAATCTGTATGAATTCACCGGGGGCGATCCGGTCTCGCATATCGATGTCGGCGGTTACGGCAGAACGAAACAATCGGCCCGGAAGACGTCGCGCCAAAAAAAGTCCACCGCCAAGAAAGCGAACACCAAGCTCTCGGGTTTCGATTTGAAACGGCCTTCCTTCAGGGCGCATGCCAACAAGCTAAAGTTGAAGGGGACGGATTTAGCCCATCGGTTCTCCGCGCAATCGATGAAGCAGGCGCTCATTAAACATAAGCTCAAGCAGCTTTCGAAACAGAAGGCCGAGTCGCTGTTAAAATCGATTGCCGGACCCAAGGATAAAGCTCTGCACAAGGAAATCGAGAAATATTTCAAGCTCGCCTCGCCGACCCAGAGCCAAGGACAGGATCTTCTCGGCGCCGTGAATAGCGCCCCGCATAATCTGCGGCCGGGAAATTCCGGACGAAATCGCTCGATCAAGGAGCACGTGGACGGCAACTATGTGAAATCGAGCAACCCCAAACCATCCCGCGCCCGCTCGCGTTCCCCGAGCCCCAGCAGCCGGCGGATCGTGTCGAGCAGCATCGAATCCGGAATCAAGCCGACGTTCCACACCGGAAGCGACGGCCGGATCATGTCCTCGACCGCGGTCAACGGAATCAAAGTCACCGATCTCGTCTCGAGCCTGACCGATTCCATGGGCAAGAAAGTGACTTATTCGAAATCGGGCAATGTGGTGACGCTCGATGCGTGAAGGCGACGCCTGGCGGTTATTGGAATTCGCTACCGCGACGCCCTTTCATTCGGCTCAGGACCTATTAAATCTCTTGCCCCGGTCCTGGTTGAGTGATTCCATGGCAGCATCGGGAGATGCCGCCATGAGTGATTTGATTTGGCTGACACCAGCGCAGATGGATTTGATTTCGCCGTGTTTTCCGCTTTCGCACGGGGTTCCTCGTGTCGATGACCGGCGGATCATCAGCGGCATTATTTTCGTCATTCGAAACGGACTGCGATGGCGCGACGCGCCAAAGGAATATGGGCCGCATAAGACGATTTAGAACCGGTTCATCCGCTGGAGCCGGCTCGGCGTCTTCAACAAGATCTTCGCCACGCTCGCGGCCAGGAGCGGAAAGCCCGATCGATTGATGATCGATGCCACTCACCTCAAGGCGCATCGCGCGGCGGCCAGCCTGCTCAAAAAGGGGCTTTTCCCGACGTATCGGGCGCACCAAGGGCGGCCTGAACTCCAAGTTCCACGCCGTTTGCGACGGGCACGGACGCCCGCTGGTCATGCTTCTCGGCGAAGGCCAGATGAGTGACTACAATGGCGCGGCGCTGATGATCGACGCTCTTCCCAAGGGCAAGGCGATGCTCGGAGACAAGGGCTATGACGCGGACTGGCTCCGCGAGGCTTTGACAAAGCGAGGCATCGTCGCTTGCATCCCGTCCAAAGCCAACCGCAAGAGGCCGAAACCCCTCGACAAAGACCTCTATCGCCAAAGCCACAAAATCGAAAACATGTTTGGCCGACTGAAAGACTGGCGGCGGATCCATACCCGCTACGACCGATGCGCTCACACGTTCATGTCCGCGATCTGTATAGCCGCCGTCATCTTCTGGATGTGATCAATGAGTCCTGAGCCTAAGATTCAAATCTTTGATAAAAAGAAAATTTATGGTAACTACTTAACCATGAGGATTTGATATTGCGGATCGGGAAAATTGTGACGATGAATGGGATATATACCGCCTATTTAACAGGTAAATCCGGGTCCGGCTTTGCAATGTTTTTTATAAAAGACAATATTATTGTCGGTGCGGACATGCTTGGCGCGCTATATGACGGCTCAATAAACAAGTCATCTGACGACGGATTCGAGGTTCACCTTGGCGTGCGCTTGCCGCCTAATACGCCTACTATACAAGGCGCGGTAACGGGACCGCATGGCGAGAATCAAGTTCTTAGTTTCAAGCTTCCTACTGGTTTCTTAAATGAGGCTTTCATTCGAATCGAGACTAAAACTGGCGCAGTTAATGCTAAATTCGTAAAAGTTAGGGATTTAGATGACTGAAAATGTAGAGATACCAGCGACTATTGCGGCTGTCGCGTCGGCGGTAGCGACGGCTTTTGCAGCTTATGCGTCTTGGCGTGCGCCAAGAGCGGCTGCTGAATTAGCGGAACGCCTCCGGCGCGACGCAGAGCGAGCCGACGAACGGAGACGCCAAAAATTCTTTATATTTGCCAACCTAATGCAAGATCGTTCGTCGATTTACTCTGATAATGCTGTAAAGTCTCTAAATCTCATAGATGTCGTATTTCATGATTCAAGGTCAGTTCGCGAGGCGTGGGCAGAACTCTTTTTAACTTTCAGTAATCAAGCAATTATGCAGGGTCAGGGACATGATGAGAAATTACGCCAGTTGTTGGTAGCAATGGCAAAAGATCTAGGTCTTAGCGAACAGTTCGGCGTGGCAGATTTAAGCAGAGTATATTACCCAACTATTCTAGAACAAGAGCGTTTGATAAAAGACGCGACACGCCAGGAGGCCTTTGCTCGTATTCAAGGTAAGGCTTCGCCTTCGGCAAACACTGCACCTCCTGCGCCGAGTGTTTTTCCGCCGAAGCCTGAATAGGTCTCTTTCGCGGTAAAACTGCGGATCTTGCCGCTCTAGCAGCTCCGTTGCGATGAGCTCAGGCATAATTGATCGACGGACGGGGCGGAAAGGGGCGCGAGTTTGACTAAGCGACTCTTGTCGGACTTGTGCGCCGGGCAATCTCTTCCCGCGCCCATTTTTCCTGCGCTCCTGTAGTGGCTAACCAAAGTCGAGTCGGGCATTCAAGCTCAATGGCCCGCATGCCGTCCAAGACGCTGCCGGAAGGTGCAAAGGCAGCGTAGACACGGCGGGTTTTTGGGTCTCGGCGAAACCCCATTAAAGCGTAGGAAGCTAACGAAACCATGTTATCCCCGGCGTAACCCCAGTAAGATCATCGAAACTTTTCGTCGAGTGTCTGTGTGTAACCTATTGATTTTATTGGTGCCGGTTGCAGGAGTCGAACCCGCGACCTACTGATTACAAATCAGTTGCTCTACCAACTGAGCTAAACCGGCTTTGGGCGTTTGGCCCGTTCGCCGCGCCGACCGGGTGGCCTTTGCGGGGAACCATTTGCATGCCACGAATTTTACGTCATCGCCTTGCCGCCCTCGCGATTCCCTCGGCGGCTAGGCAAGTAACGAGCTACCAGCCTCCGCGCCGTGTTGCAAATGTTCGTTTGCGGCGGTCTTAACCTTGCCGTAGTTTTATGGTGTTTTTCTGACAGGGACGTCTTCGAGTCGCTCGCTGGACCGGGGCGGAACTGACTCGATACAATGCCTGACACCGCTCGTCTCGGAGCGCCTTTTTGGAGGGGATCTTGTTCAAGAAAGCTGGAACGCTGGTCAAGGCCGGCCTTGTCGTGAGTCTTGGCGCCGCCGCGCTTGCGGGGGCTGTCACACCCGCCGCCGCGGGTGGGGGTGGTGCGGTTGCCGCGGGCATTATCGGCGGCACGGCGCTTGGCGTGCTCGCCGGGAGCGCGGCGGCCGGGGCCTATGGCCCAGGTTATTATTACGGTTATCCGCCGCCGCCGCCTGCCTATTATCCGCCGGCGCCGGCCTATTACGCCCCGCCGCCGCCGCCGCCGAATAGCTGCCATTGGGATGGTTATGCCGGCGTCTACCTCGACCGCTATGGTCGCGTTTGCCGTTAAGTCGGTTGTCCCGTTAAAAAGGCCCAGCGGATGCTGGGCCTTTTTTGTGCCGCGCGTTCGTCTGGCTGACAGCCCTAGGGGCGGCGCTTTTCGATTAGGCTCGCGCGATAAGAAAGAGGCCATGCGTTGCATGGCCTCTTTCGCTTGACTCCGCATGCGCCCGAGGCAGCGGCGCCTTAATGGGCTTGCGCACCCGAGGCGCCGATGCCGGTTTCGGAACGCACGAACTGTGCGTCGAAAGCGGCACGCTCCAAATCGGCGCGCTTGCTGCGATCGATCACCGAGAACACGTAAATCCCGGCGAACGCCAACAACATCGAGAATAGGGCCGGGTTGTCGTAGGGAAAAATCGCCTCTTTATGGCCAAACGTCGTGACCCAGACGGCCTTGCTCAGGACCACCATGACCACGGCGCTGACGAGCCCGAGCAGCCCACCGGCGACAGCGCCATTGGTCGTCGTGCCCCGCCACATCATCGACATCAGCAATACAGGGAAGTTGCAGCTCGCCGCGACCGCGAACGCCAGACCGACCATGAAGGCGACGTTCTGCTTTTCGAAGACGTAGCCGAGGTAGATCGCAATGAGTCCGATGATCACCGCCGAGATCTTGGAGATATTGACTTCGTGTTTCTCGGTCGTGCGGCCTTTTGCAATGACCGAGGCATAGAGATCATGGCTGATCGCCGACGCAGCGGACAAGGTGAGTCCGGCGACCACCGCGAGAATGGTCGCGAAGGCCACCGCCGAGATGAAGCCAAAGAACAACGAGCCGCCAAGCGCGCGTGAAAGCGCCACCGCCGGCATGTTGGGGCCGCCGATCAGATCCGTCAGCTTATTGAACGTGCCATCCGCGCCGACCTTAAAGAAGCTCGGATCGTTCATCAGCAGCGTGATGGCTCCGAACCCAATGATGAAGGTCAAGATGTAGAAATAGCCGATAAAACCGGTCGCGAAGAGAACCGACTTTCGCGCCGCCTTCGCATCCTGCACCGTGAAGAAACGCATGAGGATGTGCGGGAGACCGGCGGTTCCGAAAATGAGCGCCACGCCGAGCGAAATCGTCGAGACGGGATTGGAAACGAATCCACCAGGCGCCATGATGGCATCGCCCGAAGGATGGATCTTCACGGCCGCCGCGAACATTTCGTTCGGGCTGAAGTTGAACTTGATCAGAACCATCAAAGCCATCACGCTGGCTCCGAAGAGCAGGAGACAAGCCTTGATGATCTGAACCCACGTCGTCGCTTTCATGCCGCCGAAGGCGACATAAATGATCATGAGGACGCCGACGATGACGACCGCGTAGAGATATTGGAGACCGAACAGCAGTTGGATGAGTTGGCCCGCGCCGACCATCTGCGCAATCAAATAGAACGCGACGACCACCAGGGTGCCGATCGCCGACATGATCCGGACCGGCGTCTGCGCAAGCCGGAACGAGGCGACGTCGGCAAAGGTGAACCTGCCGAGGTTCCTTAGGGGTTCCGCAATGAGGAAAAGGACGATCGGCCAGCCGACGAGAAACCCGATCGAATAAATCAGCCCGTCGTAGCCGCTTTTATAGACGAGGCCGGAAATACCCAGGAACGAGGCCGCCGACATATAGTCTCCGGCGATGGCAAGACCGTTCTGCAAACCCGATACGTGACCGCCGGCGGCGTAGAAATCCGAAGCGGATCGCGTGGCGGTCGCCGCGCGATACGTAATATAAAGTGTCAGCGCGACAAACGCGATGAACATGACAATCGCCGGCAGATTGACCGCTTGCTTGACGACCTCGCCTTCGAGCGCGCCGGCGGCCCAGGCTGGACTGCCGCTGGCGAGGGCGATCGTGATCGCGGCGAGAGGTGCGGAAAGGGTAGGGCGCGCCATTAAATCAAATCCTGCTTGAGGTCGGCCGCCAAAGAATCGAATTTGCTGTTGGCGACGGCGACGTAAATGGCTGTGAGGACGATTGCGGAGAGAATCACGCCCAGGCCGATGACGATCCCGAGCGAAGTCGTTCCGCCGCCAATCTTTTGCGCGAGAAGCGGCTTGTCGTAGGCGACCAGCAAAATATAACCGAAATAGATGATCAGCATGATCGCGGACATGGTCCAGGCATAAGCTTGCCGTGTCTTGACAAGACGCTGGAATTTCGGATTGACGACTATTTTATTTTCGATGTCCACTGCCACTTGACCCTCCTCGACGCCAGCTTACCGGCATATTAAATGCCGGCTTCGGCCGGCTTGCGTTTTGATCTATCCGCAAACGTCACGCTCTCAAGATCTCATCATCAAGGCAAGGCCCTGAAAAGCAAGGTCTTGACTTATTTTTAGAACCGGCGCGAGGCGCGAAAGCCTCGGGAAAACGCCTTGGTGGAAAGCCGAAGGGTTTCCGGTCGAGCCTGTTAGCCATATGGACAGCTCAATCGCCTTTCCATTGTTGTTTCCCGAATAACCCGTTTAAATACGTTCTTGGTCCGCGGTGCTTTCGAGCCGTTGGCGAGATCCTTGCCGCCAAACTGAACGGATTGGACCTTGCGGTGGAGTTTCTTTTAAAAGACAGCGATCTTCGCGTCGATGGAGCAACCATGGGACGTTCGTCTAGATTCCTCGTTTTTCTCTCGGTTCTTGCCTTGATGCCGGCAATCGACGTGACACCGGCGGCGGCGTCTGGCCGATTGGCATCCAACCGGTTTGTCATGGCCAAACATGCCGCGCATCATCGTGGGGAGCGACAAGCCGGCGGGGTGTTGTTTGGTGTTGGACCTTTGCCCGAGCCTCGGATCGCCGCGGTTGCCGGGCCGTCCGCGCCCGAGGGGTTCAACGTGGGGTTTCCCGCCCCCTGTGTGCATCCGCTCATCATCCACGTCCGCCATCGTCCAAGCCGCAATGTCAAAATCCCGCGCGTCGTCTATGGTGCGCCGCCCTGCGGTGTCTGAGGACTCCGCGAGAGCCGATCCGGTTTTCGCGGCGAACGGTAATCGCCGCCATGAACGAGGACTTTCAGCCTTGAAGCTTCAACCGGGTTAGGGTCAGCGCGACGGCGCATGCATTGGAAACGTTGAGGCTTTTGATCGCGCCGGGCATGTCGAGCCGGGCCAGGGCATCGCAATTCTCACGCGTGAGACGGCGCAGGCCCTTGTCCTCGGCGCCGAGCACGAGGGCCACCGGGCGGGGCAGGGCGAGCGTCTCGAACGACGCCTCGCCGGCGGAATCGAGTCCGACGCGGAAGTACCCGGCTTCGCCCAATTCCTCGAGGGCGCGGGCGAGATTCGTGACTTCGGCGATCGGGACGTGATCGAGTCCGCCCGACGCGGTCTTCGCGACCACGCCGGTGAAATCGGGGGCATGGCGCGAGGTCGTGACCAGGGCGTCGACGGCGAAGGCCGCGGCGGTGCGCAGAATCGCCCCGACATTATGTGGATCGGTGATTTGGTCGAGCACGAGGACGATGCCGCTGCGGCTCACGATATCGGAGAGGTCGATCGGTTCGAGCGGGCCGGCCTCGAGCAGCACGCCCTGATGAACCGCATTGGCGCCGAGCCGCCGGGTCAGATCGTCCGCGGTGACAATGCGGGGCTGGAGGCCGGCCTCGGCGATTTCGGGCGCGAGTTTGGCCGCCGCGGCCTCGGTGGCGAGCAGCGCGATAAAGCGCCGCCGCCGGGCGATCAGCGCCGCGCGCGCCGCATGAAAGCCGTAGATCAAGGTCGCCGAGCTGCCGGTCGAGCGATGGGCCGGCTTGGCCTGGGTTTGTGGGCGAGGCGTGTGGCCGCCCGGGCGTTGACCCGTCGGCCGGTCGGGGCGGCGTTCGCCGTCGTGGCGTGGCCCTGGCTTGCCGCCGGAGGACGGCTTTTTGGGAAAGGGCGGTTTCGTCACGCGGGCATCGCTTCCATGAGGATTGAAGATCGGACGCGATCCATGACACGCGCGGGCGCCGGCTGCAATTTTTCCGATTGCCGGGCTTTCTCCCGGTGTTTCCGTCCCCCAAGGGTTGACAGGGGGGGCCGCTCTACTCATAAGCGCCTGCACCACGTTGGCCCAACGGGACTGTGGCGTGGGAGAGTGTCCCGAGCGGCAAAGGGGGCGGACTGTAAATCCGCTGGCTACGCCTTCGAAGGTTCGAGTCCTTCCTCTCCCACCATTATGATTTCGCAGGCGTATCCGCGAGCGGGCCGCCAGAAGCTGCCATTAGCTGGGGATAAAAATCGCGTCCACGTTGGAAGCTCGCGTGATTGAGTTCACTCTTGACGGACAACCGGAGATTAAAGCGATGGATGAAGCTCTCGCGGCCGGGCAAGCGCGCAATGCGCGGCTTCGCGGCAAGATCGATAGGATTTTGGAGAGTTCAACGCCGGCAGTTAGAGCGCAGATCACATCGATAGCGGAAAACGTGGACTACGTTCAGGGCAGCAACGTCGATACTCTGGAAGAGGTATTTGACAATTTGAAACGGAGAGCCATCAAATCAATTGAACTCGGTGCAGCAAAAGAGAGCGATTTCGAATCTGCATGATCTTCGTCGAGAACGGAGAGGGCTTCGGTTTGTGGCTGCGGAAGGCGAAGCCATGAAACTTGGAATGCCACACGCATATTGCACGAAGTGCCACCAGCCTTATGTGGCCACCCAGGCGTCCCGACCAAATGCCACCGTCCGATAGGCGACCGCCGCCTTTGCAATGGCAGTGTTCGAAGCGCGAACAATGTTGGCGATTGGGGGGGCCGAATTGCGGGACACGAGGCTGCGAGGCGTGCATGGGGTCAGGTTGGACGTTTACTCGTGAGCTTTAAGGGCGCCCACTGGCCATCGCCTGCAGCGAGCGCGAAGTCTCACCGGGACAAAAAGATTGCGGACGTGGGTCCGCCGAAGACCATGGATGAATTGTTCATACGTGGGGGCGCCAGAGCCATTCGCGTGATACTGACCTAGGCGAATGATCCGGGCGTTCCCGCAGTTGTGTTGGGAGAGGCGTGAGGGCGGCGCTCCCTGACCTATGACTGCAACCCGTGGCCACGCCGCGCATTGACAATTTGTCCATTCTTAACACGTATAAGCAGGGATCAGGAGCGGCCCCGCCAAACGCTTCCAAGACCCGTGAAAACCATGAAATCCTATTTCAACTGCTATATCGAGGGCAGCGGTGACCAATGGGAGGCCATCTGCGTCGATCTCGATATTTCGGTTACAGCACGCTCGCTGGCCGAGACCAAGGCCTTGCTCGATAGCGCCGTTGCTTCCTACGTGCACGATGCGTTGCAAGAAGCTGAGCCAGCACGCTCGCAGCTGCTAAGCCGGAGGTCGCCCCTTAGTGTGCGTCTGGCTTGGCGCGCGCGCATGGCCTTATTCGCGCTCGTGCCGCCGCGAAACAAGCCTCGTTTTGAGGGAAGTTTCGCGCTGCCGTGCCCCGTCTAAACTGCACTTACGGCGAATTTATCGAGATCATTAAGGCGGCAGGGTTCACTCTCCACCGCCACGATGGCACAAGCCACCAGCGCTGGCGCTGTGTTGTCGGTGGTAGAGTCCGTATGGTGGACGTGACGCCCCATTCGTTGGGCAGCCAAATACCGCTCGGCACCCTCCAGTCCATGATCCGGCAAAGTGGGCTTCCAAAGAACTCCTTCCGGAAGTGACCACCTACGTGCCGCTTGGCGCGGTCCGGCACCATCTCTATCAGCGGCAGTTAGCCCTTTGACCCCGAGATGCGCGCCCTATTTCACCGCCGCCGGATCGCGTTCAGCAACGAAGCCCGCGCGAGATCGGGAGCCGATGGCATAAGGGCCATGACAGTCTTCCGACGCTGCTGTCGCCGCAGCCGCTCCCGGCGTCGCGTGGATCGCGCGGCTTGCTTACTTTTTGCGAAGCGGCACTGGCCTCTTACCTCAAAAAGCACATCACGGCCGAGGCGAGGGCGAAGCAGCCGGCGAAGCTTTCCAAGACAAAGCTCGCCTGAGACGTTCCATGAGATACTTCGGGAAATCCGAAAACCAGGGCCGGAATCCCGGCAAGCAGAATTAATGCAATACCACCGATACGGGGGACGCTGGGGGGTGAACGCCGAATGTTGGACATCGGGCACTCCTGATTTTTTTAGAAGCGACGAAAGGCCGACTCGGGCGCGGCAGCGCGGAGCCCTCTCTCGCCCTCTTGACATGGGGAGCGCGGACGAAATTGTAATATCCATCAACCGGCGGGTGGCGGCTCGGTCGGATGGTCGCACCGCACTGCGCGGCCGAGTCTTAGGTTTTGCCTTTTGCGCCGCGTCGCGCCAAAGAGAGGCGCCCGGAAAACACGTGCCGCTGGAAATTTGATGAACTCGCTGGATCGTTTTGCCACCGAAAAGCTCGACGTGCTCGATCAAGCCGCGCTGCGCCGCCGTCTGGTGGAAACCGACCGGGACGCGTTCCCCTGGGTTTTCCGGAACGGGCGGCGGCTTCTGTCGTTTTCGTGCAATGATTATCTCGGTCTCTCCGTGCATCCGCGGGTCAAGGCGGCCGCGATCGAGGCGGCGCGCCGTTATGGCACCGGGGCTGGGGCGTCGCGGCTCGTCACCGGCAACAATTCGCTCTACGGCGCGCTCGAACAGCGCCTTGCCCAGGCCAAGGGGACGCAGGCGGCTTGCGTGTTTGGGTCTGGCTACCTTGCCAATCTCGGTGTCATCGGCGCGCTCGCCGGGCCGGATGATCTGATTCTCCTCGACGAGCTCGATCATGCCTGCATTCATGCGGGGGCTCAGCTCTCGCGCGCGACAATCAAGACGTTTCGGCATAATGACATTGCCGATGCCGCCGCTCTTCTCGAAGCGCATCGCAAGCATTTCGCGAAAGCCCTGCTTGTGACCGAAACAGTGTTTTCGATGGATGGCGACCGGGCTCCCTTGGCGGCGCTCGCCGCGCTTTGCGCGGCGCATGACACCTGGTTGATGAGCGACGATGCCCATGGCTTCGGCATGACGGCGCCGGACGCCGCAAAAGCCGTCGTGCCCTTGCATATGGGAACCTTGTCCAAGGCGATCGGCAGCTATGGCGGCTATCTCTGCGCGTCGGCGCCGGTGATCGATTTCATCAAGACGCGGGCGCGTTCGCTGATTTATTCGACGGGCTTGCCGCCCGCCACTCTGGCCGCCGCGAGCGCCGCGCTCGACGTGATCGCGGGGGATCCCGCGCTCGCCGGCGCGCCGCTGCGCAAAGCCCGGCTCTTTACGGAGCGATTGGGTCTGGCGCTCGCGCAAAGCCCGATCGTCCCCTTGATCCTCGGCGAGCCCGAAGCGGCCTTGGCGGCATCGGAGCAACTCGCCGAGGCTGGATTTCTCGTGACGGCGATCCGGCCGCCGACGGTGGCGCCGGGGACGGCGCGTTTGCGCTTTGCCTTTTCCGCGAGCCACGAGGACGAAGATATTGAGCGGCTGGCGGCGACCATCGAGTCTCGCCTCGGCCCGGTTAGCCGCCGGGCGCCAGTCGAGGCTTTGCCGTAATGCCGGGCTTGTTTGTCACGGCGACCGGCACCGAAGTGGGAAAAACCTTCGTTACGGCGGGACTCATTCAGGCGTGCCGCCGGATGGCCCGTCTGACGGGGGCGATGAAACCGGTCGTCAGCGGCTTCGACGCCCGCGAACCCGGCGGGAGCGACCCGGCCATGCTGCTCGAAGCGCTTGGGCTGCCCGTGGAACCCGCGACGATCGCGATGATGTCGCCGTGGCGCTTCAAGGCCCCGCTGTCACCCGACATGGCCGCGGTTCTCGAAGGCCGCACGCTCGACGCGGCCGAGGTGGCGGCGGCCTGTCAGGCGGTCCTCGAACCCAACCGGCTGGTTTTGATCGAAGGAGTCGGCGGCGTCATGGTTCCGCTCAATCCGGGCCAGACGATCCTCGACGTCATGACCATTTTGGCGCTACCGGTGGTTCTCGTGTCGCCAACCGGGCTGGGCGCCATCAGCCATTTGCTCACCGCGCTCGAAGTCCTCAAAATGCGCGGCGTATCGCCCGCCGCGGTGGTCCTCAACGAGAGCCCAGGGTCGCACGTGCCGTTCGATGCGACGGCCGAGACGATTTCGGGCTTCTACCCGCGCGGCAACCTCTTCGGGCTGCGCCGCGGACCAACCGCGCCCAGTCCCGACGCCACGTTCGATGCGCTGCTCGCGCATCTCGACCGGACCGCGCTTTGTCATCGCGATTGATTTTGGAAACGGCCCAGGCCATAAGGCTTGCGGTACGCGGGTGTAGCTCAATGGTAGAGCAGCAGCCTTCCAAGCTGAATACGAGGGTTCGATTCCCTTCACCCGCTCCAACCAATCCATTTCTGAAGAAGTAACTTGGGATTGGACTTCTTTTCGCATTCGAGAGTTCCGATGACGTGGACCGGGTCCCGGAACGTTTCGTCTATCGTGGCGATAACGGCCCCTGCGTCCATGCTTTTCTTGCCCGCCTAAAGCGGGCATTCGGTGCTCGCGACGCACGGCCCAAAGTTGCCGCTTGCAACATCAAAAAAAACGTCGCATCGAATCGAACCTCGGACTCGCTGCGTCTTTCGTTAAATCACGCTGCCTTCAGTCTTAGTTTGTCTGGCGTCGGAGCGGATACGCGGTGAAATCAAAACTTCAGCCGGGCGATTTTTCCTACCGCGCTCAGGTTGCCGCGCTGCCCATCCGCGTTGGCCGCGCCGGGGACATCGAGGTCTTGCTGATTAGCTCGCGCGAAACGCGCCGTTGGATCATCCCGAAGGGCTGGCCGATGAAGGGGCGAAAGGATCACCAAGCCGCCGCGAAGGAAGCGCTCGAAGAAGCGGGGGTCATTGGGAAAGTCCGCAAACATCCGATCGGCGGATATACTTACCAGAAAAGGCTCAACGATCGCGTTCAACCTTGCCGCGTGATGGTCTATCGGCTTGATGTCGAACATGAATTAGAGGCATGGCCGGAAAAGAATCAACGCGAGCGCCAGTGGTTTCCCGCCGGGGCGGCGGCCGATTCCGTCTCGGAGCCCCGACTCGCTTCGATGATTCGACGTCTCGGGCATGACGCCAACGACGATCAGGGACCCATCGCTAAAAGTTCGGCCGCGGGGTCCTCCGGATTGGTGTGAGGGAATATCCGCATCTATGGCTCGCGACTCCCGGCATCGAGGATCCAGGTCCGCTCGGCAAACGCTACGTAAATGCGCTCTTGGCCGAGCGCCGCGCCGAGTTCCGCGGCGAGCTCGTTCAACATCGCTTCGATCGCCGAGTCGGGCAGATGTCCCAGATAGGCGTGGACGGCCTCGCCGGTGAATAAAGCCACGGGTTCGCGGTCCGATCCGACGGTGCCGTCGGGACGAGGCCAAGCGTAGGTGACTTCCGCCCGGGCGAACATTCCAGACAAAGCAGGGTGGCCCGCTTCGACCCGCCGTACCATCCAGCGGCGAGCGGTCCTCACCGCCTCGGAAACGTCGAAGACCCGGCCCTCTTCATCCCACCCCTCACGCAAGCCGATACTGATGCGGAAGTCGCGGCGCTTGCCTTCGGAACCCTCGACGACGAGATAGTCCGTGATTTTAGGCCCGGCCGGTCGGTTGCCAGATGTTGCGGACATCGTCCAAACTTCCTCCGATTGCGCGCCAATGCTGGTAGCACTTTTATCTCGCTCCCGCCCGATCGATCTCCAAAAATCGTATGATCTGATCGATCACGCCCCTGCCGGTTTTAATGACCGCGGCGTGGCGCCATTCCCTGATGCAAATCAAAGAGCGAGCTCCCGTTTGGAGCTAGATGAGTCAACAGTGGATCGGGTGGCACTCATATGCGCTCTCATGCCGGCGCGGGCTCCGGCGATTTCGAGAAGAAGATCGGTCGATGAACGAGCAGGTCGTCGGGAAAGTTCAGCAGGATCCCGTCGTCGCGCCGGTCTCGGAGGGGGCTCGCGCGCCGTCTTCGCCTGCGCGGCACGGGAGGCGTGTTTGGCTGATTGGCGGACTGCTGTCTGTCCTGCTTATAGTGGGACTAGGCGGAACGTCGTGGTGGTTACTGAGCGGTCCCGCAAAGGTTCAGTATTCGACCGGTCCGGTGACACGCGGCCCGGTCATCCGTGCCGTGACGGCGACCGGCACGGTCAATCCCATCTTGACGATCATTGTCGGGTCCTACGTCTCGGGTGTGATCCAGGCCCTCTATTGTGATTACAATACCAAGGTTACGAAAGGTCAGGTCTGCGCCAAGATCGATCCGCGTCCGTATCAAACCCTCGTTGACCAGAACAAGGCCAATCTCGCGGTGGCAAAAGCGCAGCTTGAGAAGGATAAGGCCAATCTCGCATATCTAAAGCTCTCCTACGATCGCGACTTGACGCTGGTGAAGACGCAGGCGGTCTCGCAGGATGTCGTCGATAGTGGGAAGAACGCTTACGATCAGGGGCTGGCCCAGATCGAATACGATCAAGCGACGATCGATCAGCGCCAAGCAGAACTCGACGCCGCGCAAGTGAATCTCGACTATACGGATATCGTGTCTCCGGTCGACGGCACGGTCGTGTCGCGCAATGTGACGATGGGCCAAACCGTGGCGTCGAGCTTCCAGACTCCGACATTGTTCTTGATCGCGACCGATCTGACGAAAATGCAAGTCGATACGAATGTCAGCGAAAGCGATGTCGGCGGCGTGAAGGAGAACAACAGCGCGACGTTCTCGGTCGACGCTTATCCCAAGCGCGCGTTTGCGGGAACCGTCACCCAAGTCCGTCAGTCGCCGCAAACGGTGCAGAACGTCGTGACGTTCGACATCGTGGTCAGCGCCGCGAATCCCGATCTCGCGCTCATGCCGGGCATGACCGCGTCGACCAAGATCGTCGTCGATTCGCGCCCCGATGTGATCCGCGTCCCGGACCAAGCGCTTCGCTACGCGCCCAGTGATTTGAAACGCGCCGCGCCGCTAGCGGACAGCGATGCCGGGGAGCCGCGGCTGTGGCTGTTGCGCGGTGACAAGCCGGTGGCCGTGCCGATCGTTCCTGGCCTCGATGACGAGACCTATACCGAGATCGTCAAGGGCGACGTCAAGCCGGGCGATCAGGTCATCCTCTCGGAACAGCGGGGAGCCGGCGGCCGGACCGCTGTTCCTCCACCCAGGTTTTGAGGGTCGCTCGCGTTGACAGGCAGGGGGCATGATGCCGGAAGCGGTTATTCGGGTCGAGAATGTCACGCGGACCTATCACGTCGGCGACGTCGACGTGCTGGCGTTGCGTGGCGTCACCCTCTCGGTCCCACGCGGCGAGTTCGTTGCGATCATGGGCTCGTCGGGCTCCGGCAAATCGACGCTCATGTCCATCCTCGGCTGTCTCGACCGGCCGACAAGCGGTCATTATTTTTTCGAAGGCGTTGATGTCGCGGGACTCGACGAGCCGAATCTCGCCCGCATCCGCAGCGAACGTCTCGGCTTTGTTTTCCAAAGCTTCAATCTTTTGACCCGCACCAGCGCGATCGAGAACGTGGCGCTGCCGTTATTTTATGCGGTCTCGCAGCGCGCGGATCGCGGGACGCGGTTCGCGCGAGCCCGGGAAGCGCTCCGGCTCCTTGGCCTCGGCGACCGCGAAAACAACACGCCGGGCCAACTTTCCGGCGGCCAACAGCAGCGTGTCGCCATCGCGCGGGCCTTGATCAACGCGCCGGGCCTGCTCCTCGCCGACGAGCCGACGGGCAATCTCGACACCCGTACGTCGCATGAAATCATGGAGACGCTTGTTTCCCTCAACCGGCAGCAAGGCGTGACCATCGTCTTGGTCACGCACGAGCCCGATATCGCGGCCTACGCCGACCGGATCGTGACGATGCGCGATGGTCAGATCCTTTCGGATGAACGCGTCCCCCCGCGCGTGGAAGCGCCGCGGCTGTCGAGCGCGCCGGTCCAGGCCGACGGCATGGCTTTGTTTCATCCGCACGAGGAACAGACACCGGCGCTGCTGCCGCGCGCCGCTTTTTTCGCGTTCGGCGGCATGATCATGGCCGTGGCGATGCAGGCGATCGCGCGCAATAAAATGCGTTCGGCGCTCACGATGCTCGGCGTCTTCATCGGCGTCGCCGCGCTCATCGCGATGGTTGCGGTCGGGCAGGGCGCGAACGAGGCCGTGCGCAAGCAGATCGAGAGCCTTGGAACGAATCTGCTGGTGATCGTGCCGGGCGCGACCCAGACGAGCGGCATCCGGGCCGGCTCCGGCAGCGCCTCGACGCTCACGATGGGCGACGTTCAAGCGATCCGCCGCGAGGATCCGGCGGTCGTGAAGGTCAGTTATCTCATCCGTCAACAGGGGCAGGTCGAATATGCGAACCAGAACTGGACGACCAATATCCAGGGTGTGAGCCCCAACTATCCCCCGACCACCAATTGGCAGATCCAAGCCGGCCGCGCCATGACCTCCGACGACGAAAGCAAGGCGGCGCTCGTGGCCTTGATTGGACAGACGGTGATGCGCCAACTGTTCAGGCCGGATGAAAACCCGATCGGCGCGCCGCTCAAGGTCAAGGGCGTGGAGCTGCGCATCATCGGCGTTCTCGCCGGCAAGGGTCAAACGGCCTATGGGCAGGATCAGGACGATATCGTCATGACGCCGTTCAGCACGGCCGAGCGCAAAGTGCTCGGCGTCGCGGCGCCGAGCCAGCAACCGACGCCGCTCAACTGGGCCTATCTTCCGCCGCCAAATCCCTACAACCTTCAGGCCCGGCTCACGGGCTTCGTCAATCAGATCTATGTCCAGGCCGCGAGTCCCGACGAGGTTCAAGCGGCCATCCTCCAGGTGACGGATACGCTGGTCCGCCGCCACCGTATCATGGCCGGCGGCGTCAACGACTTCGCCGTGCGCAACCTCAGTCAGATCGCGGAAGCCGCCGAGGGCTCGAGCCGCATCATGGCGTTGCTCCTTGCCGCGGTCGCATCGATATCGCTGCTGGTGGGCGGCATTGGCATCATGAACATCCTGCTCGTGTCGGTCACCGAACGGACCCGCGAGATCGGCTTGCGGATGGCGATCGGAGCTCGCCGCTTGCACGTTCTTCTGCAGTTTCTCGCCGAGGCGGTGCTTTTGAGCGTCACCGGCGGCATTGCCGGCATCATCATGGGCGTCACGTTTTCCTGGGGAATCTCAATCGCGACCGGCTGGGCCGCGCCGATCTCGTTGGGAGCGGTCGCCGGCGGTTTCCTGTTTTCGGCCGCGGTCGGCATTTTCTTTGGCTATTATCCCGCGCGAAAAGCGTCCCGTCTCGACCCTATCGACGCGCTTCGCTTTGAGTGAGTCGCAAGCAAGGCGTTTGACGGAAGGCTCGTCCATGCCGATACGTTTCTCTCCGCATCGGTTATTCGAAAGTCTAAGCGTTAATGGTAGGCTGCCAAGTTTAGGAGCCGGCTGCGATGGGCTTTGACTGTGTCATAGCAGCCGCAAGCGACTTCTCTCAGACCCTCCAAATTGGTAATCTCGAGGTGGCCGCGCTGGTAATGGATGAGCCCTGCTAACTGGAGCGTGTTGGCGACGAGCGAGACGCTATTGCGTTGCACGCCCATCATCTGAGCGAGGAATCCTTGTGTGAGCGGAAGCTCGTTGCTGTCGCTGAGGTCATGCATGTGCAGCAGCCGCCGTGAAAGCCGGGATTCCACGGTGTGACAGGCGTTGCAGGCGGCGGATTGTTGCGCTTGCGCGAGAAGCGCCTGCCGGTGTTTGACGAGCAGATTTTGGAACACTCGGCTTTGGTCGACGGCTTTGCGAAAATGCATGAGATCAAGAGTCGAGGCGGTTCCCGGTAACTGAACGATCGCGTCGTGCAAGGAAATCTCGTCGTCATTGCGCGAGGAAGCACCGAAGATGCTGTCGTGGCCAATCATCGCGAACTCGACCGTTTCTCCCTCCGCCAAGCGAATGATGAGAGAGATGATCCCATTGTGGGGGAAATAGACGCGCGGCACGATGTCGCCTGTTCTCGCGAGGACATCGCCCTGAACGAGCTCGATGAGTCGAAGATGTGGGCGGACCACGGCGAAATCGGCCTCAGGAAGCGACGCTAATAAATGATTGGGCGATCGGGCAGTCAAATCCATCGCGTCCTTCTATGAGACGGGTGTCTTGTCTTTTGACACACCTAGATACGTAAGCTGGCTTATTTCGATACCAATTCGTGCCAAGACTGTTGATTCCAACGAATGTTTCCGAGATTTATAAGTTTCGTCTCGCCAATGCGGCGAATTCGCATCTTGAAACAAGCGGCAGCGGAGCAGGAAGACTGTAAAAATTTACGCGCGAAGTAACATGGCAATACCCGATAACGGGTAGACGCTCAAGACCATTTGCATGAGCTTACCTTGGGCGATTCGACGAAGTCGTTAGAAATAGAATCCGGATCATCGCTGGTTGTTCGCGTGACCAAACGGCAGCCTAAAAGTTGATGCGGGTCGACGCGTCTTCGTCTTCGGGCTTGGAACCTGTGCGTGCGCGCCGCCAAACTGGCGCGGCTTCAGTGAGAACCCAGGGAGGATGAAATGAAAAGTTTCAGCTCGGGATCTGGAGGCGCACCGGATGCCACCGGTCTGCCGCTCACGCCGCCAATCGACAATCCGCCCAAGCAAGACCTCGACCAGGCCAAGCTTCTCAAGGAAAATTCGGAGCGTTATCAAGCGATTGTCGATACCGCGGTCGATGCGATCATCGTGATCGATCGGTTTGGAACCATTCAGTCCTTCAATCGGGCGGCCGAAACAATCTTTGGGTATCAAGCCGCCGAAGTCTTGAGCCGCAACATCAAGTTTTTGATGCCCGAAGCCGTCCAGGCCAAGCACGATGGCTATCTGACCGCGTACCGCGATACGGGAGAGCGCAAGATCATTGGCATTGGCCGCGAGGTGGTTGGTTTACGTAAGGACAAATCATTGGTTACGCTCGAGCTTTCGATCGCGGAGTGGAGCGATGTCGATGGGCAGCAATGTTTTACCGGCATCATGCGGGATACGACGCAGCGTAACTTGCAGGCGCGCAGATTACAGGAAGCGACCGAAGTCGCTCAGCAGGCGCGTATCGAGGCTGAGAGCGCGAACCATGCCAAGACCGAATTTCTCGCCGTCATGAGCCATGAAATCCGGACGCCGTTGACCAGCATCAGTGGCTTCATCGATCTCCTCGCGCGCACCGGAGAACTGTCGGGTCAGCAACGCCGCTATATTGATCTCGTGAAAACGGCAAATGCCGCGCTGCTCACGATCGTCAACGACATTCTCGATTTTTCAAAAGTCGAAGCCGGGCAAATGGATCTGGAATGCCGGCCGTTTTCTCTACTGGTTCTTGCTCGCGATGCCTTGGCGATTGTTCGTCCGGGCGCGGCGGCGAAGGGGCTCGCGCTCGAATTCACGGTCGATCGCGGCGTTCACGATTGGGTGGTCGGCGATCATGCGCGGTTGCGCCAAGTCTTGCTCAATCTGCTTAACAACGCCGTCAAATTCACGGATACTGGAACGATTTCATTCGACGTCAGGATGCAAACCTCGGCCGATGGCCGGGAGCGGCTCCGCTTTTCGATCGCCGATACCGGAATTGGTATTTCTTCCGAGCAGCAGCACCGGCTCTTCAAGAAGTTCTCCCAAGCCGACAGTTCCGTGAGCCGGCGCCATGGTGGCACGGGTCTGGGACTCGCGATCTGCAAGCGCCTCGTCGAATTGATGGATGGCGAAATTCACATTGAGAGCGATGTCGATCGAGGTTCGACGGTTTGGTTCACGTCCTACATGCCTCCAGTATCCGAGCCAATATCGGAGCCTCCGGCCGAATGCCCGCCTGAGGATCCGGCCAAGAGAAAGGCGCGAATTCTTGTTGTAGACGATATCGACACCAATCGCGAGATCATGGAGGCCTATCTAGGGGACAATGGCTATAGCGTCGGAACGGCCAGCAGCGGCGCCGAGGCGATCAGCATGCTGCAAAACGAACATTTCGATCTCGTCTTGATGGACATCCAGATGCCGTTGATGGATGGCGTCACGGCGACACGGGTCATTCGGGCCTTGCCGAATTCGGTCAAGGACATTCCAATCGTCGCGATGACGGGCAACGTATTGCCGCAACAGGTGCGGACATTTCTCGATGCCGGCATGAACGATCATGTCGGTAAACCGATTGAGCGAACCAAACTTTACAACAGCGTGCGGCGCTGGCTCCCGAGGAGCGAGAAACATGATGTGAGCCTCGCATTCCATTCGCCGCATTTCGATGGAACGAAATACGACGAATTCGTCCGTATGCTCGGTGTCGCCAGGGTCGAGCGAACGGCCACCAAGTTTCTTGATCAGCTCACGAAGGCTTTCAAGTCCACGCCGGACGAGACGCGCCGCGAAGCCCATGACCTCATCAATTGCGCGGGCCTTCTCGGTTTTCATAGTCTCGTCGAGGCGTGTCAGGCGATCTGCGTGACAACGGCTCACGATGCCGCCCGTCAGCGCGATGTTCTGGAGGAAGCGCGGCGGGTTCAATCGCTTGCCCGGCAAACGCTCGCCACCCAAATTTTACCGAAACTACGAGGTTTTTCGCGCCGGCCGGACGGAACACGCCAATTTCGCGGGCGCTGAAACGCTTCGCGTTCGCGAACGGAGGCCAGCGCGCCACGCCCGCGTGGGTCTAAGGCGAAGCGATTGGGACGGGACGATTCACGGGGGCTAGCATAATCGCGTCGTCGATGATCGGCGAGCGATCCCTGCCTCGTGCCGTGATCGCAAGAACGAGCGCGCTGCCGCTAGAGTATACGGCGGTCCATTTGGCGCGATCCGCCATCGAGCCGTCACCGACCACTCTTCTTGATCTCACCCCTATACAGGTGAGTTTCTGGCGGCTAAACCGACAATTATCGTGCAATCCGCCGGTTTTTGTCACGGTTCCATGCGTCGTTTGCCTCCACTCAATGCCCTGCGCATCTTCGAGGTTGCGGCCCGCGTCGGCAGTTATGCCGAGGCGGGGGCGGAGCTTGGCCTGACCCACGGCGCTGTCAGCCGTCAGATCGCCGCATTGGAGGGTTGGCTCGGTCAACGCCTTTTCGTGCGGACGGGCCGGCGCATGGTCGCGACGCCAGCGGCGCGTGTTTTCGCGGCGGAGGTGAGTCTCTCGTTCGATCGCGTCATCGCCGCCGCCGAGGCGTGCGGTCGCCTGGACGCGCGCCGCATCCTTCGGGTGAGCGCGCCCACGACGTTCGCGATGCGTTGGCTGATTCCGCGCCTCGATCGATTTCATGCGATGCGAGCCGAGGTCGAAGTGGCGGTCACCACGACGACGACGCTGCATGACGAGCTTCGTGGCGGCTTCGATGTCGCCATTCGGCGCGGATCGGCGGATCCGGGCGCATGGCCTCAGCACCGCGCCGTCTCGTTCCTTGGCGAGGCCGACACTCTTATCGTGAGCCCAGCGCTTTTCGAGCGCCGCCCGCTCCAGGGGCCCGACGACATCGCGAACCATGTTCTACTTTCGACCGAGACTCGGCCGGGCGATTGGACCGATTGGCTTGATCGCGCGGGACTCCGGCTTGCCGCTGACCAGCGCCGCCGCATGTTTGATCATTTCTTTGTGACACGCCAAGCCATCGAGGATGGGTTCGGGCTTGGCATCGGTCCACTGCCGGTCCTCGAGGCCGATATCACCGCGGGACGCCTCCTGGCGCCGTTTCCCAAAATCACGGTGCCAAGACAAGGCTATGTCGCCCTCGTTCCATTCGATGTGGATAAAACATCGTCTTTGACGGCGTTTCTTGAATGGCTGAAGGCGGAGGGCACGTCATGACGACCGGTCGTGGTTCTTCCGCGATGTGGCCAGTGTTCCATGGCCGAAGGATCCAGCTCTTGCCTGGGCTAGGCCGCTCCTAAATCGGCATTGGAACGAATGCCATTGAGAATGAATCGCTCGATCGCTGCCGCGAAGCCCTCGTTGCGATTGGTGTCGGTGACGAAGTCAGCCGCCTGCCGCACCTCTGGACTGGCGTTGCCCATGGCGATGCTGAGGCCGCTGCGCTCGAACATCGCGACGTCGTTGGCGCCGTCCCCAATGACCGCGACCTCGGCAAGCGGCACGCCCAGCAGCGTGGCGATCGCCGCCACGGCGATCCCTTTGTTGGCGAGGGGATGGGTTATATCGAGATAGTAAGGCTGCGAACGTGCGATCGTTGCCTGCCCTCCGAGCGCCTCGTGCAATTCCCCCTCATACTGTTCGAGCAGTTCGAAATTCTCGCTGACGCCGACAATCTTGGCCGCGGAATCGAGCGCCGGTCCAAACTGCTCGACATAGGTTTGCGGAAACCCGATCGTGTGCCGTTCGAGTTCGAGATAGGAATGGTCGTTGTGTCGAACCAGCCAGTCCTGCCCGCTGAAGACCCAGATCTGGACTTGCCGCGCGCTCAGCATGGAGACGGCGTGGCGAGCGGCTTCGGGCGACAAAATATGCGACGCGACTGGCACGAGATCTGGCCCCGCCACCACGCCGCCGTTGAAGCCCGCGACCGGTTCCGTGACGTCGAGGGTTTCGATCAACCGTTGCAACCCCCGTGGCGGCCGGCTGCTGATCATCGAAAAAAGGATACCGCGCGCGCGGAGCCTCGCCACCACCCCCTTGGCGCGCGCCGTCAACTCCTTGTGATCGTCGACCAAGGTGCCATCGACATCCGAAACCAGGGCCGATATTTTCGCTGCGGGAATTCGCTGGCGCGACGTCATGACGGTGTTCCGCCGCCGTTGTCGATCGGGAGCCAGGAGCGCTCGTCACGCGCCAAAAGGGCGTCGGCCTCGCTGGGTCCGGTACTGCCTGATGGATAAATGGGAGGGACCGCGCGAGCATCCACCCAGGCGTCGAGCAACGGCTGCACGATACGCCACGTTTGCTCGACCATGTCGGCCCGCATGAACAATGTTGGATCGCCGATCATCACGTCGTAGATCAACGTTTCATATCCGACATTAGCTTGCTTTGGAAACCAGTCGCCGTAACGAAAGTCCATCTTCACCGGGGCCAAATCCATCACGGCGCCAGGGCGCTTGACGTCAAATTGCAGCGAAATGCCTTCGTCGGGCGCGATTTGGAACAACAACCAGTTCTGTTTTAAACTATCCACCGCCGTATCTTGAAACGGCGTGTAAGGCGCCTGCTTGAAACGAATGGCGATTTCGGTCTTGCGACTCGTCAGATGCTTGCCCGTGCGGACGTAAAAAGGCACGCCTGCCCAGCGCCAATTGTCGATTTCAAATTTGATCGCGACATAGGTTTCGACGTCCGAATCGGGCGCGACATCGGGTTCCTGCCGATAGGCTTTCTTCGGCTTGCCTAATACTTCGCCAGGTCCGTATTGGCCGCGCACCGCTCGGTCCGGTCGCGCCGCCGGCATGGCGCAGAGGACGTCGGCTTTCTTCGAACGGATTGCCTGGGCACTAAAACCGACCGGCGGATCCATGGCGACCATCGAAAGCAATGTCAGCAAGTGATTAGGTGTCATGTCGCGCAACGCGCCGGTGGACTCATAGAAGTTTCCGCGCGTCTCGACGCCGACCGTCTCGGCGGCGGTGATTTGGATATGATCAATGTGGTCACGGTTCCAAATGGGTTCGAACAAGCCGTTGCCAAAGCGAAACGCCATGATGCTTTGGACGGTGTCCTTTCCGAGGAAGTGATCGATCCGGAAAATCTGGTCCTCATGCAGCGTGCGCTGGATGTCAGCATTGAGCGCCCGGGCCGAACTGACATCATGGCCGAATGGCTTTTCGATCACGACGCGACGCCAGAATTTAGGTTTGCCGTGCTGATCCGACGGCTGATCGGAGAGCCCGGCTTTTCCGAGCTGTTCCACCACCGTGCCGAACAAGTGATCGGCGATCGCCAGATAAAAGATGACGTTTCCGCCGGTCTTGTTGGTTCGTTCCGCCTGGTCGAGAGCCTCGCGCAGCGTTTCATAGAGTTCAGGCTTCGCCAGATCGCCCTGAACGTAAACCATTTTCCGGGCGATCCGCTGCCACGCGATCTGATCGATCCCGTCGCCATCGGACTCGGCCGTGGCCTTGCCGACGAATGTCTTCAGCGCGTCGTAAAGACTTTCGCGCCAGCTTTGCGCGGTGCCGTTCGCGCGCGCCACGCCGATCAGCGTGAATTGCTCCGGTAGCGCACCGGTGCGCGAAAGATTGTACAGGGCCGGAAGAACGAGACGGTGGGTCAGATCGCCGGTGGCGCCAAAGAGCACCATGGCGCATGGCTCGGCCGGCTTCGGCTGGCGGCGCGCCGGTTCGGCGACTTTGGCCGGATCGAAATCGGACATGAGTTACCTGGAACCTTGCGGTGGAGCGGTTTCCGTCGTTGCCGGCGCGGGGTCGAGAGACTCCTTCCCCTCGATGTGGCCGCCAAAGCCCAAACGCATCGCCGATAGCATTCTTTCGCCAAACGTGTGCGCTTGCCGTGATCGGAAGCGGGCGTAAAGCGCCGTGGTGAGCACGGTCGCGGGAACGGCTTCCTCGATCGCGGCTTCGACAGTCCAGCGGCCTTCGCCGGAATCTTGGACATAGCCCGAGAAATTTTGCAGCTGCGCATCCTTGGCCAGAGCCGCGGCGCCGAGGTCGAGCAGCCAAGATGAAATCACGCTGCCGCGACGCCAGACTTCGGCGATATCCGGCAGGTTCAAAACGAAACGTTCGCTCTCGGGCAGATCCTTCGAGTCTTTATTGCGTAGGATGTCGAATCCCTCGGCATAAGCCTGCATCAATCCATATTCGATGCCGTTGTGAACCATTTTGACGAAATGTCCCGCGCCTGACGGCCCGGCGTGAATATAGCCGCGCTCCGCGCGGGAATCGCCGTTCTCGCGACCCGGCGTCCGCGCAATATCGCCTTCACCCGGCGCGAGCGCGGCGAAAATCGGATCGAGCCGATCGACAGCTTCTCTCGAGCCGCCGATCATCATGCAATAGCCGCGTTCGATGCCCCAAATCCCGCCAGACGTGCCGCAATCGATGTAGAGAATATTTTTTTCCGCTAGCCGTTTCGCGCGGCGAATGTCGTCCTTGTAAAACGAGTTGCCGCCGTCGATGATGATGTCGCCGGGCTCCAGCAGGCTGGCAAGAGTTTCGACGGTCTCGTCCGTGATCTCCCCGGCGGGCAACATCAACCAGACCGCGCGCGGCTTGTCGATGAGTTTCTCGACGAGGTCCGCAAGGGACTCGGCCTCGGTTGCCCCCTCCCTTGCGAGCGCCTGGCGCGACCCGGCCGAGCGCGCATAGACGGTGCACTGGTGGCCCGCCTTCATCAGGCGACGGGCCATGTTTCCGCCCATCCTGCCGAGTCCGATCATGCCGATCCGCATCGTATCCCGTTCCCTATAAAATGCCCAACAGACCTATGCGCGTGATACCCGAGGCGATTGGCCGCATGCGTCGGTTTCCCCGGAGTCGGTTTTTGGTCCCGACAAATACATGGGCGGATTTCAGTTGAGACCATTCTCACGGCATCCGTCGCCGAATGACATGTTTCGAAACGCCGGGCCGGATGACTCGTTCCATGCGTCGCTCCCAATCGTGAGCATCAGTCTTGCGCCGCGTTCGCGAGCGATCTGGCTTGTCTATACGCGATTCATGTATTTCGATAGGCGTTGAAACGCGCGAGACCGCGGAATAAAGAGAGCCGTTCCGTCGGGTTTGGATTGGGATCGCCAACGCGCTTCGGTCGGCAAGAAACCGTCGAGTTTTGCTGTCATCAGACGAGGGGTCATTTTTGACTGAGCGCATCGAGGATTACGGTCTGATTGGCGATTGCCAGACGGCGGCTCTGGTGTCGAAGAACGGCTCGATCGATTGGCTATGCTGGCCGCGATTTGACTCGGGCGCATGCTTCGCCGCTCTCCTCGGTGACGCAGGCAATGGCCGCTGGAGCATCGCGCCGCTGAACGCGGAGGCGCGGACGGCCCGGCGCTATCGACCCAATACGTTGATTTTGGAGACGAGTTTCATCACGGACGAGGGCGAGGCGACGTTGATCGACTTTTTTGCCTTGCGCGGCGACAACTCGCATGTCGTCCGGTTGGTCGCGGGAAACCGCGGAACGGTGCGAATGCGCAGCGAATTGATCATTCGTTTCGACTATGGCGCCTCGGTTCCCTGGGTGCAAAGGAGCGATGACGGCGCTCTCGTCGCTATTTCAGGTCCGAATAAAGTCGTTCTCTATACGCCGATTCCGCTTCGCGGCGAAGCAATGACAACCGTTGGTGATTTCACGATTTCCGCTGGACAAACCGTTCCTTTTGTCCTCATGCACGCGCCGTCACATCTTCAGACGCCCGGCCCGATCGATGCCCTGGAGGCTTTGCGCGACACGCAGACGTTTTGGGAGGAATGGACCGACCAGCACCGCCACAAGGGCCCCTATTCGGACCCGGTATCGCGCTCGCTCGTGACCTTGAAGGCATTGGTTTACGCGCCAACCGGGGGCATGGTGGCGGCGGCGACGACGTCCTTGCCGGAGTATATCGGAGGCGTGCGTAATTGGGACTACCGCATTTGCTGGCTGCGCGACGCGACATTCACGCTATTGGCGTTCATGAACGCTGGTTACTATGATGAAGCCCAGTCCTGGCGCGATTGGCTGTTGCGCGCCGCGGCGGGAAGTCCGTCGCAAATGCAGATCATGTACGGGCTCGCGGGAGAGAAAAGACTAACGGAACAGGAAATTCCGTGGCTTGCAGGCTATGCCGGGTCGGCACCCGTGCGGATCGGAAACGCGGCGTCGGAGCAGTTTCAAATCGATGTATTTGGCGAGGTCATGGACGCGCTGCACCAAGCGCGGGTCGGAACTCTTCACGATCCAGCGGAAGGGTGGGATTTTCAACGCGCGCTTGTCAATCATCTTGAGAACGTGTGGTCATTGCCCGACGAAGGAATCTGGGAAGTCCGCGGAGGCGCTCGCCAATTTACCCATTCGAAAGTGATGGCATGGGTCGCATTCGATCGTGCCATCAAAAGCGCGGAGACCTTCGGTCTCGAAGGGCCGATCGATCATTGGCGCGAGCTCCGCGCCGAAATCCATCGTGAGGTATGCGAGAAGGCGTTCAACCCCGACCTTGGTGCCTTCACCCAGGCCTACGGATCCGATAATCTCGACGCGAGTGCCTTGCTCATTCCCGCGGTCGGATTTTTACCCTCGGACGACGCGCGCGTCAGGGGCACGGTCGAGGCGATCGAACGGGGGCTCATGTCCAACGGGTTGGTTCTCCGTTACAATACCGGCGGTTCAAGCGATGGGCTTCCTCCGGGAGAAGGCGCTTTCTTGGCGTGCAGCTTCTGGCTCGCCGATGCCTATATTTTGCTCGGACGGATCGATGATGCCCGCGAATTGTTCGAACGGTTGCTTTCTTTGCGCAATGATCTCGGCCTGATGTCGGAAGAATATGACCCTGTCGGCAAGCGCTTGCTCGGCAATTTTCCGCAGGCGTTTTCCCATATTGCGATGGTCAATACGGCGCATAATCTCGAGCGATCGGCGCGACCTTGTCAGCAACGTTCAGGGCGGGCTTGAAGCGCCGAAACCGCGAGCCGACCTGTTAGGAGGCTGTCGCCTTCCGTGTCGGATGGCGGCCTTGCTCGCACCCTGGTCACTGCGGTGGCGACTTGACGCCGCGTCGAACTCTTCGCCGTTCCGCACGTTGGTCTGCGTCCAAAGTTGCCAACCTAACGATCGAGAGCGGATATGCGACGCCGACATTTGATGCCCTTTGGAGCGGAAATTTCTGATGTCGGCATCCGGTTCGCGTTGTGGGCGCCCGACGCGCGCGCAGTCACGTTGAAACATTTTCCAGCCGGGGCGTCCGCGCAATCGGAAGAATCCGCATCGTTCCAGTCGGACGGCCACGACGACGTTATGACGGCAGCGGGCCGAGGCTGGTTCACGCTGACCCGTGCCGAGGCAAAGCCCGGCGATCTCTACGGCTTTGCCATTGATGGGGCGGAAGACCTCGTTCCCGATCCCGCTTCGCGCTATCAGCCCAGAGATGACGATCGCCGCTCGCAAATCATCGACCCTTTCGCCTATCAGTGGAGCGATGGCGCTTGGGCAGGACGGCCGTGGCGCGAGGCCGTCGTCTATGAGGCCCATGTCGGAACCGCGACTCCGGCGGGAACATTCACCGCGCTAATCGATAAGCTCGATCATTTGCGGGATGTCGGGATTACCGCGCTCGAGCTGATGCCGGTCGCGCAGACACCGGGGCGGCGGACCTGGGGGTACGACGGCGTGCTGCCTTTCGCGCCGAACAATGCCTATGGCACCCCGGACGATTTCAAGGCTTTGGTCGATAGCGCTCACGCTCGCGGCATGATGGTCTTGCTCGATGTCGTCTACAACCACTTTGGTCCTTCGGGAAATTTCTTACACAGCTATGCCGAGAGGTTTTTTACGAAGCGACATCAAACCCCTTGGGGCGCCGCAATTAATTTCGACGGCGGAACGGAGAGCGAAGCGGTCCGCGATTTCTTTATTCAGAATGCGCTTTATTGGCTCGAAGAGTTCCACCTCGATGGCCTGCGTTTTGACGCGGTCCATGCGATCATCGATAATAGCGATCTGCACTTCTTGGAGGATCTTGCCGGGCGAATTCGTTCTCGTTTCCCGGACCGCCAGATACATTTGGTGTTGGAGAACGAGAATAACGAGGCCGGTCGCCTCGCTGACGAGAACTATGGCGCGACTCCCGCCTTCGACGCCCAGTGGAACGACGATATCCATCATTGCTGGCATCGTTTGTTGACGGGCGAGTGCGAAGGCTATTATGCGGACTTTGGTGGCGACACCGTCGAGCGACTTGGCCGCTGTCTCACCGAGGGGTTCGCCTACCAAGGCGATTATTCGCCGAATCTCAAACGGTTCCGTGGTGAAAGGACGATCGGATTGCCGCCGGAACGCTTTGTCGCGTTTCTCCAAAATCACGATCAGATTGGAAATCGGGCGCAGGGTGAAAGGCTGGCTGTTCTGGCCGATCCGCGGTTTCTGCGTCTTGCTCGCGCGGTACTTCTCCTGTCGCCCCAAATTCCGATGCTCTTCATGGGAGAAGAGTGGGGTGCGATTACGCCGTTCCAATTTTTCATCGAATTCGACAACGACGAGAATCTGCAGCAGGCGGTTCGTGAAGGACGCGCCAAGGAATTTGCCAATTTCAGTGCGTTCGGCGCAGGCCCTTCGCTTGTTCCAGATCCCGTTGCGATCGAGACGTTTCAGGCCAGCAAGCTGAATTGGTCGGATCTTCAGAAGGAGCGCCATGCCACGATCCTGAGGGAGACAAGGGAGCTTTTGGCGCTACGCCGAGAGATCATTATTCCCTTCATGGAAAGTGGATTTATCAAAGCAATATTCGAGCGTCGCGGCTCTGCGGGGCTTGCGGTCGAATGGCGCTTTAATGCGGGGAATGTTTTGCTTGCCGCCAATTTTGGCGAGCCGCCGATCGACTACAGGTTCGGATCAACTGACAAGCTTCTATGGCAAAGCGATGGCTTTGAGCTCGGCAAAGAGATCACGCTTGGAGCATGGACCGGTTTGATCTTCACAACGTCGCGAGAAAGTCACACGGCATGAGCGATGATCGTCATCTGTACCGCTTGGCCGCGTCGGCGGGCATACCCCGGTATTACCGTGATAGCGAGAATCGGGAGGTGGAGATCCCGACCGAAGACCTCCGCATCTTGCTCCAAAGTCTCGGCTACGAGGCGGACAGCGAGCCTCCGCTAGCGCCCCGTGGGGAGAGTTCTCATGCCCGCGATATGGGGTCGCCGCATAAGCCAAATCCTCCGACCGCGACATATCGAATGCAATTCCACGAAGGGTTCACATTCGCGGACGCGGCCGCCGTATTGCCTTATCTCAAACAACTCGGGATCAGTCACCTTTATGCGTCGCCAATTCTCAAGGCCCGACCGGGCTCGACGCATGGCTACGATATTGTCGACCCCGGGGCGATCAATCCCGAGCTTGGTGGCCTGGAGGGATTTCATGCCCTTGCCGATGCGATAAAGGCTCAAGGACTTTCCTTGCTCTTGGACATTGTGCCGAACCATATGGGCGTCGGAGGTTCCGACAACCTTTGGTGGCTCTCGGTTCTAGAGTGGGGCGAACACTCGCCTTTCGCGGATACGTTCGATATCGATTGGGAGCGGCTTGGAGCACATGGCAAGCTCGTGGCTCCCTTTTTGGGAGGTCAGTATGGCGTCGTCCTCGAGCGGGGCGATCTCAAACTTACGTTCGACGCGGCGTCTGGAAGTTTCAGCGTTTGGCATTATGAGCATAAATTCCCCATTTGCCCGCTGACCTATCCCGATATTCTTGATCGCGCCGTGGCGGCTGACACCAGCGAAGAGGGCAACGGGATCGAGGATTTGTTGCGCCTCGCGGAAGAGCTACGCGCCCTTGCGCAAGAGCCAGGACATCGCCGCCCGAATATGCCCGCGGCCTGCGAAAGATTAAAAAAACGCATTGCGGTTTTGGCCCAACGCCCCGAAGTTGCCCAATCGATTGAACAGGCCTTGGCGGTCTTTAACGGCGTGCCCCGGCTGTCGGAAAGCTTTGGCGCGCTTCATCGCTTGCTGGAGCAACAGGCCTACCGACTCTCGTTTTGGCGCGTTGCCGCGAGCGATATCAACTATCGTCGTTTCTTCGATATCGATGGTCTGGCCGGTGTTCGGATCGAGGAGCCCGCGGTTTTTCAGCGCGTGCACCGCCTTGTCTTCGATCTTGTCCGGCGCGGCCTCGTGCACGGTTTGCGTATAGATCATATTGACGGCCTCGCCGATCCCAGAGCCTATATTGAAGATCTCCAGCATGAATTGGGTCCGGATTTCTATATTATCGCGGAAAAAATTTTGGAGCCCGGCGAAGAACTGCGGCACTGGCCCTTGGCCGGAACAACCGGCTATGAAATGCTCAATATTATTGATGGCATTTTCGTCGATGCCGAGGCGGAATCCGCGTTCGACTCGATTTACGCGGGCCTTACGGGGGACGTCCAAAACTACGAGGCGGCTTTGGGGGCTGCGAAAACGCAAGTATTGGCGGAGAGTTTTTCCAGCGAGCTCGAGAGCCTCGTATCCGACACGAAACGCATCGCCGACGCAAATCGGTTGACCCGCGACTATAGCGTCAACATGATTCGTGTTGCTTTAGCTGACATCATCAACGCGTTTCCCGTTTATCGAACGTATATAACGCCGACGGCATGCGTAAACGAAGACAATGTTTTGGTCGCCGGCGCGCTGCGTAAGGCCAAAGTCGCGACCTCGTTGCCCGATCGCGGCGTGCATGATTTCATTGGCTCGATCCTTCGCGGCACGGTGCCGATGGGGAGCCCCGGCCGTGCGCCGAAAGGTCTCGTCGAACGCTTCCGTCGCCGGTTTCAGCAATTGACCGGGCCCGTGATGGCCAAAAGCCTCGAGGACACGCTCTTCTATCGCTATGTCCGTTTTCTCGCGTTGAATGAAGTGGGCGGAGAGCCTCGACGTTTCGGTGTGTCGCCGGCCGAATTTCATGCGGCGAATATGAACCGCGCGCGACAATGGCCGCTCGCCATGACGGCCACGGCAACGCATGATACCAAGCGCGGCGAGGATGCGCGGGCCCGCCTCCTGGGACTGTCGGAAGTCCCGCAACGGTGGCAAGAGATGGTCGGCATCTGGCAAGAAGAAGCTGGTTCGTACACCAATCCTGACGCGAACGACCAATACATGTTGTTTCAGACGATTATTGGCGCTTGGCCTCTCGAGCTCTTAAACGGCGAGAACCACGACGCGCTGCAATCGTTTCGCGACCGTTTGCTCACGTACATTCCGAAAGCGTTGAGAGAGGGCAAACGCAAAAGCAAATGGATCGAGCCGAACAGCACCTATGAGACCGCGGCCAAGGACCTTGTTCTAAGATTGCTGGGTAACGACTCCGCCTTCATAGATCGCATTCTTCCATTCGTCCGCGATGTGGCCCAGCGCGGGATGTTGATATCGTTGGCCCGCACTATCTTGAAATGCACGCTGCCGGGAGCGCCAGACTTTTATCAGGGCACGACGCTTTGGGACTTTTCGCTAGTTGACCCCGATAACCGCAGGCCCGTCGATTATAGCTGGCCATCCGGGCTTTCTCGGGGGCGACGACCGATCGAAGCCCTGCTCGAGAGCTGGCACGATGGCGCGATCAAGCATCACGTCATTGCCAAGCTATTGGGCGACCGGGCGGCGAGACCACTCTTTTATGCGAACGCAGATTATGATCCGATCGAGGTGGCCGGCACGGGCGCGGGCCACGTCTTGTGCTTTATCCGTTCGTTCGGCCAAGGAAAGCTGGTCGTGGTCGTCCCGCGACTCCAAGGCCAAGCTTTGAATTCCGTCGGCCTGCCACTCGGCGAAGACGCGTGGAGCGACACGTCACTCGAACTTCCATCCGGCTCATGGCATGATCTGCTTGGCGATCGTCGGATCGAAATCTCTGGCGCGACGCTATTAGCAAAATTATTTTACACCGTACCATTTTCGGTTTTATCTCTAACGAAATGACCGCGCATCGAAGAGCGCCGAAGCGGCGGTCCCGGACCTGCGGCACAAGGCCAGCTGGGCGGTCTGACTTGTCGCATGGATGAACCATCTATGCGACAAATCTTCCGTCTTTTGAGGCCCGCGCGCGTGTTTTCGCGGGACCGCCGGCCTTATGGACCCGTTTATCCCTTCAATTCGAACAGAACGACGGACCGGCCTGTCACTTCATAGACATGATCGAACGGGAATGTGTCGATTTCGCTCACTTCGGGTTGGTTGGTATCCAATAGGCGCGCCCAGCTTTTGCCGCCGGCGACAGGCACGAGCTTGGATATAACCACGTCCTGGTACGCATTGAAGAAAAGGAGCAACGTAACGTCGCCACCGCGCTTGCGGATGCCTGTCGGCTGAGCGCGACCGTCGAGAAGCACGCCCATGCTCATTGCATTCGCGTCGTTCCAGTCTTCCTGCTCCATCTCGGTGCCGTCGGGCTTGAGCCAGGTGACGTCCTTTACGTCCAGTTGCTCATTATAATGGCCCGTGAGGAAACGTTCACGGCGCAGTATGGGGTAGTTCTGGCGCAGCCGCGCGAGCTTGCAAACGAAGGAATGGAGCTCCTTCCCGGCGGCGCTGATGTCCCAATTGACCCAGCTAATTTCATTGTCCTGGCAATAGGCATTATTGTTGCCCTTCTGGGTGCGCCCGAATTCATCGCCGGCAAGAAGCATCGGCAGGCCCTGCGCGAGAAAAAGCGTGGCAAGTATATTGCGCTTCTGGCGTTCGCGCAGCGCGTTGATAGCAGGATCGTCCGTCGGACCTTCCACGCCGCAATTCCACGAGCGGTTGTCCGAACTTCCATCGCGATTATCCTCGCCATTCGCGTCATTGTGCTTCTCATTGTAGCTCACGAGGTCGTTTAAGGTAAAACCATCATGCGCGGTCACGAAGTTGACGCTCGCCCAGGGCTTGCGGCCTCTGTGGTTGAAACTCTCGGCCGATGCGGTGAGGCGCTTTGCTAGATTTGGGAGAAGGCCCTTTTCGCCGCGCCAAAAATCCCGCACATCGTCGCGGAATCGGTCGTTCCATTCCGCCCAGCTGGGTGGAAAACGGCCGACCTGGTAACCCCCGGGGCCACAATCCCAAGGTTCCGCGATCAGCTTGACGGATGACAGCACGGGATCTTGCCGGCATGAGTCCAAAAAGCCGCCGCCTTCGTCAAATCCATGATCTTCACGAGCCAAGATCGTGCCAAGATCAAATCGAAAGCCGTCGACGTGCATGTCCTGCACCCAATATCGCAGGCTGTCGGTCACCATCTGGAGCACGCGGGGATGCGAGAGGTTCAGCGTGTTGCCAGTCCCCGTGTCATTGACAAAATAACGCGGCTGGTCCTTGAGCAACCGGTAGTAAGAGTTATTGTCGATGCCCTTGAACGACAACGTCGGGCCGAGTTCGTTGCCTTCGGCGGTATGATTATAGACGACATCGAGTATCACTTCGATCTGATTGGCATGGAAATGCGAGACCATCTCCTTGAACTCGAGAAAGGCGAAATCCGCTTCGCTGGCATAACTCCGGTCAGGGGCAAAAAATCCGAGCGTGTTATAACCCCAGAAATTGGATAGGCCCTTATCGAGCAAGTGCGAGTCATTCACAAAACTATGGACCGGCATCAGCTCAACCGCGGTGATGCCGAGGGATTTGAAATGCCTGATCACATCCGGTTGGATCAAGCCGCGGAACGTGCCGCGAAGATCTTTGGGAACATGTGGATTTGTTTTGGTATAGCCTCGCACGTGGGTTTCGTAGATTAAGCTCTGGTTGAACGGGATCCGCGGTGGACTGTCTTCACCCCATGTGAAGGCGCGATCGACAACGCGGCCTCGCGGGACGAAAGCGGCGCTATCACGTTCGTCGAAGGTCTTGTCGTCGCCGGTCTCCATTTGATAGCCGAACACGGCTGGGTCCCAAATCAAACGCCCCTCGATGGCCTTCGCGTATGGGTCAAGGACGAGCTTGTTCGGATTGAAGCGATGGCCAGCGTCCGGTTCATACGGGCCGTAGACGCGATACGCGTAAATCGTGCCCGGCCGCGCGGCGGGAAGATATCCATGCCAGATCTCATCCGTGAATTCGGGAAGCTCGATTCGCTCGATCTCCTTGTCGCCAAGACGGCCAAAGATGCAAAGTTCGACCTTTGTGGCGTTAGCGGAGAATAGGGCGAAATTGACCCCGCGCCCATCCCATGTCGCGCCGAGTGGAAAGGGCCGTCCTTCGAGAACGCGGCTTCGTGTTTTGGTCGACGTCACGGGGATCCCTCATTTTTGGCTGCCGCGACAAGAACACGGATGGCTTAGGCTTAGTTCCGCTCTTTTGCGATTCCCGTCGATCAAAGCCATTTCGCGTCGAAATACCATGGGGTTGGTGGTCGAAAGGCTCGCCCGTGTCGCATGAGGCGCGGGGAATGTCGCTTCTTGCGGCGATGTTGGGCCGGAGTATCGATGCTCTTGAAAATAGGCGACGTCTTACGCCCTGGACGTGACAATTTGATACTGCGGCGGAGAGTCTTGAGCTCCGCCGTAAGGAAGGTCCTCAATCAAACAAGATTGGTTTTGGGTGGCGTAGTCGCGACCGGCCAACGTCTCGGATGTTGGAGATCCGACGGGAGCTCTGGTTCATCGATTCGGTTGATGTCGTTCGCTTGCGGGCTCTCTGATTGCTCTGGACCGAGGCGACATATTGTCTCGGCACGGCCGAACTTTTCCTTGCCTTCCCACGTTGTCTAACGGATTTCATTTGTACGAACTTGAACGAAGGAGGATGCGATGGGTTTCGTTGCCTTGGCTCTGACGCTTTTGAGGCTGACGGGTACCGGCGCGCCTCCGGCCCTCGAACCGCCGGTTGTTTCGGACGAGTCTCAAGTCTCGCAATTCGACCTGACCGACCCTATGCGACCGCATGTTCTGGTCCTTCAAGGTTCGTCATATCCAAAACCGTTTCGTGATATCGACAATGCATTGAGGCGCAAGACGTGGGGCGAAAATGGGGGGGCTCATTGACAAAGTCCCCTCTAGCCGAACTGTTGGCGAAGACCATTCGAAGTCCAACTGCAAAAGCCGTCGGCGTTTGAGGCCGATTAGCCCCCGTCGCGGGCGCGTCCGCAGCGCCAAATTCGTCGCCATCCCGGGACCTTGGACGGCAAACCGATCCTACAAAAGCCGACAGATATTATGCACGATCCGACATTGCGAGTCGGCGATGCCGTCATGATGAAGTCGGGGATCAAGATTTTTACCGGGCGTCGTCGCGACTCCCATGCCGCGGGCGATTTTATAGTGCTTGAAGAGGCGCGCGACATCAAGTCAAGCGAGCGGGTCGCTTTAGTTCTTCTCGACGTTCGGCGCGGGAATTCGTCGACGAAACGCGGGTGGTCGTCACCTGGGCGGTCCTCGTTTGTTGGTCGCCCTGTCCTTGGGAGTGAGGAAACCTTTGACGACAACCATCGGGCCGTTCGATTCGAGGGCCCCTAGGATCCCTGACGACGCGCGGCATGACCTGTCCTATCTCAATTCCGCAGATAAATTAGATCGGCGCCTGCTCGCCGCACCGCATCACCGCGATTGATCGCCGTTCAGAACGAGGAAATGGAGTCGCGTCGATTCGATGACGCGGATTCTGACGGTTGGCGCGGCGATATACGGCCTTCGCAAGATGGAACCTCGGCAGCAAAACATCGATTGCATGGCGTGGCCCCGGGAACGGCCGTTGCATGATTTCGCGCGGTCCGTGTCCGATATGACACGGCGTCCGTGAGATGATTTGTTTCAGCTTATTGGTGTCGCCGTGGTAAAAATTTCGTCGCATTCGCCCTCGTGGCCGCTGCTTTGCTGATTCCGTCGTTCGCTCGCGATTGGGCTCGTGGGGCTTCGCCAAGAAAGCGCAGAACATCCTCGCGACGGCGGCCGTGAGTGGCGTCCCCATTGCCATCGCATATCGCGCCACCGTCACGACGGTCGCGGCGAAACGTCGCCCGATTCTCGCGAGTCTTGGCCGAGGCTAGCTCCAGCCATCGCGCGCGCTCATCGGCGTGCGGCCGGGGCGAGGGCGACACGTCGACGCATTCGGCGTCGTCAAACTATGACAGGTCTTCGCACGGGTCGTCGCGATGGACACCTCGCACAGGCGCGTGACGACGACCGCATTCTTGGGCGCTCTGACGCTCGGGAAACCGTAGGCCATGGCATGACTCTTGATTTATAATCGATGTCGGTTGATACCGTGCTTCCTCGGCGGGCAGGGCAGCAATTTGGCATTTGAATCCAGCTTTGCTTTATCATATCTTGGTCGCACGACTTTCAGGGGTCGCTCATGGGCATAGTTGGCTTCGCGCTTCGCTTTAAACATACCTTTTATGTGCTCGCGCTGATGATGCTCTTCCTCGGCGGCACTGCGATTCTCACGACGCCGAAGGATATTTTTCCAAACATAGATATCCCGGTGGTGACGGTTATTTGGCAATATACCGGCTTGACGCCGGAAGAAATGGAAGCGCGCGTCACGACCTATAGCGAATATTCGATCAGTTCGAATGTCAACAATATCAAAAACATGGAGAGCCAGACGCTCTCGGGCATCGCGGTCCAAAAAATCTACTTCCAGCAAGGCGTCAACGTCGATCTCGCCATTTCGCAAATCGCTTCGGCCACAAACTCGATTCGCGCCCTTATGCCGCCCGGGATTCAGCCGCCGACCATCGTGCAGTTCAATGCGTCGTCCGTGCCCGTGCTACAGCTGAGTCTGTCCTCGACGCAATTGAACGAGCAGCAGCTTTACGACTACGGCATTTATCAAATTCGACAGGCCCTGGCGCCGATCCCTGGCATTACCTTGCCGACGCCCTATGGTGGCAAATACCGCCAGATCATGGTCGATCTCGATCCGAATTCGCTGAACGCCCATGGTCTTTCGCCAAATGATGTCGTCACCGCGGTCAATGCTCAAAGCCTGACCTTGCCCTCGGGCGATGCCAAATTAGGCGACAAACAATTCATCATCCGCGTCAATGCGACGGCGCCATCGATCGCCGCCTTGAACAATCTTCCGATTAAGCAGGTCGGCGGGACGACGGTGTATTTGTCCGATGTCGCGCATGTCCGCGATGGCTGGGCCGTCCAGCAGAATATCGTGCGTGCGGAGGGGAAACGCGCGGTCCTTCTGACGATCATCAAGAACGGCAGTGCATCGACACTGGACGTCGTCCAGCGCGTGAAGGCGGCGCTACCCGATATTCAAAAAGCGGCGCCGCCAGGCATGGACATCAAGCTTCTCTTCGATCAATCGGTTTTCGTACAGAATGCGATTAACAGTGTTCTCTACGAGGGCGCGATCGCGGCGGGCTTAACGGCCTTGATGATCCTAATTTTTCTCGGCTCGTGGCGTTCTACCCTCGTCGTCATGGTCTCGATTCCGCTTGCGATCTTGACTTCAATCGCGGTTTTTTCGGCGCTCGGCCAGACGATCAATACGATGACGCTCGGCGGTCTCGCGCTTGCGGTCGGCATTCTCGTCGACGATTCCACCGTGACGATCGAAAATACCCACCGGTTGTTGGAAGGCGGTGAGGATTTCGATCGAGCCGTTCTCGAAGGCGCGGCGGGCATAGCGGTGCCGACCTTGATTTCGACTCTGGCGATCTGCTGCGTCTTTGTGTCCGTGTTCTTCCTCCAAGGCGCGGCGCGTTATCTCTTTACGCCGCTCGCCATGGCCGTCGTTTTCGCGATGCTTGCCTCCTATGGCATTTCTCGGACGCTGACTCCGATTATGATCGGCCTTCTGATCCGGAAGGAGCATGAACGTCAGCATAGCGACGCGAAGCCGAGCTGGCTCGAGCGTTTCCATGCTGGTTTCAATGCGCGATTTGATCGCTTCCGGGACTTTTACGGTTGGCTGCTCGCCGGCATCCTGAGGCGACGCATTATCACGCCGCTTGTCGCTTTATGCATTGTGGGGCAGGCTGTCGCGCTGTCCTATTTCATTGGATCCGATTTCTTTCCGAACGTCGACGCGGGCTTGATCCAGCTGCACGTCCGGGCGCCAGCCCGCACGCGTATCGAACGGACGGAGCAAATTTTTCAAGAGATCGAGGACAAGATTCGGGCCATCGTCGATCCGAAAGATCTCAAACTGGTTCTCGACAACATCGGGTTGCCACAGCGCACCTATAACCTCGCCTTCACCGATGGCAGCGCGATTGGCGTGAACGATGGGACCATTCAGATCGAGCTTGGCGAAGACCATACGCCAACGGCAGACATCATCAGGCGCTTGCGGACGGAGCTACCCGCGAGCTTTCCCGATGTGCTCTTCTATTTTCAGCCGGCCGATCTCGTCACGCAAGTTTTGAACTTCGGCGTGCCGACTCAAATCGATGTACAATTCCAAGGCCGCGACCGCGCCGGCAATCAGGCGCTTGCCAAGGAATTGCAACAGAAGATGGCCAACGTCCCAGGCCTTGTGGACGTCCACGTACAACAAGAGCTCGACGCGCCGGCGCTCTATTATACGATTGATCGCTCGCGAGCCCAGCAGCTCGGTCTTAAGATGCAAGAGGTTGCAAACAATCTCAATATCAGTCTCTCCTCGTCGGAACAGGTCTCGCCGAATTTTTGGACTGATCCAAAAGCCGGGATTCCCTATTATTTCGCGGTGCAGACGCCTGAATATCGGCTCTCGAACCGAAATCAGCTCGACAATACGCCGCTGATCGCGGGCGTCGACCCCAATGGGACTCCGATCCCGACGTTGCTCGGCAACGTGGCGACCGCCAAGCGGGAACCGGTGCAATCCGTTTATAATCACTCGAATATTCAGGCCGTCTATGACATCTATGGCAGCGCGCAGAGCATTGATCTCGGGGCGGCCAGCAAGGCGATCGACGAACTCGTCAAGGATGCGCGCCAGAAGTTGAAACCGGGCAATAGCATAAAGGTGCGAGGCCAAATCGACAGCATGACCTCGGCTTTTTCGAACCTGACGATTGGACTTCTTTTCGCTGCGGTCTTTGTCTACATGCTCATGGTCGTCAATTATCAGAGCTTCATTGATCCGCTTGCCGTCATCTTGGCGCTGCCCGGCGCGGGCGCCGGCATCATGCTCATGCTGTTTGTCACGGGAACGACGATCAGTGTTCCCTCGCTCATGGGTGCGATCATGTCGATTGGGGTCGCCTCGGCGAATTCGATTCTTCTCGTGACGTTTGCGCGCGAGCAGCGCGAAGCCGGGATGGATGCGTTCCAAGCCGCGCTGTCGGCCGGGACAACGCGGTTGCGGCCGGTTCTCATGACCGCGGCGGCGATGCTCGTCGGCATGATCCCAATGGCCATCGGTGGCCCCGGGGAAGAACAAAATGCCGTCTTAGCGCGGTCCGTCATCGGTGGCGTCGCGATCGGGACTCTGACGACGCTGCTGTTCGTGCCTTATCTTTATTCAATCTTCGGTCGCTTCGAGCGGACGAAAAATGATGCTCCGGCGAAGCCGGAAATGGCTCATCAGGGATCATCACTATGACTAAGATGCCCTCGGAACAGGCGTTTCTCGATGAGAAAGCGCATAATGGAAAAGGCGAAAAGCCGCATAATGACCGTGGCCGCCCGCGGATTGCGATTGTCCTCGGGATCGTCGTTGTCGTTGGCGTCGCCGGACTTGTCGCGATCGGCGCCAAAGGCCATTACGACCGTCATGCCGCGGCTGTTGATGCGCTCGAGGCGCGCAAGAATATCGTTCCGGGCGTGCGCGTCTTCGTCGCGCAGAGCATTTCAGGCCCGCGAACGATCGAGCTTCCCGGCAACATGGCCGCCTTCGATCAGGCGACGCTTTTCGCGCGCGCGACCGGTTATATCGCGAAACGCAATGTCGATATCGGCTCCAAAGTCGAAAAGGGCGCCGTGCTTGCGGTCATCGCGGCGCCGGATCTCGATGCGCAGCTCGCTCAGGCCAAAGCGCAACTACAGCAATTGGAAGCGGCGGTTCAACAAGCACAGGCGACCGCGGACCTAGGCAAGGTGACCAATCAGCGAACCGCGAAGCTCGTTCAGCAGGGCTGGTCCAGCGTGCAACAGGGCGATCAGGATCGCTTGACGTCGGCATCGAGCACCGCGGGGGTCGCCGTGGCGCGCGCAAATGTCGTTGCTCAGGAAGCCGCCGTGAATCGGCTTACCGAGCTTACTGGGTTTGAGCAGATCGTCGCGCCGTTCAATGGCGTGATCACCAGCCGTCTGATCGATGTGGGCAGCCTCGTCACCGCCGACGCGGCCAGCGGGACGTC
>JARLIW010000177.1 GCA_031291515.1 Beijerinckiaceae bacterium | reverse complement strand
CTGACGGATTTCCCCGCTTGCACCGGCCATGGCCGAGGGCTACTCACGGCGGATGAAATCCCCCCCTTTTCCCGTCCATGTCATCGGCGGCGGCTTGGCCGGCACCGAGGCCGCTTGGCAGATTGCCAAGACCGGCGTCGCCGTCGTGCTCCACGAAATGCGGCCTCTGCGTGCAACCGAGGCCCATCGAAGTGGCGATCTCGCCGAGCTCGTTTGCTCCAACTCGCTGCGCTCCGACGACGCGGACACCAATGCGGTCGGCGTGATCCATCGCGAGATGCGGCGCATGGACTCGCTCATCATGAGCGCGGCCGACTGCAACCAAGTGCCGGCCGGCGGGGCGCTGGCCGTCGATCGGGAAGCCTTTTCCGCCACAATCACGGAACGGCTCGCGGCCCATCCGCTCGTCACAATCGCGCGCGGCGAGGTCGAAGGCCTCCCGCCCGAGGCTTGGGACAATGTGATCGTCGCGACGGGCCCGCTGACCTCGCCCTCGCTCGCGGAGGCCATTCGCGGCCTCACGGGCGAAGGCGACCTCGCCTTTTTCGATGCGATCGCGCCCGTGGTGCACCGCGACTCCATCGATCTCACCAAAGCCTGGTTCCAATCGCGTTACGATAAGGCGGGACCGGGCGGCACCGGCGCCGATTACATCAATTGCCCGCTCGACCGCGCCACTTACGACGCGTTCGTCGAGGCGCTCGCGACCGCCGATTGCGTGACCTCGCCCCATGACGGCACGACGCCCTATTTCAACGGCTGCCTCCCGATCGAGATCATGGCCGCGCGCGGCCGCGAAACGCTGCGCTATGGTCCAATGAAGCCGGTCGGCTTGACCAATCCGCACGATCCCACCGTCAAACCCTATGCGGTGGTGCAGCTGCGCCAGGACAATGCGCTCGGCACGCTCTATAATATCGTGGGTTTCCAGACGAAGATGCGCCACGGCGCGCAAACCGCCGTCTTCAAGATGATTCCAGGCCTCGAAGAGGCGGTTTTCGCAAGGCTTGGCGGCATCCATCGCAACACGTTCTTGAATTCGCCCAAGGTGCTCGACGACCGACTTCGCCTGCGCGCAATGCCCCGGCTTCGCTTCGCCGGTCAGATCACGGGCTGCGAGGGCTATGTGGAAAGCGCGGCGGTCGGCCTGATCGCGGGACGGATGGCGGCGGCCGAGCGTCTTGGCTTGCCCTTCGCGCCGCCGCCGCCGACAACCGCCATCGGCGCGCTGCTCAATCACATCACGGGCGGCCATATCGAAAGCATCGACGCCGGCCCGCCGTCGTTTCAGCCGATGAACGTCAATTTTGGCTTGTTCCCGCCCATGGCCGACACGCCGCCGAGCGAAAGCGGCAAGAAGTTGCGCGGCCCGGAACGCGGCTTGGCGCGCAAACGGGCGCTCAGCGCGCGTGCCGCCGTCGATCTCGACACTTGGCTTAGAGCGCCTTCCACTTGGGTGGAACCACCCAAGTGACAAGAAATCGCTCTCTTTTTAGGAAGTTAGAGCATGTCCTCGATCGAAACAGTCTTCAACTTTTTCGGGACATGCCAGAAAGCGAGACCAGAACCGATCAAGGCCCTGGAAACAGCGCATCCGTCTTGTCGGTGAGCCAATAAGCGGCAAGACCGAACCACTCGTGCAACGCAATTTCGAGCCGGTCGAGCGATCGCAATCCGCTAAACGAGAATAGCCAATCCCGGCCGTCGCCGAACGTCTGATAGTCCACGGGATAGGGCGTGACCGGGAAACCCGCGTGGCGGAATATGCCGACGGAGCGCGGCATGTGGGTGGCGGACGTGACCAGGAGCCACGTCTCGCCTGGCTTTGGCGCGGCAAGATCGCGCGTATAGATCGCATTTTCGAATGTGTTGCGGGACCTGTTTTCGAAGGCCATCCGCGAGTCCGGCACACCAAGGCTCAGCCAAAAGTGGCGCACGTCGTCGGCCTCGTCCCGGCCCACGCCACGAATATCCGAGGGGCCGCCGGTGAAAATCAGGCGAGCTTGCGGATAGCGTCGCGCCAAGGCGACCGCAGCCGTCAGCCGGCCAGCCGCATGGTTCAGGGCAATCTCGCCCCGGCTTGCGCTCACCTCTTGATCGACCGAACCGCCCAGAACGATGATTCCGGCTGGTTCGGGCATGTCGGCGGCTGGATGCGGAAACCGATCCTCGAGAATTCGCGTGAGAAGACTGCCGAGTGGCGAAAAACTGGCAACCAGCAACACGAGCACCGCGATCCTGGTGAGGGCCCGCGCGGCGCGAACATGCCCACGCGAGCCCAGTACCAAGCCCGCGAGAAGGATCAGGGCCACGAAATTGACCGGTTCGAAAAGCAAGCCGAAAAGCTTGGAAACGATAAAGAACAAGACAGCCCCTATTCGAGCAAAGCTCAAATCTTGAAACAGCTACTCTTCGTCCGGCAGCAGCTCGTCGTCGGAATCACCCGCGGGAACGGCATAGGCGCCGCCGAGCCAGCGATGCAAGTCCACATCGGCGCAGCGCTTCGAACAGAAGGGCGTCGCCGTTTCCGTCGCCGGCTTGCCGCAAATCGGACAGCGACGCTCGGCTTTGGGCTTTTCGGCCTCGGGGATTCGCGGATCTTGCGTCACGAGATCTCCGCCTCGCCAGACCGATGCCAGGCGGCGAGCGGACTCATGCCCTCCCCGCCCAGAAGAATTGCTGTTTCGTAAAGCGGCAGGCCCACGACATTGGAATAGGACCCTATCAGCTTGACCACGAAAGCGCCCGCGAGCCCCTGGATCGCATAGCCGCCCGCCTTCCCCTTCCATTCGCGCGACGCCACATAGGCCGCGATTTCCTGGCTCGACAGCCGTTTGAAGCGCAGCCGCGATTCCACGATTTTCTGCCGCGCCGCGCCCTTGGGGGTGATGAGACAGAGGCCGGTGTGGACGCGGTGCGCGCGGCCCGACAGCAAGCGGAGGCATTGCCCGGCTTCCTCGGCCAATTCGCATTTGGGGAGAATCCGGCGTCCGACGCTCACCACGGTATCGGCGGCGATCAGATAGGCGCCGGCCAGCTCAGGCCGCGTGCGCATGACCTTGGCCGCCGCCTCCGCCTTTTCCGCGGCGAGACGCACCGCGAGCGAGCGCGGCGATTCCCCTTTATGCGGGATTTCGTCGATATCGGCGGGGAGCAAGGCATCCGGTTCGAAACCGATCTGCTGAAGCAGCGCCAGCCGCCGGGGCGAAGCCGAGGCGAGCACAAGCTTAAAACGGTCCGCCACGCCCTTCATATCAAAATCGATCCGGGCTTACTTGAAGCGATAGGTGATTCGGCCCTTGCTGAGATCGTAGGGCGTCATCTCGACCAGCACTTTATCACCCGTCAGCACGCGGATGCGGTTCTTGCGCATCTTGCCGGCCGTATGAGCGATGATTTCATGATCGTTCTCAAGCTTGACGCGAAACGTCGCGTTCGGAAGCAATTCTTCGACAACGCCTGGGAATTCGAGCAATTCTTCTTTCGACATTTGTGTCCTATCTGTCCGGCCGCGGAGGGCCGGTGGTGGCAAAGCAAGCCGGGAGGTCAGACGATCGCCCCGCGAGAACGTTAGTTTTTCCACGGAAGAAAGGCCCGGAAAGCGGCGCGGCGCTCACCAGACCCATCCTGTCGGGCGAACCCTAATCCCAATGCGGCTCTTTGTGAACAGCGCTCGACCGTTTTGACAGGGATCGAAAGGAAATAGGTCTGAAAAAGTCTCAAACGAGCGGTGGAACCGGGCGCGGGCCCTGCGGCGCCGGAACGCCCAGGTCCTCCGCCGCCAAGGCCCTGGCGTCGTCGGCATGCTCGCAACGCTGGAAGCGGCGGATCGCGAACGGCACCGACGCGAGATACACGAGCGAAATCGCCACCATCACTTCAAGCGGAAAGGTCGCGATCAACACGAGCAGCGCGGCCACGGCGAAGAGAACCACGATCACATATTCGCGCGGAATCCGGCCGATTTTCTTGCCGGAAAAATGCGGAACACGGCTCGCCATCAAAAAAGCAACGAGGATGACATATCCGATCTCGACGCCGACCGGGAGCTTGAAACCGGCGGGAATTTCCGTCGACAATTGGAGATAAAGCGGCAAAAGGCCGACAATCGCGCCGGCGGGCGCCGGCATGCCCGTGAAGAAATGCGCGTGCCATGCCGGTTTGTCGGGATTGTCGAGCATCACGTTGAACCGCGCCAAGCGCAAAGCCGCCGCAATGGCGAACACCACGGCGGCGAACCAGCCGAAACTCTTGATTTGCTGAAGCGACGAGAAATAGAGAATGAACGCGGGCGCCACGCCGAAGTCGATGAAATCGGCCAAGGAATCGAGTTCGGCGCCAAAGCGCGAGGTGCCGCGAATCGCGCGCGCCAACCGTCCGTCGAGCCCATCGAGGATCGCCGCGATCAAAACCGCATAAACGGCATAATCGAACTTCCCCTCCACCGCGAAGCGAATGGACGTGAGGCCCATCGAAAGCGCCAGCAAGGTAACGAGATTGGGCAGCACGAGACGGATCGGCACCGCCTTGAACCGGCGGCGGCGCGCGCGCAACGGCGCATGCGGACCAGCGTCTCCCGGATCGGCCTTGAATCCGAGACTATGAAGATGAAACTTCGCCATGGGCGCGCACCATAAGGGGTCGCGCCGAGCGGGACAAGGGGACGCCTAGCCCGGCAACAATGCCGCGTAGCCATCCTCCAAAACGCGGTCGAGATAGGTCTTATAACCCGAATAGGCGGCATCGCCGGCCTTCACGCGTCCGTAGGTCCACGCCGACGCGGTCTCGGATTCGCGCACGAGGACAATTGGCGAGGAGACCGGCGTCAGCTGCGAGCCTCGCCCCGCCATCAGCGTTGTCGAAAGACCATACATATCACCCTTGACGGTCGGGCGCCCGAGCACCGCCAAGCGATATTGCCCGCGCTGGTTCGTCACGAGATAGACATGTCCAGATTCCGGCGGGAGCGAGACGACGCCAGCGTGGGTGAAGGCGGCATCGAGCCGCTCGCCTTCGCGAAACACCAAATGCCGTTGCGCGGGATCCCAGACGATCTCGGTCTGATAGGCGAAAATGGCTCCAGGCGCCCCGAAAGACGGCCGCAACGTGAGATAACGGCCCTCGATCCACAATGCCGCCATCTCGGAATAGGAGCCGAGCGTCTCGGGCGCACGGCCCGAACCATCGCTTTTCTCATGTGCGCTGACGCCGAGGAGCGGGATGCCGAGCGCCTGCTCGAGCTTGATGGTCGTCGTCTGTTTGAACGGCCGACGGCCCGACAGCGCCTTTTCCAAGGTCGAGAGGCTGATCTTCGCCAAATCGGCCAAAGCCTGTCGCGACATCCGCCGCCGCGCCAAGGCATCGCGCACGCCAGCGGCGATGACCGCGCTTTGATCACCTGATAGGTCTCGATCTGGCCCGGGCATCCGACAAGACCTTTCCAGCGTAAAATCCGCATCCCGCGCTCTTCAACGCGACGCGCGGCGCGCGGCAAAACTGCGAAGCTTGACGATAGTAATGCATGATTTATTTGGCCATACTCCTTAGGGCTAGCACGAAAGAAAGATTTGAACCTCGATGGGCCTTGCACGTCTTCAATTGTCCGTCCGAGCTGGAATGACGGCCCTTCTTCTTGCCGCCGGCGCCGCCAAAGCGCAGGTCGTCACCCCGAGCTTTTCCTGCGCCAAGGCCACGGCGCCGGTCGATGCGGCCATCTGCGGCGACGCGACGCTGGCGGGGTTGGACGTGCGGCTCGAGCAAGCGTTCCGCGCCGCGCTCAAGCGCGGCACCGGGGGGAAGTCCAAGCTCAGGGACGATCAACGCAGGTGGCTCGCGAACCGGGCGAAGGCCTGTCACATCGCGGACGACGGCGACACGCCGGCCGAAGCTCCCGGCTGCCTCGTCGAACTCTATACCGCGCGCCTGGCCGTGCTGAATCCAGCAAAGGCCGAATTCCATGGGCCGCTGTGTCAAAGCGTCGCCAAAACCATCGAATCCGATGGCGGCTATTTAGAAAACAATGTTTGGAACGCGCTGACGACGGGCCTCGGGACGAATCCCGCGAGCCCGGTGCATTTCGAGAGCAATGGCAGGAAAATCGACCGAGGCGACGTCGCGGCCTATCCGGGCCTCGATCCCTCGGCGGGACTCGCCAATACGATCGTCGCTTATGAATTCGGCCCGAAGAAAACATTGACCGCCCTCGAAACCACGGGTGGCACGGCCAACTGCAAAAAGATGTATTTTTTTGCCAACAAAGGGGCCGACCTTGCGCCGCTCGAGGGGCCGCCGCAAGCGAATGAAGGCATGTACTGCTGGAACGCATCGATTTTCGTGGGCGAGACCGTGGGGTCCGATCCGGTGCCCGTTTTCGCCGTCGAGGATTTCGAGCCGAGACTGTCGACGTTGATCCTTTGGACACGAAGGGGCAGCGCCTGGCAGGCCGCCTGCCAGATCAAGGCGAATTACAGCGCCGACATCGTCCTGAGCGAAAGCTTTTCGAGCGGGGGCGAGCCGAGCGCCGATTTGAAGGCCCTGGCCTTGGCCGCCGCCCGCGCTCGCGACACCAACGCGGAGCAATTTTCCCCGCCGACGCCGGACGGCATGAAGCCGTTGGACGGGGCCGCGCCCAAGGGCGGCGAGGACCGCGAGCTTCCGCTGTTCGGTCGCGAAGCCAAATCAAACTATACGACCTTCGCGGAAGGCGCGCCGTTCTATACCGGCCAAGGCCCGTCGGGTCCGATCGTGCTCCGGGTGTCCCATGGCACGATCGGATGGCGCATGAACGAAGGCTATATCGTCGCCATCTACGAAAAGCGGATCGACACGCTCACGCCCGTCGCGAGCTTCATCTTCGAAAAGAACCGGGTGGCCCTCAAAAGCGTCACGGCCGGGCCGATCAGCTCCCCCTAAACATCCGCGCTGGCGCGCCGAGCTCGAAATCCGCGAGCACGGTTTCGCCGGCGATGGCCTTGCTGCCAAGGCCGACCAACGGGCGCGCGCCGGCGGGGAAATAGACGTCGACGCGCGAGCCGAAGCGGATCAGGCCGAAACGCTCGCCCACACCCAAAACCGAATCGACCGTGGTGAAGCAGACGATGCGCCGCGCGATCAGGCCCGCGATCTGCACCACGCCGAACCGGCCCCGCTCGGTCTCGATGATGAGAGAATTGCGCTCGTTGTCCTCGCTCGCCTTGTCGAGATCGGCGTTGAGAAACAGACCGGGCTTGTAGGCGATCTTGGTGATCCGGCCCGCGACCGGCATCCGGTTCACGTGGCAATCGAACACCGACATGAACACCGAAATGCGCTGCAAGGGATAGGCGCCCAGGCCCAACTCCGGCGGCGGAACGAACGAACCGATCGACGAAACGATGCCATCGGCCGGCGAGACCACGATGTCGTCGCCGAGCGGCGTCTGACGCGGCGGATCGCGGAAGAAATAGACGCACCAGACGGTGAGGATCGCGCCGATCCAGCCGAGCGGCTGCCACAGAAAATCGAGGCCGATCGCCACCGCGGCGAAAATGGCTATGAAAACATACCCTTCCGGATGAACCGGAACGATCTGCCGGCGGATGGAATCGATCATGGACATAAAGCACGCTTCCGGTTTGGCCCCGAGGCCCTAGAGCATGTCCCGAAAAAGTTGAAGACTTTTTCGATCGAGGACATGCTCTAACTTCATCAAATGAGAGCGATTTCTGTCACTTGGGTGATCCCACCCAAGTGGAAAGCGCTCCGGCCCTTCGGGCCACCTTCTCCCGCAAGCGGAAGACGGAGTCCAGATGCCAACCGCGAGCTATTCCGCCGCGAGAGAATCGTCGCGATCGATCAGCAGGTCTTCGCCGTCGTTCCCGTCCGTGTCCATTTCGAGCCTTGGCGCCCCGTCGGCCGCGAGCGCGCGACGCAGCGTTTCCTCGGCTTCTTCGACCTGATGCTGACGATCCCACATCGCGGCATAGACGCCGCGCTTGTCGAGAAGCGCCTCATGCGTGCCGCGCTCGACGATGACGCCGGCGTCGAGCACGAGAATCTCGTCCGCATTGACGATGGTCGAGAGGCGGTGGGCAATGACAAGCGTCGTGCGCCCGCGCGCGATGCTTTCGAGCGCCGATTGGATCTCGCGCTCGGTCAGGGAATCCAAGGCCGAGGTCGCCTCGTCGAGTATGAGAATCGGAGGCGCCTTCAAAATCGTCCGGGCGATCGCCACGCGCTGTTTCTCGCCGCCCGAAAGCTTGAGGCCGCGTTCGCCGACCTGCGCCTTGAACCCGCCGGGCGCCATTTCGATGAACCTGTCGATCTGCGCGAGCTTCGCGGCCTCGCGCACCTCGTCGTCGGTCGCGTCCCAGCGCCCATAACGGATGTTGTAGGCAATCGTGTCGTTGAACAGCACGGTGTCTTGCGGCACCATGCCGATCTGATCGCGCAGCGAGGTCTGCGTGACCCCGGCGATGTCCTGCCCGTCGATGGTGATCCGCCCCGAGGCCGGCTCGTAGAAGCGAAACAGCAGCCGCGAGAGCGTCGATTTGCCTGCGCCCGAGGGGCCGACGATCGCGACCGTCTGGCCGGGCTTCACCTCGAACGAGACGCCGCGCAGAATTTCGCGCTCCTTCTCGTAGCGGAACACGACATTCTCGAAGCGGACGTGGCCTTGCGTCACGCGCAGCGGCGGCGCGCCGGGCTTGTCCTTGATCTCGGCGTTTTGACCGAGGATCGCAAACATCATCTCGAGATCGATCGTCGCCTGCTTCACCTCGCGATAGACCATGCCCATGAAATTGAGCGGCTGATAGATCTGGATCATCATCGCATTGACGAGAATGAAATCGCCGATGCTATGGGTGCCGTCGCGGATGCCGATGATCGACATCATCATGACCGCCGTCAGGCCGATCGTGAAGATCACCGCCTGACCCGCGTTGAGGAGCGTGAGCGACGTATAGGTTTTGACGCTCATGGCCTCGTAGGTCGCCATGGAACGGTCGTAGCGCTGGGCCTCGCGCGCCTCGGCGCCGAAATATTTCACCGTCTCGTAATTCAACAGGCTGTCGATCGCCTTGGTGTTGGCGTCGGTGTCGCTCTCGTTCATCGAGCGCCGGATCGACATGCGCCAATTGGTGGCGACGAACGTATAGGCGAGATAAACCACGATCATCGAAACGACGGCCAGCACATAGGTCCAGTCGAACTGAAAATAGAACACCACCAGGATCAAGACGAACTCCACCGCCGTCGGGACGGCGGTCAGCATGATCACGCGGACGATGGTTTCGATGGCATTGCGGCCGCGCTCCAAAACCCGCGTCAGTCCCCCGGTCTTGCGTTCGAGATGGAAGCGCAGCGAGAGCTGATGCAAATGGACGAAGACCTCCTGCGCGAGGCGGCGCACCGAAGCCATCGCGACGGCCGCGAACAGCGCGTCGCGCGCCTGGGTCGAGAGCGCCATGAAAATGCGCAGAAGCCCATAAAGCAGAGTCAGAGCCAGGGGCCCGAGGAGCAGGCCGAACAGCTCGTGCACGCCCCGGCCGTGCGAGGCGCCGCTCACCGCGTCCGTCGCCCATTTGAACGCATAGGGCACGGCAATCGTGACCAACTTGGCCACGATCATCAAGGCAAACGCTCCATAGATCCGCCACTGCAAATCCGGCCGCGTGGACGGCCAGACATAGGGCAGAAGCTTGCGCAGCACCTCGCCGAGACGGGGTTTGAGAGCGAGTGACAGCGAACGGTCGTAGGGGGACGGAGGTAAGGAAGCCATTCAAACCGGTGGCGCTGGGGGATATTTCGGCCGGGCGGAGCGCGAAACCGCCTCCGTCGATATAGGGTCGGACATCCCGTTTCGCACGCTTTTTAGACGCGCACGATCCATTATTCCCCTTCGCGCCCCTCGCGCGGCATCACGAACACCTGTCCGGGATAGATGACGTTGGGATTGCGGATCTGTTCCGAATTCGCCGCATAGATCCGCGTGTAGCGCCAGCCCTTGCCGAGCTGGGCGCGGCTGATGTCCCAGAGATTGTCACCGCCGCGCACGATCGCCGTCTTGACCTCGGCGACCACCGCATCGGCCGGTGTCCTCGTCGAAGCGGTGCCCAACGGCGGTATTTCGGGCGAGCCCGGCGCCCCGGCCGGCACGTCGAAGGGAACCTCGGCTCGCGATGCCACGGATTTTCCCGCCTCGAGCGCATCGGCGCGGATATTATAATGGCCCGGCGTCAACCCCTGGCGGAGCTTGACCGTCCAGCCGGAATCCGCGCCCGACACGACATCGGCCAAATGGGTATTGTTGAGATAAACCCCGAGTTTCGTGCCGGGCGGCGCCAAGCCCGAGGCAAAAAAGCCATTGCCGTTTTCAAGTTCGACCGAGCGGATGGCCAAGGCCGAAGCGGGTCCCGGGGTGGGCTTGCCCGGTTCCGACGCGCTCGGTCCGGGGGGCGCCTGCTCGGTCACGGCGGCGGCTTCCGACGATCGAGCCGGCCGGGGCGCGGTCAGGAGTTTCGTCGCCTGTCCCGGCTCGGCCAAGGCGACGACGAGCCCGCCCTTGTCCTTGCCCTTCTCGGGCACCGACACGGCCACGCTTTGGCGCGAATCGACACTCACGCCGCCGCTCGTCTCGCGCAACGTCAAAGCCGTGCCGCCCGGCGGCAAGGCTGGCGGCACGAAAGCAAAATGCCCCGACGCATCGGCTTTGGCTTCGCCAATGACCTTGCCGGACGCGAGGAGTGCGACAGAACTGTCCGGCCTGCCCTGCCCGGCCACGACGGCGCTGCCGTCGGGCTCGACGCGGACGACATCAAAATGCGGCACTGGCGTCGGCGGCAAAGCCGCCATCGGCGCGGGCGTCACCGCGGCGGACGGCGCGGAAGACGGCGCGAGCAATGCGACGGCGTTCAGCGCGTCGGCCAGCGGACTGCTCCCATGGAGCCGCGGCACGGCGATTTGAACGGTAACCGCCGCGGCCACGATCACAAGCCCCGACCCAATGGCCCATCGCTTGGACAATGTGAACACGGACTCGTCTCCTCAACACACTCGTCCGCGCCCGACCTCATGCGGCTTGCCAAGATCGCCACGCGCGGACAACAAGGCCCGAACGCGCGGTCATATTTTCACATCTGTTGCGTCATACCAAGGCCCGCAACCATAAAGTACCATATGTCGAGCGGCTGCCTCGAATCACCCGGCCGGCGACGTCCGCAAGAGACGCCGGGGCCATCGAGAGGCGTCGCGGCCAGAAGTGCATCGGAAACAAGAATGATCTCGGGACGAAGAGACCTCGTGACACGCAGTCGCGAAAGAGGAACGACATGTTGCAAAGTCATCAGATGAACCAGTCGCCGAAACCCGCCGGGGCAACGTCGCCGTTCAAGGCGATCTGTGTGTATTGCGGTTCGGCTGGCGGAACCGATCCCCTCTACCTCGCCGCCGCCCGCTATCTCGGCGCGCAACTGGCGGCCGAAGGAATCAGCTTGGTCTATGGCGGCGGCGGCCGCGGCATGATGGGCGCCGTCGCCCGCGCCACGATCGAACATGGCGGGAATGTCATTGCGATCATCCCGGACTTCCTTACCGATCAAGACGCGATGCTGATCGAGGCCCAGGAACATATCGTCGTCCCCGACATGCATACCCGCAAGCGCCTGATGTTCGAACGTTCGGACGCCTTTGTCGCGTTGCCGGGCGGCATCGGTACGTTGGAGGAACTGGTCGAGCAACTGACCTGGATCCAGCTCGAGCGGCACACCAAGCCGGTGCTGATCGCCGATATCGGCGGCTTTTGGCGCCCGTTGCTGTCCCTGTTCGAGCATATGCGCGAACGCCGCTTCATCAAGCCCGAGACGGAAATCCGCTACCATGTCGCCGAAAAGGTCGAGGACATTCTGCCCATGCTCGAATCCGCCGCGGCGCGCTTGGCCCTGACCGGGGTCAAGAAGGAGACGATCGACAGCGAGCGGTTGTAGAGGGGAACCCTTCTCCCGCTCGCGGGAGAAGGTGTCGCGGCGTAGCCGTGACGGATGAGGGCGACACCGGAAAGGGCTGAAACCTTCTGACGGATCGACGAGACATACGCTCGGCAAAACCCTCGTCCGGCCCTCCGGGCCACCTTCTCCCGCAAACGGGAGAAGGAAGCCTTGCCCCCTAAATCGCCCGCTCCATCCGCGTGTTGCCGAGCCAATAATCGCCAATCGCCACGGTCTGGCGATGGCGCGGCTCGAAACCCTTCATTTCGAAGAACACGCGCGCCGTATCACTCGCGTCGACGGTCAGTTTTTTGGCGCCACGCCCCGCGGCGAGCTTTTCGATCGCCTCATAGAGCATCGTGCCGACCCCTTGGCGCGCAACGGCGGGGTGGACATAGAACATCTCAATATGGTCCGCGCCCTTGAGGGCGATGAAACCGACCGGCGAGCCCTGGACCGTCGCGATCAAGGTGAGCCAGCCGCCGAGTTTTTGGGCGAACGCCTCGTCGTCATCGACGGCCGAAGCCCAGGCCTGGCGCTGGCCCTCGTCGTAATCCTCCTCGGTCAGCTCCTCGATGCTGGCCTGAAAGATCGTGGCCAACAGCGGGCCGTCGGTCGGCAGCATCGGACGCAATGCCGGTTTGGGAAAAGCCGATGCGCTCATGTCTTTCGCTCCCAACTGACGGTGCCATCCTTATTGTCCTTGACCGCGATCCCGAGCGCCGAAAGCTCGTCGCGGATGCGGTCCGACTCCGCCCAATTTTTCGCCGCGCGGGCCTCATTGCGGCGGGCCAGCAGCGCCTCGAGCTCGGGCGACGCGTCCTCGCGCGCCGGCGCCGCGCTGGACAGGCCGATGCCGATCAGGGCGAGCGATCCTTTCAACGCGGCGGGATCGCTCGACCGCAAGGCGTAAAGCTCCGACAGCGCCTTGGGCGTGTTGAGATCGTCTTCCAACGCCTCGACAAAAGCGGCGCTCGGGGCGCCAATCGGGGCATCGCCGCAGGCCTTGGCGAAATCGCTCAGCGTCCGCTCCGCCTCTTCCAAGGCGCGGATCGTGAAATCGATCGGCTGGCGGTAATGGGTCCGCAGCATCGCGAGCCGCAAGGCATCGCCCGACCAAGCCCGGCCGCCAAAATCATTGGTTGCCCATAAAGTCCGAATTGTTACATAATTTCCGAGGCTTTTTGACATTTTCTCACCTTCGACTTGAAGGTGGCCATTGTGCATCCAGACCTGCGCCATGATCTCGTGGCCGAAGGCGCAGCGGGTTTGCGCGACTTCGTTTTCATGATGGGGAAAGATCAGGTCGATCCCGCCGCCGTGAATGTCGAAGGTTTCGCCGAGATGTTTCCAGCTCATCGCGGAGCATTCGATATGCCAGCCCGGCCGGCCGCGGCCCCACGGGCTGTCCCAACCCGGCTCCTCCGGCGTCGAAGGCTTCCACAGCACGAAATCGCCGGGGTTGCGCTTGTAGGGCGCCACCTCGATCCGCGCGCCGGCGAGCATTTCATCGGCCGAGCGGTTCGAAAGCCGCCCATAATCCGGCATCGAGGGGACGTCGAACAGCACGTGCCCTTCCGCCACATAGGCATGTCCGCGCGCGATCAGCCGCTCCATCAGCGCGATCATCGGTTCGATATGCTCGGTCGCGCGCGGCTCGATCGTCGGAGGCAAGCAGCCAATCGCTTTGGCATCCTCGTGGAAAATCGCGATCATCTCGTCCGTCAAGACACGGATCGGGATCCCCCGCTCGGCCGCGCGGGCGTTAATCTTGTCGTCGACATCGGTGATGTTGCGGACATAGGTCACGTGGTCCGCGCCATAGACATGACGGAGAAGCCGGAACAATGTGTCGAACACGATCAGCATGCGGCCATTGCCGATATGAAGATAGTCGTAGACGGTCGGGCCACACGCATAGAGCCGCACATTGGCCCGATCGAACGGTTCGAAATCCACTTTTCCGCGTGTCAAAGTATTGTAGAGCCGCAACGTCATTGCATTCATCCAAACAGGGCTTCCCGCCCGGCTCCGCACCATCAGACGGGAGCGGTTCTGTCAAGGCGCGAGATCGATCCCGATCGATCCCGATTTTGGCGATCCTCCGGCGTCAGGGCCGCGTTTTCCGGCGACCCGACGCTTTACCTTGCAAGCGAAAAAGATTCCCCACGCTCGCGGCCATCGCCGCCGCATCTTAACACCCTGTTAACGGCGGCATGAGCAAGATTGGTTACCGAGATCAACACTCTGGGTCCGAAGATGCATTCCCTCGCCGGCGATTATCGCAAAATCATCCAATTCGCCATTACCTTGGCGGCGGCCCTCTTGGTCCTGTCGGCGATCCGCCTTCCCGCGCAGGCGGATGCGGCCTCGCATATGGTGATCGTGCCGGCCTCGGACGGCTACGGGTTTGACGATTGCCTCGGCGACAACAAAGCCTGCGGCAAGATTGTCGCCGATGCGTGGTGCCAGGCGCACGGCCTTTCGGCCGCGCTCTCGTATGGCCGCTCCGATGACGTCACCGGTTCGGTGCTCGACACGAAAACGCCGAAAATCGCGCCCGGCTCCTTTATCGTGAACTGCGCCGAATAAGAGGCGCGCCTATCCCTTTAAAAAATCCGCGCATCGCGGCACGTCGGCGCCGGGTCCCCAAGGCTGCACCGGGACGGTCGAGGTCGAGTTTTTCGGCGATCCGTCGATCAGCTTGTCGGTATAGACCATATAGACCATATAGACCAAGACGTTGCGCTTGGGATCGCAGCCCCGCACGATCTGCATGTGTTTGAACAGCAGCGAGCGCCGCTCCGAAAACACCGTGTCGCCCTGAGCGAACTTTTCCTTAAACTTGATCGCGCCGTATTGGCGGCAGGCGAGCGACACGTCGGACGTCTGTTCCACCAGGCCCAAAGCCCCTGAAATCCCGCCCCTTTCCGGAACCGTATAGTAGCAAGCGACGCCTTCGACGAGCGCATCGTCGATCGCATAGGTCGCGAGCTTGTCGTTGGGGGTCAGAAGCCGGAACCGCGTCGATTCCCGAAAAATGAGGTCCGGGTCGTCGCCCGCGCGGGCCACGCCGCAGAGACCGACGATCGCGGCCGCGATCAAGCATAATTTCGTTGCAACCGGCATCATGGAGCTCTCCCGAACCAGAATCGGTCGAAACTCGAACCAGATTCCATGTCCCCGCAGATACGCGCTCGGGCCAGTTGACTCAACCGGCCAGGCCCGGCCATGACGAGCCATGATCGAGCTTCCCGATACCGCTTTGCAGAGCGTCATCCACGTCATCCAGACGTCGCTGACGCCCATCTTTTTGCTGAGCGCGATCGCGGCCCTGCTCGGCGTCTTCACCACGCGTCTGTCGCGGATTTCGGATCAGGCCGCGAGCTTGACGACGGCCACCGGACAAGAAAAAAACGGCGATGGCGGAGGCGATCCGATTGCCATGATCCGCTTGCAACACCTCCGGCGCCGCTCGCACGCGCTCGACATTGCCGTGTTCCTCGCGGCCGTCGGCGGCGCATGCACCTGCGCCACGGTTCTCGCGCTGTTCGTCGGCGCGCTCAACTCAAGCGGCCTGGGGCCGGTGTTGTTCGTGCTGTTTGGACTCGCGATCGTCTGCACCATCGGAGCCCTTTCCGCATTCCTCACCGAAATGCTGATCGCGGGCCGAGGGTTGCGAGCGGAGGTGACTCACCATGAGAAACGGCTGGGGTAGATGGTCCATGACACGCCGCGGCCTAGCATCGGTGTTGCAAAAGCGGCATACCGCCGCGCAAATACTAGTCGTCAACGCATGGCCTTGTTTGGACCATGAAGGAATGGTCTTTCGGCGCCTTACTCGTCATGCTCGCTTCCCGTGGCGGCAAGGCGATTCGCCTGTGTTTTCTGATTCGCCTGTGTTTCCTGAATGGCGCGAGACGTCCCCGGCGGCTCCTGGCCAAAAAGTGCGGTCGCCCCGTTGCGGCGCAAGCGCTCGAGCTTGAGGATTGAATGCGTCGTCGTCCCGTAATTCGAAGCCTAGCCCACCAGTGGCGTCTGTCTTCCACCTGCCTCGCTCTGAGCGCCTTTGTTCTGTTCGCCGCAACGATCCAAGGCCAGGCCCAAGCGGTGGATTGCGCGCGACTGCAACAGCAGCTCGTATTGGCCAATAATGGCGGCAGCGATCAATTCGCGGCGGCGGCGCGCAAGCAGAGCGTCGAGCTTCAGCGGACGGCCGCTTATGCCCACCAATTGGGCTGCGACCAGCAAGGCGGTTTTTTCGCCGCCGCGCCACCCCCGCAATGCGGCGGGCTGAACGCCCGAATCGCGCAAATGCAGGGGAATCTCTCGCAACTGCAGACCGCGAGTCGAGGCAACGGCGGCCACGCCGAGCTTGTCGCCCGCTACAACGCCTACTGTCGCGGCGGCGCGCAGACCGTGGCCGTACAGCCGCCACAGCCCCCCCGCCAGCGCGGCTTTTTTGAATCCTTGTTCGGTGGCGGCCAAGAAGAGACCCGTCCACCGCCCCCCGCGAATATGCCAACCGACCCCGCGCTGGAAGGCACCACCGGAGAACAAGACGCGATCAATGCGCACGGCGGCTCCCAAGCGGTTTGCGTGCGCAGCTGCGACGGCGGTTTCTTTCCGCTGCCGCTGTCGTCGCATCATTCCGGCGACAGTCTGACCGAAATGTGCGAGGCGCTTTGTCCGGGCACCGAAGCCTCGGTCTACACGCGCAATCCAGACAGCGAGATCAAGACGGCGGTCAGCATTCACGGCACGCCCTATATGGACATGCCCAATGCGCTAAAATTCCAAAAAAGCTTCGACCCCGCCTGCACGTGCCGCCCGGCCGGCAAGACCTGGGCGGAGGCTTTATCCAATGCCGAGACCGTGCTCGGCAATCAGCGTAAGGGCGACATCATGGTCACGCCCGAGAAATCCGCGGAAATGGCGCGTCCGAAAGTGGACCCGAAAGCCAAAACCTCGATCCAAAACGAGCCCTTGCCCGCGGCGGTCCCGGCCGCCAGCGGCGCCAAGGCGCCGGACACACCCCCCACGAGCAATGATGCCGCCCCGCCGACCGCGCCTACGCGTCCCGTCCGGCAAGTCGGTCCACAGCCTTAGCGCGGCCGATCAACGGAAGAAGCGCGGCCAGTTCCGGCCCGGTTTCACGACCGGTCAGGGCGAGGCGCAAGGGGTGAAACAAGGCTTTGCCCTTGCGTCCCGTCGCGGCTTTGATCTGGCCCGTCCACGCCGACCAGATTCCGGCATCCCAAGGCTCGGACGGCAGCAAATCCAAGGCCTCGCTTAGAAACTCAGGATCCTCGCGGGCCGGTTCGATGGGTCCTTCGACGATTCCCCACCAGGTCTCGGCGTCCGCGAGCCGTTCGAGGTTGCCACGCACGGCAAGCCAGAACGGCTCGGCCTTTTCGCCGGCGATCCCGAGAGCGGCCAAGCGCTCCGCCACATCCGCGAACGGCAGACCATGGATCGTGCGCGCCGACAGCGTCTCGACCTCGGCCGGATCGAACCGCGCCGGATTGCGCGAAATATGCGTGAAATCGAAAATCGCGGCGAGTTCGTCGAGGCTCGTGACGGGATGCACCGAATCCGACGAGCCGGTCAGCACGGCCAAGGCGGCGACGGCCAGGGACTCGATCCCCGCCTCGCGCAAGCCGCCGATCGACAAGGCGCCCGAACGTTTCGAGAGCCCCTCGCCGCTCGCCGTCGTGAGCAAATTATGATGGCCGAAGATCGGCGCCGCGCCGCCCAGGGCCTCGAAGATCTGGATCTGCACCGCCGTATTGGTGACGTGATCCTCGCCCCTGATAATATGGGTCACGCCGAGATCGAGATCGTCGGCGACGGACGGCAAGGTGTAGAGATAGGTCCCATCCTCGCGGATCAGCACGGGATCGGACAGCGAGGCGCAATCGATGCGGCACTCGCCCCGGATCAGATCGATCCAGATCACCGGCACCCAATCGAGTTTGAAGCGCCAATGCGGGCGCCGCCCCTCGGCTTCGAGCCGCGCGCGATCCGCGTCGGTGAGATCGAGCGCGGCGCGGTCGTAGACCGGCGGCAGATTGCGCGCCTGCTGGCGCTTGCGGCGGCGGTCCAATTCCTCGGCGGTTTCATAACAGGGATAGAGACGCCCCCGCGCCTTGAGATGTGCCGCCGCCTCGTCGTAAAGCGCGAAACGCTCGGACTGCCGGACGGTGACGTCGGGTTCGACGCCGAGCCAGCGCAGATCGACGTCGATCGCCTCGACGTATTCCTGGCGGGAGCGCTCGAGGTCGGTATCGTCGAACCGAAGAATGAAGCGCCCCCCGAGCTTGCGGGCATAGAGGGCGTTGAGCAACGCGGTTCGCGCGTTGCCGATATGAATCCGCCCCGTCGGCGAGGGGGCGAAACGAACCGTGGGCGCGGCCATCACTCGGCTGCGCGAACGACGGGCGCGCCGCGCGCGATCCGCTCTTTCTTGAGGAGCTCCGCGACCAGAAAAGCGACCTCGATCGCCTGTTCGGCATTGAGGCGCGGATCGCAATAGGTGTGGTAGCGGTCGTGCAGATCGAGATCGCTGATCGCGCGCGCGCCGCCGGTGCATTCCGTCACGTTCTTGCCGGTCATTTCGAGATGCACGCCGCCGGCATAGGTGCCCTCGGCATTATGGACCTGGAAGAAGGT
>JARLIW010000176.1 GCA_031291515.1 Beijerinckiaceae bacterium | reverse complement strand
TGACGTTGCGCCGTCTCCACCTGATGCATCACTTCCGTGATCCCGAGAAAAGCTTTGGGGTCAGCGCGCCGTATTGGGATTTTGTGTTCGGCACCGCCGAAAAGCCGCAGCGGTAAAATCTTTACGCCTTCCGTCGCCGCGAGAACTTGAAAACTTTCCGTTCTCGCGGGGCGTGAACCACTTTCCGTTGCCCGGCCCAGATCACTTCGCGCGTCGTCCATGCGGCGGCCCAGGCGGCCATCAGAATGAGATCGCGACCTAGAAACGCAACCGGCACCCATGGTGAAAGCGTCCAGCGTTTGCAGACCGACACGGCAAATTCGACCAAATAAAATCCGGCGATCGTCAAGCCGAACCCGTCGAAGGCGCTCAAACCGATCAGCGGGGCCGCCAAAGCGCCGGCCAGGGCGGCCGGCAGGGCGCAAGCCACCGGCTCGACCGGGAACGAAAACGGCGCCTCCTTGCGACGAATGGCGGCCCAACGGGCCTGGCGCTCGTAGACGTCGCGCAGCAGCCGCGCGCCGATCTCCTGATCGACGGGAACCCCGGCGAAAACGGTCTTGAGCCCAATCGCATCCATGCGCTTTTGCAATGCGCTGTCCTCGGCGATCGTATGACTGAGCGCGCGCACGCCGCCCGCCCGTTCGAGATCGCTTCGGCGAAACAGCATCGCCTTGCCGACCCCAAATCCCTTCCCGAAGGCCGAAACGGTGAGCAGCAACCGGGCGTCGCGATTGATCAGGTTTGCCTCGATCACGCCGGCCAATGTCTTGGGGCGCAGCGCCACCGGCACGACGCACACGAGCCCCACGCCGGGGCCAAAACTACCCATCAGATTCGCAATCGTGTCCGGCGCGAAGGTAATATTCGAATCCTTCGTGAGCAGAAAATCATGCCGCGCGGCCATGATCGCCGGAATCATCGTATTGAGCTTCGGACTGACCGCCGCCGTCTCGTGGGAATGCAAGATCCTGGCGGAAACGCCAGCCCGGTCCACGAGCCCGCGCATGAGGGCGAGCGCCGACGAATCTGTCTCCGCGGCGCTGACCAGCACCTCGTAAGAAGGATAATCCTGCGCGAAGACCGAGGCCTGCGCCCGCTCGAAACCGGGATTGACCAACTTGACCGGCAAGATCACGGAAACCGGCGGCTGATCCTGGCGGGGCACCCTAAGCCGCTGAATCAAGGGCTGCAGCAGCACGGTGACGACGGACAAGAAAAAAAACGCCAAGGCGGACACCCACCAAGCCGCCGCAAGGATCGAGATTATCATCAAATGGTTTCCACTCGGCTCCGACGCCCCCGCGCCGGCACGAAAAGGTCGTCCGCGCAATCATGCGCCCGGCCTATAGCGGCTTATTCCGCCGCGACGCAAGGCCCCCCGATTCCCCCGCTTTTCTAATTCGCTGATAAGCCGAAGGTTTCCTAATGTCATCTGGATCTCGGCGGTCTGCCTGGTACGGCCTTTCGCCACTGTTTGATACAAAGATACACAAAAGGTTACCGGACAAAGCGCCGCCAAATCTGGTTTCGAAATGATGAATGGCGTAGTCCTAAGCTCCGATTTAGCGGTAGAGGGGGCCTCGCCATCCGCGTCTCAGTCAAAATGCATCCTCGACAAGCGGTATGCCTTCGGCATGCTCCAGTCAGTGGTGGACGGAATGACCGATAGGTTTTCCGGCTCGCGCCGCGGCGAGGATTACCATCGCGACGCGAGCGCATCCGAAGGACCAGAGTCGGGTCCGAGCCTTTCCCGCTCGAGGACCGAAGGCGCCGCCGCTCTCCGCGCCATCGTGCAGCCGCGGCCGGACCTGTCCGCGACCACGCTCGCCGACAAATTTGATCTCGAGAAGGAGCGTATTTTTGTTTCGGGCGCCCAGGCCGTCGTCCGCCTGCTTCTGATGCAGCGCGAGATCGACCGCCGCGCCGGCCGCAATACCGCTGGTTTCGTGTCGGGCTACCGTGGCTCGCCGCTCGGCCGGCTCGATTCGAATTTGTTTTCCGCGAAAAAACGTCTCGACGCCGCCTCGATCACGTTCGAGCCCGGCCTCAACGAAGACCTCGCCGCCACCGCCGTTTGGGGCGCGCAGCAAGCCGAAATGCGCGGCGAAGGCCGCTACGACGGCGTATTTTCGCTCTGGTACGGCAAGGGCCCCGGCGTCGACCGCTCCGGCGACGTGTTCCGCCACGCCAATCTCGCCGGCACCTCGGCGCTCGGCGGCGTGCTCGCTCTGATGGGCGACGATCACCTCGCGGAATCCTCGAGCACGGCGCATCAGTCGGAATTCATGTTCGCCGATATGATGATGCCCATTCTGTCCCCGGCCGGCGTGCAGGAAATCATCGATTACGGTCTCATGGGCATCGCCATGAGCCGCTATACCGGGACCTGGACCGGGATCAAATGCGTCAAGGACACGATCGAATCCACGGCGTCGATCGATGCCTCGCTCGATCGTTTTTCGGTCCAGCTTCCACGCGACGTCGTCTTGCCGCCCGGCGGCCTCAATATCCGTCCCAGCGATTCCGTTCTCGATCAAGATGTCCGGCTGACGCGCGACAAGCTCGCCGCGATCCACGGCTTTCTGCGCGCGAACAAGCTCAACAAGATCATTCTCTCCGGCGGTCCCAAGGCGCGGCTCGGCATTGTGACGGTGGGCAAGGCCTATCTCGATGTCCGCCAGGCGCTCGAAGCCTTGGGGATAGACGAGGTCAAGGCGAATGCCTTCGGCATCCGGCTTTACAAGCTCGCCTGTCCGTGGCCGGTCGAGCCCGAAGGCCTCAAGGCCTTCGCCGAAGGTCTCGAAACGATCATGGTCGTCGAGGAAAAGCGGTCGCTGATCGAAACCCAGGTCCGCGAACAGCTCTACGGCCTGGCGCAGCGCCCCGTCTGCATCGGCAAGGCCGACGAAACCGGCGCGCCGCTGTTTCCGCCGCATGGCGCGCTCGACATCAACGACATCGCGATCGCGATCGGCCGCCGCGTCATGCGCCATGCGCCGAATATCGATCTCGCCAAATTGCTCGACCGGCTCGAGCGCGTCCAGGGCGCGGTTCACGGCCTGACGGATATTGCCTCGCGCACGCCGTACTTCTGCTCGGGGTGCCCGCAC
>JARLIW010000175.1 GCA_031291515.1 Beijerinckiaceae bacterium | reverse complement strand
TCAGCCGTTCGACCTCGATCACCTTGATCTCGTCGATCTAGCGGAGCCGCTGCCGCCGAAGGCGGGCGAAATCCTCGTCCGCTTACACGCGAGTTCGCTCAACTATCACGACTACGCCGTCGTCACAGGCCAGATCCCAACCGCGGACGGCCGCATTCCGATGGCAGACGGCGCGGGCGTTGTCGAAGAGGTCGGCGAAGGCGTTCATGACTTCGCCGTAGGCGACCACGTGGTCTCGACGTTCTTCCCTTATTGGCTGGACGGGCCGCCGCTGGTCGCCGATTTCTCGACGACGCCGGGCGATGGAATCGACGGCTATGCTCGCGAGCGTGTCACAACACCGGCCACATGGTTTACCAAGGCGCCAAGCGGGTTCAGCCACGTCGAAGCCGCCACGCTGACGACCGCCGGATTGACGGCATGGCGCGCGCTGGTTGCCAACGGGCATCTCAAGGCTGGCGATAGCGTCCTCGTGCTGGGTACGGGCGGTGTCTCCATATTTGCCCTGCAGTTCGCGAAAGCGATGGGCGCCGAGGTTATTTCAACGTCGTCGTCGGACGCGAAGCTGGAACGAACCAAGGCTCTCGGCGCCGATCATCTCATCAACTATAGAACGACGGCGGACTGGGGGCGCCGGGTGCTCGATATTACAGGAGGCCGAGGCGTCGATCACGTCATCGAGGTCGGGGGACCGGGGACGCTTCCGCAGTCGATCACCGCGTGCCGCATCGCGGGCCATATCTCGCTGATTGGCGTTCTGACGGGCTGGGAAGGCGCGATCCCGACTGCCGCGCTTATGATAAAGCAACAAGACCTTCGAGGAATCATCGTCGGAAGCCGGAAGCATCAGCTTGACATGATACGAGCAATCGAAACCACTGGCCTGAAGCCAGTGATAGATAAAGTGTTTCCGCGGCAAGAGATTGCCGACGCATTCCGCTACGAGGAAAGCGGCGCGCATTTTGGGAAAATCTGCCTGCAGCTCGACAAATAATTCCGGCTGGCCGTTCCAGCCGGATGGCTCCGGCGCAAATCTGCGATGGCAACCACGAAAGGTTCCTTTAAAAATGGTCCGCGATTAATGTTCGTTTTCTGGCGGACTTCTCGGTGAAGGATGAGGAGATTGGCCACGGAAAGGTAACGGTTTTGGGCCGAGCGGATCGTCGCGGACCTGATCCGCCAGACAGGATTTCCGAGCCGACGTTCGATCGTTGGACATCGCCCGATTACGGGCCGGGCACGCCGGCTCTCGCGCTCAGGCCAGCTTTAAACCAATACAGACTCCCGACCACTCGACGGGGACCGCCCCCTCTTGGCACCGATCGGCGTCCAGACCTGTTGTGAAACACGCACGTAGCCGTCGCGCGACTCGCACGTTTTGTCCGGATACGGAAGCATCCGGCGCCGACCGAATGAAGGAACCCAACCGATCTCGGGAGCAGGTTCGACGAGAACGGCGCGAGCGGAGCGCAAGGAATGTCGGCGTCTCCGCCGCTTGCCACGGCGGCTATTAGGCTCGAGCCGACCCTACGACGGATCGCGATGTTCACAAGCTGGTTGCCAGCTCGTCGGACAAAACAAACCTTTCATAATCCGCGATGGATCGTTGGCGTGACGACAGGTTGTATCCGGCGCGAGATAGGCGCAAATTCGAATCTTCAGCCCTTCGCGCGGTCGATAGGCAACAATTCATAACGGGCCTGAAGTTCCGGTTCGATGGCCCTGAGGCCAGCGATCGATTCTTGCTCGCCACTCAATCCGGAGTCGATTGCAACGACAGCCCAATTGTAGGGCTCATCGTCTGTATCGAGCTCATCTATGACAACATTCCGGACGCCGGCGCATCCGGGCTGCTTTCTGAGACTGAGGAGGACCTCTTGAATGAGGTCCCGAATGTCGATTTTCGTTTTAGACATTGGCCCTACTCTGTATTCCCGAGCGTAGGTCGCCGTCGCCTACTCGCCTTATGTCCGCCAGGGATGCGCAGGCAACGGATATCCGCCGAGGGCCGCGACGCCCGCCGCGGCGACCGCGTTATCATTTTCAACCGACGAACCGCTGACGCCAATCGCGCCGGTCAGCACACCCTGTTCATCGACAATCGGAATGCCCCCCGGGAACGTGATCAGACCGCCATTGGAATGTTCGATGCCAAACAGCGGCCCGCCGGGCTGAGAAAGTTTACCGATTTCGCCGGTCGGCATCCCAAAAAAGACCGCCGTTTTGGCCTTCTTTATCGAGATATCGATTGAACCGACCCAGGCATCGTCCATGCGGAAGAATGCCTTGAGATCGGCGCCGCTATCGACGATCGCAATACAGAATTGAATATTGAGCTCCTCGGCTTTCGCGCGGGCTGCCTTGATCGCAATTTCAGCCTGTTCGATTGTCACATGCATTTTCGACCTCCGTTTTGCCCCAGCAGGCATATTCCAATAGCGTTGCCGCGCAATCTCGTCTCGGGCGCGCTTGGGAAGTCCCATCCAGCCGCGCCAACGTTATAAGACGACTCGTCGGGCAGCTCTGGCATACACGAACTTGCCTCCGAATGCGCTCGCCACCACAGCGACCGTTCTCTATGTCGACATCAAGTTGCCCTTCGGCAAGGAAATTTCCTAAACATTGGCAAAGCTCAATTTGCCGAAGGGATATTCACGACTGGCATGCCAATCGGCATATCGGCTGCCGCGGAATATGGTAACCTTCGCCGTTTATCGCCTTTTCGACATGAGAACTTGCTCCGGGATTCGGCATTTCGCTTATTCGGGGCAATACATAGGAACTCACCGGAGGCCGCCACCATCCAATGGTATGGGTGTGCCAACCAAACGTTCAAGCCCTAGGCGCTCCCGGCTAGATGGCGAGGCGCCCCCGCCGCCCCTCGTTATCCGCATCGAGATTGGTACTGGCGAGGATGAAAAAACATCGCGACCAACTCATTCTAATCTTAATGGCCGCCTTCGAACGCCGGGCCGATTGCGTTCCCGAAAGGCCTGGCGGAGCCAAAGTATTTTCGAAATAGCGCGATCCGCCTAACGTGCCCGACGCGTGACCGGGAGCCAGGGAACCAATGCTTGGCCCCACTCCCGATCATAGATGTCAGTTCCGTCACGAGGGACGATCTTGGCACCCCATGCTCCGATCGCCGATGTGACAATCGGCCTGTCTCCGATCGAAGGGCCGCGCAACCGCTTGGACATCATGACGGCCGTTTTTCAAAATGTGCCGCCAACAAACGCCAGAAAAAGGGCTCAACCGCGACATCGTCCAAAAAGCGACGACAATCTCCAAGCCCGTTTTCCCGGATGTTGATAGAGAAACCGCGACTACACGGGTGGGACACGC
>JARLIW010000174.1 GCA_031291515.1 Beijerinckiaceae bacterium | reverse complement strand
GGTCGACGTGAAGCCGGGCAATGCCATGGCTTTGGCGAACATGCCGGTCGGCACGATCGTTCACAATATCGAACTGAAGATCGGCAAGGGCGCGGCCATGGTCCGCTCGGCTGGCACCTATGCGCAGGTTGTCGGCCGTGACCAAGGCTATGTCATTATTCGCCTCAATTCGGGCGAACAGCGTCTGGTTCATGGGCAGTGCTTCGGCACGGTGGGGGCGGTTTCGAACCCCGATCACATGAACTCGTCGATCGGCAAGGCTGGTCGTCAACGTTGGTTGGGCCGTCGTCCGCATAACCGCGGCGTGACCATGAACCCCGTCGACCATCCGCACGGCGGTGGTGAAGGCCGCACCTCTGGTGGCCGTCATCCCGTGACTCCTTGGGGCAAGCCCACCAAGGGTAAGAAGACCCGGACGAACAAGTCCACCACAAAGTTTATTGTGACCTCGCGTCACAAAAGTAAGAAGAAGGGCTAATCCCAATGGCGCGTTCGATCTGGAAGGGTCCGTTCGTCGACGGCTATATGCTGAAGAAGGCGGAAACCGCTCGGAGCAGCACCCGCTCGGAGGTCATCAAGACCTGGAGCCGGCGCTCGACAATTCTGCCGCAATTTGTCGGCCTGACCTTCGGGGTCTACAACGGTCACAAGCATGTGCCCGTCAACATCACCGAAGACATGATCGGCCACAAGCTCGGCGAATTCTCGCCGACCCGGACATTCCACGGCCATGCCGCGGACAAAAAAGCGAAGAGAGGCTGAGATGTCCAAGCCCAAAACTCCTCGCGCCCTCAAGGACAACGAAGCCAAGGCCGTGTGCCGGATGCTTCGCGTCAGCCCGCAAAAGCTCAATCTTCTCGCCCAGCTCATTCGCGGCAAGAAGGTCGAGACCGCGCTCGCGGACCTCGAATTCTCGCGCAAGCGCATCGCTCTCGACGTCAAGAAGACGCTCGAAAGCGCGGTCGCCAACGCGGAAAACAATCATGACCTCGACGTCGACGATCTGATCGTCGCCGAGGCTCACGTCGGCAAGGCTATTGTCATGAAGCGTTTCAGCCCGCGCGCTCGCGGTCGGGCTGGTCGCATTGTGAAGCCATTCGCCAATTTGACGATCGTCGTGCGCGAAGTTGCCGCGCCGTCAGCCGCCGCCTAAGGAGTTTACGATGGGACAGAAAGTCAATCCGATCGGCCTCAGGCTCGGCATCAACCGGACTTGGGATTCGCGCTGGTTCGCCGGCAAGAACGAATATGGCAAGCTCCTCCATGAGGATATTGCGATCCGCGCCGCCTTGATGAAGACGCTCAAGCAAGCGGCCGTGTCGAAGATCATCATCGAGCGCCCGCACAAGAAGTGCCGGGTGACGATCCATTCGGCGCGCCCCGGCGTGGTGATTGGCAAGAAGGGCGCGGATATCGACAAGATCCGCAAGCTCGTCGCGAGCATGACGGCGTCGGAAGTCGTGATCAACATCGTCGAGGTGCGCAAGCCCGAAATCGACGCGGTGTTGGTTGCCGATTCCATCGCGCAGCAGCTCGAGCGCCGCGTGGCGTTCCGCCGCGCCATGAAGCGGGCCGTGCAATCGGCCATGCGTCTTGGCGCCGAGGGCATCCGCATCAATTGTTCGGGTCGCCTCGGCGGCGCGGAAATCGCGCGTCTCGAATGGTATCGTGAAGGCCGGGTGCCGCTGCATACGCTGCGCGCCGACGTCGATTACGGCACCGCGACCGCGCATACGGCCTACGGCACGTGCGGCATCAAGGTCTGGGTGTTCAAGGGCGAAATCCTCGAGCACGACCCGATGGCGCAAGATCGCAAGACGGCTGAAATGGATCATTCCGGCGGTGGCGGCGGCGAACGCCGCCAGCGTCGCGATCGCGACGCGGCCTGACCGCCTCTTTTCACATTGAATTCAAGAGCTTAATCCAATGCTTCAACCAAAGAAGACTAAGTTCAGGAAAGCCTTCAAAGGCCGCATCAGTGGTGCGTCCAAGGGCGGGACCGAACTGAACTTCGGGCAATTCGGGCTGAAGGCCATGGAACCCGAGCGTATCACCTCGCGTCAAATCGAGGCGGCTCGCCGCGCGATGACGCGTCATATGAAGCGCGCCGGTCGCGTCTGGATCCGTATTTTTCCGGACCTGCCCGTCACGAAGAAGCCGACCGAAGTGCGCATGGGTAAGGGCAAGGGCGCGATCGAGCTCTGGGCTTGCCGCGTGGCTCCGGGCCGCATCATGTTCGAACTCGATGGCGTGCCGTTGGGCGTCGCCAAGGAGGCGCTGACACTCGCCGCCGCCAAACTGCCGATTAAAACGCGCTTCATCGAGCGCATTGCCGAATAAGGGAGGACAGTCCGATGAAATCCAAGACCCGCCTGTCCGACCTGAAGGTCCTGACGCAGGACCAACTCGATCAGGAAGTGCTGAACCTCAAGAAGGAGCAGTTCAATCTGCGCTTTCAAAAGGCGACCGGCCAGCTTCAGAATACGGCGCGCGTGCGCGTCGTCCGCCGCGATATCGCCCGTGTCAAGACGCTCGCCGCTCAGAAGCGCGACGCGGCGCAGAAGTAGGATTTACAACTATGCCGAAGCGTATTCTCCAAGGCGTCGTCGTGAGCGACAAGCAGGACAAGACTCTTGTCGTGAAGGTCGAACGGCGTTTCACGCATCCGCTCTTGAAAAAGACGGTGCGGCGCTCGAAGAATTATCACGCGCATGACGAGACCAAGGCCTACAAGGTGGGCGATCAGGTCTCCATCGAAGAGACGAAGCCGATCTCGCGCCTCAAGCGCTGGATCGTCATCGGTCAACCCGCCTCCGCGCAAGGTTGACGCCAGCCTCCAAGGTTGACAGCAGCCTTATTGTAGGATGGAAGAACTCCTCCGCGCCGGTTGAACCGGCCGGCAAGAAATAAAACAGGACCGTAGGGTCCTGAAAAAAGTCATAGCCCGGAGATCTCGAATACGGATCTCCACCAGGCGTAGTCCGGAGCAGCTGGGTGCTGTGAAGGAAACCGATCTGACAGGAAAGGCTCTAAAGCCATGATACAGATGCAGACTAACCTCGACGTCGCCGATAATTCGGGCGCGCGCCGTGTGATGTGCATCAAGGTGCTGGGTGGTTCGAAGCGTAAATATGCCGGCGTTGGCGACATTATCGTCGTCTCCATCAAGGAAGCCATTCCGCGCGGTCGCGTGAAAAAGGGCGACGTGATGAAGGCGGTCGTGGTGCGTACCGCGAAGGACATCAAGCGCGCCGACGGTTCCGTGATCCGCTTCGACAACAACGCGGCCGTGCTGATCAACAATCAGTCCGAGCCGATCGGGACCCGCATCTTCGGGCCGGTGCCGCGCGAATTGCGCGCCCGCAACCACATGAAGATCATCTCGCTCGCGCCGGAGGTGTTGTAATGGCCGCTAAGATCAAGAAGGGCGACACGGTCGTCGTTCTCGCCGGTCGCGACAAGGGTCGCTCGGGCGAAGTATTGCAGGTGATGCCCAAGGACGAACGCGCGATCGTGCGCGGCGTCAACTTGGTGAAGCGCCATACCCGCCAAACTCCTCAACAGGAGGGTGGCATCATTTCCAAGGAATCGACGATCCATCTGTCGAATCTCGCCGTGGCGGACCCCAAGGGTGGCCAGGCGACTCGCGTGGGATTCAAGGTTCTCGAAGACGGCCGCAAGGTTCGCTTCGCCAAACGTTCGGGAGAGTTGATCGATGGCTGACCCCAAGTCCGCTAAGGGCGGCGCGAAGGGCGCCGGAACCGGGGCGAAGGATTCCGCGAAAGTCGCGAAGGCCTCGCCCGCGGAAGCCAAGGCAAGCCGCGGCGCGCCGTCTTACAAGACGGCTTCGTCCGAGGAACTCCAGGCTCCGAAGGATTACCTTCCGCGTCTGCGCAAGCACTACGACGAAGTCGTGCGCCAGAAGATGATCGAGGAATTCGGTTACAAGAACCCGTTCGAGGTTCCCGTGATCGAAAAGATCGTCTTGAACATGGGCGTCGGCGAAGCCGTCAACGACACCAAGAAGGTGACGTTGGCCGCGGCCGATCTCGCCTTGATCGCCGGCCAGAAGCCGGTCATCACCAAGGCGCGCAACGCGATCTCGACCTTCAAGGTGCGCGAGAACATGCCGATCGGCGCGAAGGTCACCCTTCGCAAAGTTCGCATGTACGAGTTTCTCGACCGTCTGGTCACGATCGCGCTGCCGCGCATTCGCGATTTCCGCGGTTTGAATCCCAAGAGCTTCGATGGCCGTGGCAACTATGCCATGGGCATCAAGGAACATCTGATTTTCCCCGAGATCAACTACGACAAGGTCGATAGCGTTCTCGGTATGGACATCATCGTCTGTACATCGGCGAAAACGGACAACGAGGCGCGCGCTCTTCTGCGTGCATTCAACTTCCCGTTCCGGCAGTGAGACTTTAGGTCTCAGACGCGGTAACCAGAGGGTCAAATATCGATGGCGAAGAAAAGCGCGATTGAGAATAACAAGCGAAAAATGAGGCTCGTGAAGCAATTCGCGGGACGCAGGGCGCGGCTCAAGGCGATAGCCGACAACGAGACGCTTTCGGCCGAGGAGCGTTTCGACGCGCGGTTGAAACTGTCCGAGTTGCCGCGCAATTCGGCGGCGAACCGGGTTCGCAACCGTTGCGAAGTGAGCGGGCGTCCGCGCGCTTTCACGCGTAAGATGAAGATGTCGCGCATCGCGCTCCGGGAGCTCGGCTCCCAGGGCCTGATCCCCGGCCTCGTCAAGTCGAGCTGGTAGGAGGCCGCGATGTCGATCAACGATCCGCTCGGCGATATGCTGACACGTATCCGTAACGCTGGAATGCGCCGTAAGGGCAAAGTCCAGACGCCCGGTTCGCGTTTGCGCGCCCATGTTCTCGACGTTCTCGAATCCGAGGGCTATATCCGGGGTTATTCGACCACCGAATATGGCAACGGCCGCACCGAGTTCGAAATCGAGCTGAAATATTACGACGGGCAACCCGTCATTCGCGAGATTTCGCGCGTGTCGAAGCCCGGCCGTCGCGTCTATGCCGCTGTCGATGCCCTGCCGCGCGTCGCCAATGGTCTCGGCATTACGATCGTCTCGACGCCGAAGGGCGTCATGGCCGACCATGCCGCGCGCGAAGCCAATGTGGGCGGCGAAGTGCTCTGCAAGGTCTTCTGACCGCCTGATTGAAGGATTAGAACCATGTCACGCGTCGGTAAGAAGCCCGTCGCCATCCCGAAGGGCGTCACCGCCAAGGTCGACGGCCAGAAGGTGTCCGTAAAAGGCGCCAAGGGCGAATTGTTTTTTGTCGTTCCCGATGAGGTCGACGTCAGTTTTGCCAACGACGAGGTGAAAGTCACGCCTCGCTCGGACAGCAAGCGGGCGCGCGCCTTGTGGGGCACGTCTCGCGCCCAGGTGAACAACCTGGTCGTCGGGGTTTCCACGGGGTTCACGCGGAAGCTCGACATCACGGGCGTCGGCTACAAGGCCTCTGTTCAGGGGAAGATCCTCCAGTTGTCGTTGGGCTATAGTCACGATGTGCCGTTTCCGATCCCAGAGGGGATCACGATCGTCACGCCGAGGCCGGTCGAGATCATCATCACGGGAATCGACAAGCGCCAGGTCGGGCAGGTCGCCTCCGAGATCCGCGCGCATCGGCCGCCAGAACCCTATAAGGGCAAGGGCGTCCGTTATTCCGACGAATTCATCTTCCGCAAGGAAGGCAAGAAGAAGTAAGGCTTGAGCTATGCCCAGAGATAATGGAGCTACAGCGCGCCGCAAGGCGCGTGTCCGGCGTTCGCTCAAGGCGCGCGCTTACGGCAAGCCGCGGTTGTCGGTGTTCCGCTCGTCGAAGCAGATCTATGTTCAGATCATCGACGATGCAGCGGGTGTCACGATCGCTGCCGCGTCCTCGCTCGAAAAGGCGAATCGCGAAGGCTTGAAGACCGGCGCGACCGTCGAGGCGGCGACCGTGGTCGGGAAACTGATCGCCGAACGCGCCGTCAAGGCGGGCGTCAAGGAGGTCGTGTTCGATCGCGGCGCCTATATGTATCACGGGCGCGTCAAGGCGCTTGCCGAGGGTGCGCGCGAAGGCGGGCTCTCTTTCTAAGGCCTGCCTCTCGAAGGCATGCTTTCCAAGCCAGGCCTTTTCGAGGCTTGGCGGATAATCGAAGCGAGCGGTTGATGTTTCAGACCCTTCCGGTCTGCGAGCTGACCGCGTAAGTGACGGAAAAAATTTCATGGCTGGTGAACGCGAAGGCGGTCGCGGGGGACGCGATCGTCAACATAGAGAAGAGCAAGACAGCGAGTTCGTGGACCGTCTGGTCCACATCAACCGCGTCGCGAAAGTGGTCAAGGGCGGACGCCGGTTCGGTTTCGCTGCCCTCGTCGTCGTCGGCGACCAGAAGGGTCGCGTCGGCTTCGGTCACGGCAAGGCACGCGAAGTGCCGGAAGCAATCCGCAAGGCCACGGAATCCGCGAAGCGCGGTCTGATCCGTGTCCCATTGCGCGAAGGCCGGACGCTGCATCACGACGTCCAGGGCCGTCACGGCGCGGGCAAGGTGATTTTGCGCGCGGCTCCGGCCGGAACCGGGATCATCGCGGGTGGCCCGATGCGCGCCATTTTCGAAACGCTCGGCATGCATGACGTCGTGGCGAAGTCGCAAGGCTCGTCCAACCCTTACAACATGATCCGCGCGACATTCGACGCGCTGGCGCATGAAGACTCGCCGCGCTCGGTCGCCGCCCGCCGTAACCTCAAGGTCTCCACGCTTCAGTCACGCCGCCAAGGCGGTGATGTCGAAGTCGCGGCGGCCGAAGCTTGAGCCGGGAGGATCGACGATGGCTCAGCAAGCAGGAACGGTGACGGTCGAACAGACCCGTAGCCCGATCGGCCGTCCGGCCGATCAACGTCAGACCCTGATCGGTCTGAAACTCAACAAGATTGGACGCCGCTCGACCTTGATCGACACCCCCGCCGTGCGCGGGATGATCGCCAAGATCGCGCATCTCGTCCGCGTGGTCGAGTAAGGGAGGCTGTCATGAAGCTCAACGACATTCACGACAATCCCGGTTCGTCGAAAGACCTGATGCGCGTCGGCCGTGGCATCGGCTCGGGCAAGGGCAAGACCTGCGGCCGCGGCGTCAAGGGTCAAAAGGCGCGTACCGGCGTCGCGATCAAGGGTTTCGAAGGCGGTCAGATGCCGCTGCATCGGCGCTTGCCCAAGCGCGGGTTCTGGAACCCCTTCTCGGTCGATTATAACGAAGTCAACATCGGCCGGATTCAGGCCGCTGTCGATGCCGGCAAATTCGTTGCGGGCGCGTCGATCACCATCGATTCGCTGATCGAAGCCGGCGTCGTGTCGAAGCCGCGCGATGGCGTCAAGATCCTCGGCGTCGGGGAATTGACCACGGGGCTCAGCTTCGAAGTAGCCTCGGCCTCGAAGGGCGCGATTGCCGCCATCGAGAAGGCCGGCGGGACGATCAAGGTTCTCGTCGCGCCGAAGCCGCCGCGCGAAGAGGCCTCGGCTTAAGAACGAACGACTTAAAGGAGCGCATTTCCGAATTGGAATGCGCTCCTTCTTCAGTTTCTGGGCGGAACGACCGAAATAGGTCTGTTTTCAGTCGCGAGCCAGGGCTGACAAATACGAAGCGGACCTTTATGTGAAGGGCGCGGCGCGCCCGATGGTGGCGCGGCTTGACCAGCGGCACCCGCGTCCCGGTCTTACGGAGCACCCAATGGCGTCGGCGGCGGAACAATTAGCGGCGAATGTAAACTGGGGTGCGTTCTCCAAAGCGAGCGAACTGAAAAAACGGATTTGGTTCACGCTCGGCGCGTTGATCGTCTATCGGCTCGGAACCTATATTCCGCTTCCCGGGATCGACCCGGCCGCCTTCCAGGCCAATTTTACCAGCCATAAGCAAGGCGTGCTCGAACTCTTCAACATGTTCTCGGGCGGCGCCGTGCAGCGCATGGCCATCTTCGCCCTGAACATCATGCCGTATATTTCGGCCTCGATCATCGTCCAGCTGCTGACCTCGGTGATTCCGCAGCTCGAAAGCCTCAAGAAAGAGGGCGAGTCGGGCCGCAAGATCATCAATCAATATACCCGCTATCTCACGGTCGTCCTGGCGATGTTCCAAGCCTATGGAATTTCGGTCGGTCTCGAGGGACAGCACGGCGTCGTGCTCGAACCCGGCTGGTTCTTCCGGATTTCGACCGTCCTGACCCTGATGGGCGGCACGATGTTCTTGATGTGGCTCGGCGAGCAGATCACCTCGCGCGGGATCGGCAACGGCTCGTCGTTGATCATTTTCGCGGGCATCATCGCGGCTTTCCCCTCGGCGATCGCCAATACGCTCGAGCTTGGACGGCAAGGCGCGATTTCGACCGGGTTGATCCTCGTCGTGATGGCGATGTCGATCGCCGTCATCGCCTTCATCGTCTTTATGGAGCGAGCCCAGCGCCGGCTTCTGATCACCTATCCCAAGCGCCAGCAGGGCAACCGGGTCTATGAGGGGCAGACGTCGTTTCTGCCGCTCAAGCTCAATACGTCGGGCGTGATTCCGCCGATTTTCGCCTCGTCGCTGCTGTTGCTGCCGACCACGATCGCCAATTTCTCGCAAGCGCAGGGCGGCGGTGGCATTCTCGGCACGATCACGACCTATTTCGCGCACGGGCGACCGCTGTACATGGTGGCCTATGTTGGCTTGATCGTGTTCTTCGCCTTTTTCTATACGGCGATCGTGTTCAATCCGACCGAGACGGCCGATAATCTCAAGAAGCATGGGGGCTTCATTCCCGGCATTCGGCCGGGAGAGCGCACGGCGCAATATATCGACAAAATCCTGATGCGAATCACGGTGCTCGGCGCCGGTTATCTCGCGATCATCTGTCTACTCCCCGAAATATTGATTTCCTATGCCGCGCTCCCGTTCTACTTTGGTGGTACATCGCTGTTGATCGTCGTCAGCGTGACCATGGATACCGTGGCGCAAGTCCATGGGCATCTTCAGGCTCACCAGTACGAGGGATTGGTGAAAAAGGCGAAAGCGCGGGGGAAGAGACGATGAGGCTGATACTGCTCGGACCGCCGGGTGCCGGCAAAGGCACGCAATCCCAGCGGTTGATGCAGCGTTTCAATATTCCCCAACTCTCGACCGGCGACATGCTCCGCGCGGCCGTCAAGGCGCAGACGCCGGTGGGCATCGAAGCGCAGAAGATCATGAGTCAGGGCGGTCTCGTGTCCGACGACATCGTGATCGGGCTGATTTCGGATCGGATCGAGCAAGCCGATGCGGCCCATGGCTTCATTCTCGACGGGTTTCCGCGCACCGTGGCTCAAGCCAAGGCGCTGGACGTCATTTTGGCGCAAAAGCATAAAGAGCTCGATGCCGTCATCGAGCTGCGTGTCGACGAGGCGGCTCTGCTTGCCCGGATGGAAGAGCGCGTGCGTCAGACCATTGCCGCCGGGCAGGCCGTGCGGTCCGACGACAACCCGGAATCGTTCCGGTTACGACTCGAAGCCTACCGCGAGATGACGGCGCCCGTGGCGGCATTTTACGCCGAGCTTGGAAGTTTGCATGTCGTCGATGGCATGGCCCCCATCGATGACGTGTCGGCGCAAATCGATGCGTTTCTCAAGGCCAAAGCGTCGACTTGAGTTTTCCGGTTTGCGTTTTGCGAAATAACACTTGCATTGCGGGAATTTCTCTTGACGCGACCCGAACGAGACTTTAGCAACGGGTTCTTCGCCTAGCATTTACGAGCGGCGGCTCCTTCGGGGCTGCCGTTGTTTGTTTTGGTGCGATGCCAGAATCATTTCTGGTTTCATTCCGCATGGGCCGGGCTCCACCGGACGCGGAACACATGGGTCCCCAGCCGGGGGCTTTCCAGATGGAGAGGTCAATCATGGCTCGTATAGCCGGTGTCAACATTCCGACCAACAAGCGCGTTCTGATCGCGCTTCAGTATATTCACGGGATCGGCCCCAAAAAGGCCGAGGAAATCTGCGAAAAGGTTGCCATTCCCGCCGCGCGCCGCGTGTCCGAATTGACTGACGCCGAAGTTCTGCAAATCCGCGAGACAATCGACCGCGATTACATGGTCGAGGGCGATCTTCGCCGGGAAGTCTCCATCAACATCAAGCGCTTGATGGATCTCGGCTGCTATCGTGGCCTGCGTCATCGGCGCCAGTTGCCGGTTCGCGGTCAGCGCACCCATACCAACGCCCGCACCCGTAAGGGCAAGGCGAAGCCGATCGCCGGTAAGAAGAAGTAATCGAACCGTATTTTGGAACGCGCGGCTTTGCTTCGTGCGTTCCAATCACTGGCGGATCCGCGTGGGCTCCGCGAATAACCCGAGCGCCTGGAACGACGGGCGCGTTAGAAGGACAGTTTAGACGATGGCAAAAGAGGCAACCCGCGTCCGTAGGCGCGAGCGTAAGAACATTGTTTCGGGCGTCGCCCATGTCTCCTCGACATTCAACAATACGATGATCACCATTTCCGACGCGCAGGGAAACACGATTTCCTGGTCGTCCGCCGGAACCATGGGTTTCAAGGGTTCGCGTAAGTCGACCCCCTATGCCGCCCAGATGGCCGCGGAAGACGCGGCGCGCAAGGCGTCCGAACATGGGATGCGGACGCTCGAAGTCGAAGTTTCCGGCCCCGGTTCGGGTCGTGAATCGGCTTTGCGCGCGTTGCAGGCCTCGGGCTTCACCGTGACTTCGATCCGCGACGTGACGCCGATCCCGCACAATGGTTGCCGCCCGCGCAAGCGCCGTCGCGTTTAACCCCCGTTCGCGTGGCGTTCGTTGGCCGGGCTCGTGCCCGGCCGATGCGGTTTATCACTTTCGACAGGGGAGCCTCCGGCTTCCAGGTCAGCATCAGCGAAAGGTGCGTTCCGTGATCCAGAAAAACTGGCAAGAACTGATCAAGCCCAATAAGCTCGAAGTGTCGTCGGGCGACGATGCCAAGCGTTTCGCGACCGTGGTCGCCGAGCCTCTCGAGCGCGGCTTCGGCCTCACGCTCGGCAATGCGCTGCGCCGTATTCTGTTGTCGTCGCTGCAAGGCGCGGCCATCACATCGGTGCATATCGACGGCGTGCTGCATGAATTTTCGTCCATCCCTGGCGTCCGCGAAGATGTCACGGACCTCGTGCTGAACATCAAGGACATTGCCGTCAAGATGCAGGGCGATGGTCCCAAGCGCATGGTCTTGAAAAAGACCGGTCCGGGCAAGGTGACCGCCGGCGACATTCAGACGGTGGGCGACGTGTCGATCCTGAATCCCAACCTCACGATCTGCACGCTCGACGAGGGCGCGGAAATCCGGATGGAATTCACGGTCAACACCGGCAAGGGCTATGTCGCGGCCGACCGCAACCGCTCCGAGGATTCGCCGATCGGCTTGATCCCGATCGACAGCCTCTATTCGCCGGTCCGCAAGGTCAGCTATCGCGTTGAGAACACCCGCGAGGGTCAAATTCTCGACTATGACAAGCTCACCCTGCAGGTCGAGACCAACGGCGCGCTGACGCCCGAAGATGCGATCGCCTTCTCGGCGCGCATTCTCCAGGACCAGCTCAACGTCTTCGTGAATTTCGAAGAGCCGCGTCGCGAAGAGACCACCCCGGCGATCCCGGAGCTGGCGTTCAACCCGGCCCTGCTCAAGAAGGTCGACGAGCTCGAATTGTCGGTCCGTTCGGCGAACTGCTTGAAGAACGACAATATCGTCTACATCGGCGACCTCATCCAGAAGACCGAAGCCGAAATGCTCCGCACGCCGAATTTCGGCCGCAAGAGCTTGAACGAAATCAAGGAAGTGCTGGCTCAGATGGGCCTGCATCTCGGGATGGAAGTCTCGGGCTGGCCGCCGGAAAATATCGACGAACTCGCCAAGCGGTTCGAAGAGCATTATTGAGACCGGCATTCGGTCTTGTCGAGATGACCTTTTCCCGCAAGCGGGAGAAGGACAAAGTCCAAACGAGTTTATAACTGACGGCCGTACCTTGGCACGGCGGCCGCGAAAAACTGGAGAGCCCCAATGTATCATGGACGCGCAAAGCGCCGTTTCGGCCGCACGCACGAACACCGCAAGGCGATGTTCGCCAATATGTGTCAGGCGTTGATCAAGCACGAGCAGATCATCACCACCCTTCCGAAGGCGAAAGACCTTCGTCCCGTCGTCGAAAAGCTCGTCACGCTCGGCAAGGCGGGCGACCTGCATGCGCGCCGTCAGGCGATCGCGCAGCTTCGCGACGTCGTGCTTGTCCGCAAGCTGTTCGACGTGCTCGGCCCGCGTTACAAGGATCGTCACGGCGGCTATACCCGCGTCCTCAAGGCCGGTTTCCGGTATGGCGACAACGCGCCGCTCGCCGTGATCGAATTCGTCGATCGCGACGTCACCGCGCGCGGCAAGGATAGCGGCCCGGTTCTCGACGCGGACGAAGACGCGGCCTGAGCCGAAGTTGAGGGAACGAAACGAAACCCGGTCCGGACTGACGTCCTGGCCGGGTTTTTTCGTTTCCGAGCCTTCCGCAAGGGCGTTTTATGCTCCATTTGAAGCGCAACGCCGCGCCTAAGACTTATCAACGGAGTCGTGAATGACCCTGACGTCTCGATGCAATGCTCTCGCCGCCGGTCTGATCGCGGTTGGCCTGTTCGGATCGGCCCTCGGCGTATCCGCCGAAACCGTTCGCGAGGTGCCGCGCGCGAAGAGCGAGGAGCTGCTGTCCTTCGCCCCGGTGGTTCGCAAGGCCGCGCCGGCGGTGGTCAACGTCTATGCCTCGCGGATCGATACGCAGCCGCGCAATCCGTTGTTCGACGATCCCGTGTTCCGGCATTTCTTCGGCGACAACGGCTCGCGGCCGGGCGGGGTGACCGCAAAATCGCTCGGCTCGGGCGTGATCGTCGATTCGAGCGGTCTCATCGTGACGAATTTTCATGTCATCGAGGGCATGACCGACGTGAAGGTCGCGCTGTCCGATAGGCGCGAATTGGATGCCGACATTGTGCTGCGCGATCAACGCACCGATCTCGCCGTTTTGAAGGTCAAGGGCGGCGGCACGTTTCCGGCGATGGAACTTGGCGATTCCGATGCGTTGGAAGTCGGCGACATCGCCTTGGCCATCGGCGATCCCTTCGGCGTCGGTCAAACCGTGACGCAAGGGATCATCTCGGCGCTGGCCCGCACCAATATCGGCACGTCGGATTACGGCTTCTTCATTCAGACCGACGCCGCGATCAACCCCGGTAATTCGGGCGGGGCCCTGGTGGATCTGCAGGCGCGGCTCGTTGGGATCAATTCCGCGATCTTCTCGCAATCGGGCGGTTCGATCGGGATCGGTTTCGCGATCCCGGTCAACATGGTCAAGGTCGTCGTGGCCGCCGCCAAGACCGGGGACAAACAAGTGCGACGGCCGTGGCTTGGCGCGAGCTTACAGGCGGTGACGCCCGATATCGCGGATTCGCTCGGGCTCGCCCGACCGTCGGGCGTGCTCGTGGCGGAATTGAACGACAAGGGCCCCGCCGCGGAGGCGGGGATCAAGCGCGGCGACGTCATCACCGAGATCGACGGGAAGATCGTCGATAATCCCGAGGGTTTCGGGTTCCGCCTTGCGACCAAGCCGCTTGGCGGCAACGCCGACGTCACGCTGAATCGAGATGGCAAAGTGATTCATACGGTTCTGAATCTCCGTCCGGCCCCGTCGATTCCCGCGCGCGATCTCGTCAAGATCGGGGGCGGCACGCCCTTCAGCGGAATCAGCGCCGTCAATTTGTCACCGGCCGTCGCCGAGGAACTGTCGTTGAACGACACGAAGGAAGGCGTCGTGATCCTGGATGTCGATCCCCAATCCTATGCCGCGCGGATCAATTTCAAAAAGGGCGACGTGCTGCTGTCGATCAACGACAAGTCGATCAAGACGACGAAGGACCTCAAGGAAGCCACGACGGGTCAGCACTATTATTGGAAACTGATCATCGACCGCGGCGGGAATATCGTGACCACGGTGCTCGGGGGATAAAGCGCCGCCGGGCGCAAGGCGAAGCCGCCGCCCTCACGCCGTCTTGCGCATGTCGCTGGTGAAATTGGCGATCAGTTCCCGAAGTGAACTGGCTTTGTCGCTATGCTGGATGACATTGGTCTTGAGCTGCTCCGCGCGTTCGCCGTTGGCGATGGTCACGTGTTGCACCCCTTCGATGCTTTGCGACACGATCCGCGCTTCCCGGGCCGCCTCGGCAAGGGACAAGGCAATGTTCTGGCTCGAGTGGCCTTGCTCGGTCATGGCCGCCGCGACATCGCCCGAAATATCGTTCATGCGGTGCAACGTGGCTGTCATCGTCGTGATGCCGCGCGCGGTCCGTTCCGTGATCGATTGGATCAGTTGGATATGGCCCGCGATGAAAGCGGTCGCTTCCGCCGTGCGCTTGGCGAGAAACTTGACTTCGCCGGCGACGACCGCGAAGCCGCGTCCCGCTTCGCCCGCGCGCGCCGCCTCGATCGTGGCATTGAGCGCCAAGAGATTGGTCTGCCGGGCGATTTCGTCGATGAGATTGGCGGCGGCGCCGATCTCCTTGGCGGCGGTGACGAGATCCGCGACATGGCCTTCTGTCGCCGTTGCTTCTCCCAGGGCATCGGCGGCGGCCGAGGCGGTTTTGCTCATGTTTTGCGACAGATCGGACGCGGCACCGTAGAGTTCGTCCGCGGCCTTCGACACGGCGGCCAGGATCGTCGAGGCTTCCTCGGCGGCGCGCCCGACGATTTCGGATTCGTTGCGCGCAATCGTCGACGACGCGGCAACGTCGGTCGCCGCCTTGTCCATCGCCGCGACCGAGGCGGATAATTCCCGCATCAAGCCGACGGTGACGGCTTCGAACTTCTGAGTGGACTGCACGATCGAGGCGGCGCGTTTCAAATCGTCGTCGGTCCGGCGCTGCATGAGTTCGCCCGCTTCCTTGTTGTCGCGCAAAGCTTTTTGGAAGACGCGGATCGTCGCCGCCATATCACCGATCTCATCTTGCTTGTCGACATAGGGGACCACGATATCGAGCTGACCTTGGGCGAGGGCCTGCATGGTCCAGCGAAGACGCAAAAGCGGGATTTGGATTTGGCTTCTGGCGATCCAGATCGACGCGATCAAGCCGCAGAAAATCGCGATGCACGGGACGACCACGAGAAGCAACTGGGCTTGCTTGCGAATCTCGATCAGGTTCGCGCGTTCGGTCGTGGCCTCGGCCAATAGATTTTCGCTGATCTTGTTGAAATCCCGGATCATCGCCTCGCGGTTGTTGATGGTCGCCGAATCAGCTGCTTGGATCTGGGCCGCTTGGGGCGAGATCGTAAGGCCTAAATTTGCGGTATCGCTCTGGTATTCCTCGAACTCCGTCAGCCGGAGCAACAAAGCGGTCTTTTTTTCCGGCGTCAGCCGGGGACCGATGGCGGCGAGAAATGGCTGTTTGGCGGAATCGAGCTCCTGGATCGAGGCCTTCAAGGCAGCGAGCTTGGATTCGGCTTCATGATGGTCCGTCGTAATGATGATCTCGTCGGCATAGATCACGACGCGCTGCACCAGTTCGACAAGGTTGCGGGCCTTGGTGTCCAGGCCGCCGATCGCTTCCATCTGGTCGACGCACTTTTGCTCGCGCTGCGCCTGGAGCAGCGAAAAGCCGGAGAGCACGGAGGCTAAAGCACAGAGAAGAAGAACCACCGCGCCGAGTTTTTGGCCGATATCGAAGCGCATACGCTCAATCACCATTTGTTATGATGCGCGTATTATGCCCCGAAAAAACTTTCAGGCCGTTAACTTAACATGACTTTAGTATGACATCGATTTGGCGATTGATCACGCGAGTAATTGTATATTTGGCATTAAAAATAAAAATGCGCGCATTCCGAGAAATGCGCGCACTCCAGATCTTATGATAAAGGGTCCGGTAGAAAATTTAAGCGGCATTTTTATTTTGCTTGGAAGGCATTTTTATTTTGGCGAGTCGTCGCTTCAGCGAGGTCCAGAGTTGGCGGATTTCATCGCCGGCCTTGCCATCACCGTCGATTTCGGTCGCGCCGAGGCCGCTGCGCGCGGCTTCTTGATAGGCCACGCGCGCCGAGATCAAGGGGCGCAGCAGGCCGCCCATGCTTTCGAGCGCGGCGGTGCCGTCCTGCACGCGCTGGCTTTCCTGCATCGGGGGGCATTGGTTGAGGACAAAGGCGAACTCCTTGCCGAGCGTCTTGATCTTGCCGCGCGTCGCCTCGCTCGACCAAATGTCGAAAATCGCCGGACGGGCGGGAATCAGGCAGAAGTCGGCGGCCTTGATCGCGATATCCGCCGCGCTCGTGTCGCCTGCCGGCGTATCGATGATCACGAGGGTCACCCGGCCTCGTTCGAGCGCCGCGAGGGCGTCGGGCAGTTTCGCGGGCGAGACGGACTCCACGGGCAGGTTTTGATCGCCGCGGTGACGACACCATTTGGTCAGACTCTTCTGCGGGTCCATGTCGATGAGAAAGACGCGCTCGCCCGCCTCCTGCGCCGCGACGGCGAGACAGGCCGCCAGCGTGCTTTTCCCCGAACCACCCTTTTGCGTCACCATCGCCACACTGCGCATCGAACCTTCTCCGCTCTATCATTGCCGGGGAGGAACGTCCGGCC
>JARLIW010000173.1 GCA_031291515.1 Beijerinckiaceae bacterium | reverse complement strand
GCCGGCAGCAGGGCCTCGCGGATTTTGTCGCGTTGCGCGGCGTCGGTGACTTTGTTGCCGTCGAGATCGGTGACGTAGAACACGTCGGCCGCCTTTTCGCCGAAGGTCGCGATATGGGCGGAATAGATGTTCAGATCGAGCCGCGAGAGGATCGAGGTCAGGTCGTACAACAGGCCGCGCCGGTCGAGGCCCGCGACTTCGATCACGGTCAGGCGGACCGACAGCGAGTTGTCGATGATGACTTCCGGCGTGACGTCGAAGGTTGCCGCGGCGACGGCGTCGCCCTGGTCGCGCGCGGCGACGAGGTCGGAGAGGCGGATTTCGCCCGAGAGCGAGCGTTCGATCGCCATGCCGATCCGGCTCGCGCGGCGCAATTCGTCGTCGTCGCGATCGAGCGCGCGCGTGACGCAGATCATGTCGAGCGCGAGGCCGTCCGTCGTGGTGAAGACTTGCGCGTCGACAATATCGGCGGCCGCGGCCGCGCAGGCGCCCGCGATGGTCGACAGCAGGCGCGGATGATCGGGCGCGATCACGGTCAGTTCGGTAATGCCGCGCGAGGCATCGGTGACGACGTCGACGGTCGGACCCGGCGATTCCACTTCCGACATATTGAGAAGATGGGCGTGGCGGATTTTGTGAGCGAGATCGACCTTGAGCCAATAGGGCGATTGATGCCGCCCGGCATAAGCGTCGAAGTCATGCGCGGTCCAGTTCGGCAGGGCTTTGCGCAGTTCCTCGCGCGCCTCGGCGACGCGGCGCTCGCGCACCATCGTCGACTGTTCGCCGCAAATGCGGTTTTCGGTCTCCCAATAGAGGGTGCGCAGCAATTCGGCCTTCCAGCCGTTCCAGACGCCCGGCCCGACCGCGCGGATATCGCAAATCGTCAGCACGAACAGCATGTTGAGCCGGTCGAGCGTGCCCACCAGCGCCGAGAACGTGTCGATGGTGCGGGGGTCGGCGAGGTCGCGCCGCTGCGCGGTGTCCGACATGACGAGATGCTGTTCAATCAGCCAGACGACGTTTTCGGTCTGTTCGTGGTCGAGGCCGAGCCGCGGGCAGAGCTTTCGCGCCACCGCCATGCCGGCGATCGAATGATCCTCGATCCGGCCCTTGGCGATATCGTGCAGGAACAGCGCGACATAGAGGACGCGGCGGTCGATCAGGGTCGGGATGATCTCTTGCGCGAGCTTATGCTCGACGGTCGAGCGCTCGCTCTCGATATCGGCGAGGATGCCGACGGCGCGGATCAAGTGCTCGTCGACCGTATAGCTGTGATACATGTTGAACTGCATCAAGGCGACGATCCGGCCGAAATCGGGGATGAAACGGCCGAGCACGCCGGCCTGGTTCATCAGGCGCAGCACGATTTCGGGTGAATTGCGCGAGGTCAGGATCGACAGAAACAGCCGGTTGGCCTCGGGGTCGTTGCGCATCTCGGCATTGACCTTGGTGAGGCTCAAGGTCACGAGCCGCATCGCATCGGGGTGAATCGCGAGCCCGCTCTCGTCGGCGATGGCGAAGAGCCGGATGATGTTGATCGGATCGCGCGCGAAAGTCGCGGGGTCGGCGACCGTGATCCGCGAATTTTCGACCGCGAAATCCGCGTTCGCGATCACCGTCTTGCGGCGCCACAGGCGACCGAAGAAGCGGTCGAGAACCGGGCTCGGCTTGGCTTGGCGCTCCTCGAGCGCCGCGCAGACGATCGCGGTCAGATCGCCGACTTCCTTCGCAATGAGGAAGTAATGTTTCATGAACCGCTCGACGCCATAGAGGCCGGCGCGCGTGACATAGCCGAGCCGCGCGGAAATGATGCGCTGCTGATCGAAGGTCAGGCGCTCCTCGGCGCGGCCGGTCACGAAATGCAGGTGACACCGCACGCGCCACAAGAATTCCTCGCAGCGGCAAAACAGCAGATATTCCTTGCGCGAAAACAGCCCGGCTTCGACCAGTTCCGACGCCTCGCGGACGCGGTAGACATATTTGGCGATCCAAAACAGCGTGTTGAGGTCGCGCAAGCCGCCCTTGCCGTCCTTGACGTTGGGCTCGACGAGATAACGCGAACGCCCGGCCTTGACGATTCGCGCGTCGCGCTCGGCCAGTTTCGCCGCGACGAATTCTGGCGCCGTCGTCGCGACGATCTCATGTTCGAAGCGGCTGCGCATGGTTTCGAACAGCGAGTCGTCGCCGAGGATCAGCCGGGCTTCGAGCAGCGCGGTGCGGATCGTCATGTCCTCGCGCGCATAGTGCACGCATTCCTCGATCGAGCGCGTGGAATGCCCGACCTTCTGCTTCAAGTCCCAGAGGTTATAAAGGATGGCCTCGATGACCTTGTTGCCCCAGGTCGAATTCTTGGACGGCAGCAGGAACAGAAGGTCGATGTCCGAGCCCGGCGCGAGCGTTCCGCGGCCATAGCCGCCGACCGCCGCGACCACGAGCTGGTTGCCCGTGCCCGCGGGGGCGGGATGCACATAGCGCGTGACATAGCCGAAAATCGCGCGGATCAGCGCATCTTGCACGAGGGAAAGATGCCGGGCGCAGCGCATCCCTTCGCCGGTTTCCTCGAACGACTCGCGCACGAGCCCGCGCGCCTGGTCGAGCGCTTCGCGGAACACGTTGACGACATCGAAATGGGCAACCGGCGTGCCCTGTTTCGCGGATTCGGCATGCAGCGCGGCCAGCTGTTTGGCGGCCAGCGCATGATCGAAGATCGGATCGGATTTCAATGCCCGGCGCGGCTGGCGCCGACGCCTCTGGGTCGCAAGACGTTCGAGAATGGCGACCACCCGTCAGCTCTCCTTTAAGTCGGTTGGCATTAAGGGACACCGCAAAGGTAAAATAAACCTCCCAAGCGTCTGACTTTAGCGCGATATGGCGAAGACTTCGTCACCAATCAAGCAATTTTCGTGCCTTGGCATAGGGTTAACAAATTGATTTATCTAAAAGATCCTAATTCGGCGCGGCGTGCTTGGCCTCGATCGCGTCCCAGACGGCGGCGGCGAGATCGGGGCCGCCGGTGTTTTTGATGGCCCGGATGCCGGTCGGCGAGGTCACGTTGATCTCGGTCAGATAGCCGTCGATCACGTCGATGCCAACGAGCAAAAGGCCGCGCCGCTTCAATTCCGGGCCGATGGTGGCGCAGATTTCCAGCTCGCGCGCGGTGAAGGCCGTTGCATTGGCGGCGCCGCCGCGCACCATGTTGGAGCGGATGTCGTCGGGGGCCGGCACCCGATTGACCGCGCCGAGCGCGACGCCGTCGACCAGAATGATGCGCTTGTCGCCATGAACGACATTGGGCAAGAACGCCTGGACGACCCAAGGCTCGCGGAACAGGGTCGCGAACAAGTCGTAGAGCGAGCCGAAATTCGAATCCTTCGGCTCGACCTTGAACACCGAAGCGCCGCCGTGACCGTAGAGCGGCTTCATCACGATCGCGCCGTGCTCGCGGCGAAAGTCCTCGATCAAGGCCTTGTCGCGCGTGATCAGCGTCGGCGGCATCAATTCGGGATAGTCGAGCACGAAGAGTTTTTCGGGCGCGTTGCGCACGCTGGCGGGATTGTTGACGACCTGGACATGGGGCGGCAACCGCTCGAGAATATGCGTCGTGGTGATATAGGCGAGATCGAATGGCGGATCCTGGCGCAGCAGCACCACATCCATCGTGGCGAGCTCGATCGTTGCGGCGGGGCCGAGATCGACATGATTGCCGGGCTCGTCGCGCACCACGACGGGCGCGACATGGGCGACGGCCGAGCCGGCGCGCAGGCTCAAGCTATCGGGCCGGTAGTAATGCAGGGCGTGACCCCGGGCCGCGGCCTCGAGCATCAAGGCGAAGGTCGTGTCCCCGGCGATCTTGATCTGTTCGATCGGGTCCATTTGCACGGCGACGCGCAGGGTCATGCCCGCTCCTTTTTGCGATTGATGCACGATGCCGGTTTAATCACGAATGGCGGTGGATATGCCACGGCAAAATCGCGGCGGCCCGTTGGCCTCGCTTTCTCTCCGCCCATCGCGGAAATCCGGGCATTGTTAACCCGCTATGAAGGCAAATGGCCCATTCTGAAGAATGGAAGAACGGGAACCGCTCCTATGGGCATTTTATCGCTTGGCCGGGTTTTAATGGCCCGGCAATTGATTTTGACATGTCTGATCCTCGCCTTCGGTCTCTTCGCTTACGAGCAGTCGGCGGCGGTGGTCCGGCTTGGCGAGAGCGGGGCCGACGCCACGACCCTTGTCGCGGCGGCGAGCCGCTCGGCCTTTTGGCTTTTGACCCTGACCGCGAGCGGCGTCGCTTTTCTCGTGGCGTTCGCTTTGCCCATCACTTATTTTACGGTCACGAAGCCGGTCCGTGAGATCGCCGATACGGTCGACCGTCTGATCGCCGGCGATCTGGGCGGCGTCGTCCTCGGGGATCGGCGCCGCGACGAAATCGGCGCGATCGCGCGGGGGCTCATCGTGCTCCGCGAGGCCGCGCGCGCCGCGCCTGGCGCCTTGGAGAGCGAAAAAGCCACCGCGCGGGAAGCGCAGGGACGCTTTTTGGCGGGCAAGATCGAATCGTTTTCCGAGGATCTCGCGATCAGCGTCGGGCGCCTTTCGACCATGGCCAAACGGATGACGGAAGCGTCCAGGGGCATGATCGTGGCGGCGCGAAACGCCGACGAGGGGTCGGATCAAGCCAAGACCGTGTCCGTCAACGCGGCCGTCGATGTCTCCTCCGTCGCCTCGGCTTCCGAGCAGCTTCTCGTCTCGATCGAGGAAATTACCCAACAGGTGGTGCAGTCGACGATCGCGGTGCGGAATTCGGTCGAACGCACCGTCGAAACCAATGCGGGCATGAACCGCCTCGCGGCGGCCGCGCAAAAGGTCGGCGACGTCGTGAGCCTGATTTCGCGGATCGCCGCGCAAACCAACCTGCTCGCGCTCAACGCGACGATCGAGGCGGCGCGGGCCGGGGAAGCCGGCCGAGGGTTCGCCGTCGTCGCCCAGGAGGTCAAGACGCTCGCCACCCAGACCGCGAAGGCGACGCAAGACATTACCGGACAGATCGCCGAAATCCAGCAGGCGACGGACACGTCGGTGCGCGCGATCGAGAGCATCCAAGGCAAGATTTCCGAGGTCGAGCATATTTCCAACCTGATCGCCGCCGCCGTGCGGGAGCAAGGCGCCGCGACCGAGGCGATCGCGCGCAACGTCCGCTCCGCCGCCTCGGGCAGCGCCACAATTTCCGGCCATGTCGAAAAAGTCGCGCGCTCGGTCGGCGAAACCAGCGCCAATGCCAGCTCCGTCGCCGATCTCGCGCGCGAATTGGACGAAATCGCCAAGGTGATGACGGACAAGGTGATGGCGTTTACCCACGGGTTGCGGGCGGCGTAACGCCCGGCGCCCTCTCACACCTTGCGGATCAACCTCGCCCGGATTGTCCCCTCGATTTGACGCAACTCGGCGAGCACGCTGTCGCAGGTGTCGGCCGTCTCGGTTTCGACGACGACATAGCCGAGGGCGCCCGAGGTTTGCAGATATTGGCCCGCGATGTTGAGGCCCCGGTTCGAGAACACGCTGTTGATCCGGCCG
>JARLIW010000025.1 GCA_031291515.1 Beijerinckiaceae bacterium | reverse complement strand
CGGGATTGCGTGCCTTGCTGCCGCTCGCGCGCGGCAACGGGCCTGCGTCCGGCCCAGCCTTGACCGGTCTCATGATCGTCACGGCCGCGCTCGAGCGCGAGGAAAGCCGCGGCGCGCATTGCCGCACCGATTGGCCCGCCCATGACGCCGAGGCCCGAAGCCGGAGCTTGACCCTGGCGGAGGTTTGGCAGCTCGCCGAACAAAAGGCGGCGCTCTGTGAAGCCTGAGCGCCTGCCGATCCCACCCTTGCCGGACGTGATGCTCGAACCGCTCGTCCGCGCGACGCTGCTCGAAGACCTCGGCCGCGCCGGCGATCTCACGACCGATACGATCGTCCCGGCCGATCAGCGCGCCCGCATGACGATCCGCGCCCGGCAAGACGGCGTGATCGCCGGCCTCGACCTCGCGCGCCTCGCCTTCACGCTGCTCGATCCGCGCATCGCGATGCGGATCGAACTGCCGGACGGCGGCGCCGCCAGCCCCGGCGCTGTCGTCGCGACGCTCGAGGGCCCCGCGCGCGGTCTGCTGACGGGTGAACGCACCGCCCTCAATTTCCTCTGCCATCTGAGCGGCATCGCCTCGGTCACCAACGGCATCGTAAGGGCCGTGCGCCCGCACAAGGCGCGGATCGTCTGCACCCGCAAAACCACGCCGGGCCTGCGCGCGATCGAAAAATACGCGGTGCGGACTGGTGGGGGAAGCAACCATCGTTTCGGCCTCGACGACGCCGTGCTGATCAAGGACAATCATATCGCGGTCGCCGGCGGCATCCGCCCCGCGCTCGAACGCGCCAAGGCCGGCGCCGGCCATCTCGTCAAGATCGAGCTCGAAGTCGATACGCTGGAACAATTGGACGAAGCGTTGCGCCTCGGCGTCGACGCCGTGCTGCTCGACAACATGAGCCCCGGCACGCTCGCGCGCGCCGTCGCGATGGTGGGCGGCCGCGCCATCACCGAAGCCTCGGGCCGCATCACCCCGGACACCGCCCCCGCCATCGCCGCGAGCGGCGTCGATCTGATCTCGGTCGGCTGGATTACCCATAGCGCGCCGGTGCTCGATTTGGGGCTGGATTTCGAGGCGGGATAATCGCGGGCGAGCGAGGAGGGAAAACGTCGCGGATCATGTCACCGGAGTTCGCAAACGTGCCGGGGACGGTCCGTGCTTGCAGGAACCCCAAAACAGTCGCAGCTTGGACCTTGGACTTGAACCGGCGGCCATGTGGAGAGTGCCGGCTCGGGTAAGGCCGCCGAAATGAGAATGCCCTTGCAAGAATCTGCGACGCGCGGACAGCCCGCGCTCGGCGGCCTGTCGTCGGCCCAAGCCGCGTCCCTTCGAGCGGAATTTGGTCCGAACGCCGTCGTCGAGGAAGCGGTCCATCCGCTCGCGAGATTCGTTCGCCATTTTTGGGCGCCGGTGCCATGGATGCTCGAGGCGACGATAGGCCTCCAGATCTTTCTGGGCGAGTGGCTCACGGCGTCGATGATCGCGACGCTGCTCCTCTTCAATGTCCTGCTCGCGGCGTTTCAGGAGAGCCGCGCGAGCGCTGCCTTGGCACTGCTCAAGAGCCGCTTGATCTTGACGGCGCGCGTTCGACGCGACGGTGCCTGGGTTGACGGTCCGGCGGCGGAGCTCGTTCCCGGCGATATCGTGCAGATTTCGCTTGGCGACGTCGTTCCCGCCGACGTTCTGATCCTCGACGGTTCGCTGCTCCTCGATCAATCCATGTTGACGGGCGAGTCAATTCCCGTGGAGATGGAAATCGGAAAGACGGCCTTCGCCGGTGCCTTGGTCCGCCGCGGCGGGGCGATTGCGCGCGTCACGGCGACAGGAACGCGGACTTATTTCGGGCGGACCGCGGAATTGGTGAGCGCCGCGCATGTCGAGAGCGCGGAACAAAAGGCGGTCCTCGGCGTCGTTCGCAATCTCACTATAATCAATTTCGTCATCGCCGCCGGACTGGTGGCTTACGCGTTCGCCATCAAAGTCAGTGACGAGCAAATTCTGTTGCTTATACTTACGGCGCTTTTGTCGGCGGTGCCTGTCGCATTGCCGGCGACATTTACGCTCGCCGCCGCGTTGGGAGCGAGGACGCTCGCCTTGAAGGGCGTCCTGCTTACGAGGCTGTCGTCGTTGAACGAAGCGGCTATGGTCGACGTGCTCTGTTGCGACAAAACCGGCACGCTGACTCGGAACGAATTGGTCGTGAGCGCGATCCGTCCGGTGAAAGCGGGCTGTGACGATTTGGATGTTCTCGACTTTGCCGCGCTGGCGAGTTCGCGGGAAGGCCAGGACCCGATCGACTCGGTCATCCGGACGATGGCGGCGAGCCGCGGCAGAGCCGGGCGCGCATCGCTTGCCGTGTCGCGCTTCACGCCGTTCGATCCGGCGCTCAAAATGGCGGAGGCGATAGCCGTTGACGCGGGTCGCGAGATTCGCGTGGTGAAGGGCGCCCCGGCCGTCGTCGCGACGGTGGCGCCGATGACGCCGGGGGCCGAGAAAGAATTGGTCGCGCTCACTCTCGCGGGTTATCGAACGATCGCCGTCGCCGCGGGGCCGAGCGACGCGCTAGAATTGATCGGTCTCATCGCGTTCAGCGATCCGCCACGCGACGATTCGACGGCACTGCTGGCCGAACTGCGCTCGCTCGGCGTGCGTCCCATTATGATCACGGGCGACGCGGCGGCCACCGCGGCAACCGTCGCGCACCAAATCGGGTTCATGGGACCGGTTTGCCCGCCCGGCGTGATTCCCGAGCGCGCCAGGCCCGAGGATTTCGCCATTTACGCCGGCATCTTTCCCGAGCAGAAATATTCTCTGGTCAAAGCGTTCCAGCAGGATGGCCACGCGGTCGGCATGTGCGGCGACGGCGCCAATGACGCGCCGGCGCTGCGCCAGGCTCAAATGGGCATCGCAGTCTCGACCGCGACGGACGTCGCGAAAGCCGCGGCGGGCGTCGTGCTGACCGAGCCGGGGCTCGGCGGAATTGTCGCCTGCATTCGGGAAGGCCGATCCGCCTTCCAGCGCGTCCTGACCTACACGCTGACGATCCTGATCAACAAATGCGTGACGCTCATCTTGCTCGGCGCCGGCCTGATCATCACCGGGCACGCGGTGCTGACGCCGCTTCTGCAAGCGCTGTCCATGCTCACCAACGATTTCGTCACGATGTCGCGAGCCGCGGATCGAGCGCGGCCTTCTCCTTATCCGAACGCCTGGCGCGTGCGGAACCTCACCATCGCCGCGGTCCCCCTCGGTTGTTTCAGGCTCGTCTATCTCGTGACGGTTCTGGCCGTCGGTTGGTACTGGATGCGCTTCAGCCCCGGCGAGATGCAGACGCTGACGTTCGCGATGCTCGCTTTTGCGGGGCAGGGAAATATCTATGTGCTGCGCGAGCATGGCCGTCTTTGGAATTCGCGTCCCGCGCCGGTCATGATGTTGGCCTCGTTCTGCGACATCGCGCTGGTGGCGTCTTTTGCCATCGGCGGCATCATGATGACCCCGCTTCCAGCCAGCGTGGTCGCTCTGCTCGCCGCAACGACGGTCGTGTTCACGCTGGCGATGGATTCCATCAAGATCGCTGTATATGCGCATGTGCGGATCGATTGAGCCCTGCCGTGAGGGGCGGATCACGGTTACGGGCGCTCAGCTGGCTAGCGCTATCCCGCCAAACCGCAAGCGGCGCGGAATACCCCAAGTCCCTCCCCAGTCTCCCCCCACCCCCGGACCTACCCCGATGCGATCTCGAGAGCGATCGCGCCTCGCCGGTCCCGGAGCTCACGAGCGTAGCTCTCCACCTCGCTCGCCCTTATGCCGGGCTTTCGGCGATTGCCAACGGCCCGGCGTCGTGTCCGATTTTGCGTGTTTCCGGCATCGCGAAAAGATACAGCAGCAATCCCGAGGCCGCGATGACCGCCAGGGCGAGAAAAGCCGTGGAATAATCGGCGTGCACGACGACGAGTCCGGCCAAGGATGTGCTGAGCGCCGCGCCGACGCCTTGCGCCGCGATCACCGCGCCTTGCGCGAGATTGAAATGGCCCGTTCCCCGCGTCAAATCCGCGACGACAAGCGGAAACAGCGCGCCATAGAGACCGGCCCCGACGCCATCGAGCGACTGAACCATGAACAACCACGCGCGATCGTCGGAGACCGGATAAAGCAAGCCGCGCAACGACAAGACCGCGAAGCCAGCGAGAAATAAAGGTTTGCGACCCCATCGATCGGCGCGGTGGCCGACCAGCATCGCCATCGGCACCATCACGAACTGCGCCGCGACGATGCAGCCCGACATCAAGGCGGTGCCTTGATTTACGTCTTGTAAAGCCAGCTTTTGACCGACCAGCGGCAACATCGCGGCATTGGCGAAGTGAAAGATGACGCAGCAAAGACAGAAGATCATGAGGCCGCGGTTGGCGAGCAGGACACCGAGGCCCGACGGCCTGTCGCGCGATCTCGAATCGCCGTCCCGAAGCCCACGAGCGCGATCGTAATCGATCGTCGCGGGATCGATGGTGAAGACGCTCACGATCGAGAGCAACGCCATCCCGGCCAAGAGATAGAAGACGACGATCGGCCCCCATTTCCACGCGCAGACACCCGCAAGCGCCGCGATAACGGCATTTCCGGCATGGTTGCACATTTCGTTGCGGCCGATACGACGCGTATAGCCCCGCGACCCGACGATCCCGAGCGTGATCGCCACGATCGCCGGTCCAAAACAGGCTTCCGCCATGCTGGCCGCCGCTTGCGATCCCGCGACAAAGACAAACGACGACATGAACGGCAGAATGATCGAAGCCAGCGTCACGACCAGGGCGGCAACGGCAATGATCGCCCGTTTGGCATGGCTCGCGTCGATCAAGGCGCCCGCGGGAACCTGCGCGACGAGTCCCGCGAGGACCGCGATCGACATCACGAAGCCTGTTTGATCTTCGCTCCAATGCCGCTCGGTCAAGAGATAGATCGCGAGATAGGGACCAAGGCCCTGACGAACGTCAGCTAGAAAGAAATTTAGAGCATCGAGGGAATAGCGTCCGCGCATGATGGATCCCTGATCGAGAGGGCGCCCATGGTGAAGTCTCAACGCGGACGCAAGTTCCCGCGCGAGGATATGGAGGTGGTTACACTTGCGCGATCGCGCGCGAAATGCTTACCCGGTTCCAGGCCTCGAACTTCGACTCTCTTGGCTGTTTCGGGCCGGGCGCTCGTTTCGGAACGATCTGGAGCCAGAATGAGTTCGGCCGAGGTCCAACCGAACGGGGCATTCGCGGTCAACCATCGCTTACGAGCGGTTGGGCCACGCTCTGGGGCGAACCACGATCTGGAGGTTGCGTGATATCGTTTTCGACCCACCGAAGTCCGGCCGAGGTCCGAGTCCCTTCAAGGCCGCGATGAATCTGAACGTTCCCGCCCTCGCCATCCCGCAACATTCGCCCGGATCGCCCAATGTCCTGATTTGGGTGATCGCGGCACTCGCCTTCGCGGGCGTGATCCTGCGGCCGTTCCGCTTGCCCGAATGGATTTGGGCGGTTTCGGGCGCTCTGCTGCTGGTGGCGACGGGGGCACTATCGCCCGGGGATGCGGCGACAGGCGCCGGCAAGGGTCTCGACGTCTATTTGTTCTTGACCGGCATGATGCTGCTCGCCGAAGTCGCGCGCGAGGAAGGCTTGTTCGACTGGCTCGCGGCGCTCGCGACCCTGTGGGCCAAAGGGTCGGCGGGCCGGTTGTTCTTGCTGATCTATATCGTTGGCGCGGTCGTCACGGTCTTTCTGTCCAATGACGCCACCGCTGTCGTGCTGACGCCCGCCGTTGCCGCGGCCGTCAAAAGCGCCAAGGTCAAACAGCCGCTTCCCTATCTTTTGATCTGCGCTTTTATCGCCAATGCGGCCTCGTTCGTCCTGCCGATCTCGAACCCGGCCAATCTTGTCATCTATGGCAATCATATGCCGCCCCTGATGACATGGCTGGCCCGCTATCTCGCGGCTTCGGTTGTTTCGATCGCCGTGACCTACTGGACACTTCGCTGGACGCAACGCGGAGCCCTGGGCGAGACATTGGAGCGAGATGTCGCAGCCCCCCGGCTGTCCGCGACAAGCAAGATGGCTGGCCTCGCGATCGTGATGACGGCCGTCGTGCTTCTCGTCGCCTCCGCCATGAATGTTCAGCTCGGTCTCCCGACCGCCGTCGCCGGCATAGCGACGACCGCGATCGTCTTCATCCTTGCCCGAAAAAATCCGTGGATTGTCGTCAAGGACATTTCATGGGGCGTCATTCCGCTGGTCGCGGGTCTCTTTATCCTTGTGGACGCACTCGACAAGACCGGCGTGATCAAAATGATCGGCATCCTTCTCGGGGACGCGGCGCGACAATCAGCGAGTCTCACCGCCACCAGCGCCGGCGCCATCATCGCTTTCGCCAGCAATCTCATGAACAATTTGCCGGCGGGATTGATTGCGGCGAGCGCCGTTCAGCAGGCCCATGTCCCCGATCAAGTCACCAGCGCGATATTGATCGGCGTCGACCTCGGACCGAACCTTTCGATCACAGGCTCGCTCGCGACCATCCTGTGGTTGACCGCGCTTCGTCGCGAGGGGTTGTCGGTGAGTTTCGGCGCGTTCCTCAAAATCGGGCTTTTGGTCATGCCCCCCGCGCTGCTGCTCTCCCTCGCGACGGTTTATCTCTCCCGAGGCTGAGGGCACATCCTAAGCTCTAACGCTTTGGCGCCAACCTACCCCGCCGCGATCTCGAGGACGATCGCGCCACGCCGGTCGCGGAGCTCGCGGGCGTGGCTCATCGCCTCTTCGAGCGTCGGCTTCGCCTCGCTCGTGAGCACGCGGCCGGCGGCGTTCTCGTACCGGATCGTCCACGCGCCGGTTCCCCCGTCCGCGTCGCCACGGACGGCGAATTCGCGATCCGGCTCGACCCGAAACGGCAGGCCTCCCAACGCATTGGCGCGCGCGACCATCTGCTGACGGCGGCCAACCTGGTTCGGCCGGATCAACAGCAACAGCGCGCCCAATCCGAGGCAGCCAAGAACGATCACCGGAAACACGAAGGGAAGCAAACCGGTGAGGATGGACTCGTTGGTGGCGAGAAGCCTGAAATAGATCGCCACGAAGATCGTCGCGCCGATCAGCCCGAGCGTGCCGAGCCATGTCGCGACCATCACCCATAGCGGTTCGCCGCCGTGCCGGCGCAAATAGACCAGGATCGCAATGGCGGCGAAGGCCTGCAAAAAGATGATCCCGAACGAGCCGAAGCCGATCAGCACGGGCACGCCGGCCTTGAACGGATCGAGCCCACTGAGCGCGAAGGGCGCGACGGCGAGGATTGTCATCACGGAGACGGCGACGCTCGCGCGCGAGGGCGCCCCGGACTTGGGGTTCGCCTTGCCGAACCAGGGCAGCAGCAGCCATTCGCGGCCGAGCGCGAAAATATAGCGCGCGGCGGCATTATGGATGGCGAGATACGAGGCCAACAGCGAGAAGCAGACGAGCAGACCCATGATGTCGGTGAGCACCTCGCCGCCGTACAACGTGAAGACGTTGAACATCAGCTCGCCGGTTTCCTTGTTGGCGCGGGCGGTGATGTCGTCCGGCTCGACGGCGCCAATGGTGACCCAGGCCGTGAACAAATAGAAAACCGCGATCGAGATCACGGCCGTGTAGGTCGCGATCGGGATCGAGCGTTTCGCGTCGCGCGCCTCTTCCCCGTAAAGGGCGGCGGACTCGAAGCCCAGGAAACAGGTGAAGGCGACCATCAGGCTCACGCCGAGCCCCGGCGTGAACACGACCTGCGACGAAAGCGAGTGAATCGGCAGCGCCGCGGCAAACCCCTTCGCGGCGATGACGCTGCCGTCGAAGATGGCGAGAATCACGACCTCGGCGATCATGAGCACGCCGAGAATCACCGACGACAGGTCGATGGAGCGGTAGCCGAGCACGGCCACGAGCGCGATGCCGATCGCCGCATAGACGGGCCACGGCACATGCACGCCGGCTTGGCTCAGCACGAGTTCGGTGAAATAGCCAAAGAACGCGGCCAAGCCGAACGTGAAGGCGAGATAGGCGACCACCGCCGTATAGGCCGAGCCGACACCGGCCGCGGTTCCCAAGCCCTCCGTGATATAGGTGTAGAAGGCGCCCGTATTGACGATGCGCCGGCTCATCGCGGCATAGCCGACGGCAAAGCAGAGCAACGTCAGCCCGGCGATGATGAAGGCCCCGGGCGTGCCCGCGCCGTTGCCGAGACCGAGCGCAATCGGCAGGTTGCCGATCATCGAGGCGAGCGGGGCGGCGGCGGCGATGACAAGAAAAACAATACGCGATGTCGAGAGCGAGCCACGCTGATCGAGCGGCGAATGGGTCTGCGGCGAGGACATGGTTGCGAAGGTCTCGGAACGGGTAACGAGGACTGCCGATGGCGGCGCAGGTTGCGTTTAGCGGAATCCGCCAGGATTGAATAGGACCCGCCATGACACCCGCGAGCGCATGAACGGGGAACCGGTCGGGCGTTCATCGGTTTGGCTAAGGCTGCGCTCGGTCCGGTCACGCGCCTTTCCCGGCATTTTCGCGCCGGCAGGCGTGCGAAAAGCACGACTTTACTTCCGTGGAGTTATGATCACTAAGAATGTGTCCTGAAGTATATACTAAGGCGGCAACTAGTTTTGCGCCTAATTATTTACAAACAAGAGGCTTCGTCATGTCAAAACCGGATCGCACCTCTCTCAAGGCTCATCTCGTTGGCGGCGGCATCGCTTCGCTTGCGGCCGCGGCGATCTTGATCCGCGATGGAGATCTCCTGGGAAAAAATATCACGATCTACGAAGAGCTCGACCGGATCGGCGGCGCGCTCGATGGGGCCGGCGATCCCGATCACGGCTACATTGTCCGGGGCGGACGGATGATCGAGAGCAAATATCTGTGCACCTACGATCTGTTCGCCTCGGTCCCGTCGCTCGACGGCAAACAGACCGTGACCCAAGAGATCATGGAGTGGAACGAGATCATCAAGACGGGCTCCAAGTCGCGCTTGGTGCGCGCCGGGCACAAGATCGACGCGCCCGAATTTGGCCTATCCGAGAGGCACATTCTCACCATCGAGAAGCTCGCGATCGAGCCGGAGGCCCTGCTCGGCAACAGCCGGATTACCGATCATTTCGACGACGCGTTCTTCAAGACCAATTTCTGGTTCATGTGGGGCACGACCTTCGCCTTCCAGCCCTGGCACAGCGCGGTCGAACTCAAGCGCTATTTCGTGCGCTTCACCCATATGGTGGAGGGCTTCAACGAACTGCGCGGGATCATGCGGACCTATTACAATCAGTATGATTCCCTGGTTCTCCCGCTGCGCAAATGGCTCGACGAGCGCGGCGTGCGCTTCCAGCTCGGAACCACGATCAAGGACATCGCCTTTACCGATCGCGACGGCGCGATGGTCGCCGAATCGCTCGCGTTCGAACGCGGCGGCGCGACCGGGCACATCCCGGTCGAGCCGGGCGATCTCGTTATCGCCACGCTCGGCTCGATGACCGAGGCGTCGTCGATCGGCACGATGGAGACCCCCGCCGTGCTGAACGACAAGCACAGGGGCGGAGCCTGGGCTTTGTGGGAGACCATCGCCGAAGGTCGGCCGGAGCTCGGGAACCCGGCCAATTTCGCCGGCCACATCGACGAATCCAAGTGGATGTCGTTCACCGTCACGTTGAAGAACACGGAATTTTTCACGCTGGTCCGCGACTTCACCGGCAACGTGCCCGGCGAGGGCGGCCTCATTACGTTTGTCGATTCCGCCTGGCTCATGTCGATCGTACTGCCGCATCAACCGCATTTCATCGGCCAGCCCGATGACGTTCAGGTGTTCTGGGGCTATGCCCTCTCGATCGACAAGCCGGGCGACCATGTGGGCAAGCCGATGTCGGCCTGCGGCGGCCGCGAGATCATGACCGAGTTGCTGGGCCAGCTCGGGGCATCCGACCGCGCCGAAACGATCATGGCCGGCGCGATCTGCCTGCCCTGCATGATGCCCTTCATCACGAGCCAGTTCCTGGCGCGCGAAAAGGGCGACCGGCCTCAGGTCCACCCGAAGGGCTACGCCAATTTCGCCGTGACCGGCCAATTTTGCGAACAGCCCGACGACGTCGTCTTTACCGTCGAATATTCGATTCGGTCGGCGATGACGGCCGCTTACGAGCTGCTCGGCCTTGATCGCAAGCCCCCCGCCGTGTTCAAAGGGCAGCTCGATCCGCGCAACCTCACCAAAGCGTTCCGCGCGCTCCATGACTTGAACGGCTGAAGCTTCGATGGATCAAGACCATATCGCCCGGATTGTCGCCCAATCCACCAACGAGCAACTGCAAAAAATGGTCTCGACGGACACCAAGAAAATGCGGGCTTTCAAGCCCGCTGCCTTGGCCGAACTCGAGCGCCGCAAAAAAGTCGCGAGCGATCCGCGGTCGTGACCGCCCCGGCGGCGTAGTAGGCCTACCGCCTCAGCTATGCAGCCCCGGCGCCTCCTGGCCGGTGCGCGCGACATATTCGGTATAGCCGCCGCCGTATTGATGAATGCCTTCGGGCGTCAGTTCGAGAACCCGGTTCGACAGAGCGGCCAAGAAATGCCGGTCATGCGAGACGAACAGCATGGTGCCCTCGTATTCCGACAGCGCCGTGATCAGCATTTCCTTCGTGGCGATGTCCAAATGGTTCGTGGGCTCGTCGAGCACCAGAAAATTCGGCGGGTCGAATAGCATCTTGGCCATCACGAGCCGGGCCTTTTCGCCACCCGAGAGCACCCGGCATCGCTTTTCCACGTCGTCGCCCGAGAATCCGAAGCAACCGGCCAGCGCGCGCAGCGAGCCCTGCCCCGCTTGCGGGAACGAATCCTCGAGCGACTCGAAAACGGTGCGTTCGCCGTCGAGCAATTCCATCGAATGTTGCGCGAAATAGCCCATCTTGACGCTGCCGCCGAGCGCGACCGCTCCTTCGTCCGGCTCCGTCGTACCGGCGACGAGTTTGAGCAGCGTGGACTTCCCCGCGCCGTTGATGCCCATCACGCACCAGCGCTCCTTGCGGCGCACCTGGAAATCGAGCCCTTGGTAGATGCGCTGGCTGCCATAGCCCTTGTGGACGTTCTTGAAAGTCACGACGTCGTCGCCGGAGCGCGGCGCGGGCGGGAACTCGAAAGACACGCTCTGACGGCGCTTGGGCGGTTCCACCCGGTCGATCTTCTCGAGCTTCTTGACGCGGCTCTGCACCTGCGCCGCATGCGAGGCGCGGGCCTTGAAGCGCTCGATGAACTTGATCTCCTTGGCCAGCATCGCCTGCTGGCGGTCGAATTGCGCCTGCTGCTGCTTCTCGCCGAGCGCGCGCTGCTGCTCGTAAAACTCGTAATTGCCGGAATAAGTGGTCAGCGAGCCGCCGTCGATCTCCACCACCTTGCCGAGGATGCGGTTCATGAACTCGCGATCATGCGAGGTCATCAGCAGCGCGCCGTCATAGCCTTTCAGGAAATCCTCGAGCCAGATCAGGCTCTCCAAATCGAGATGGTTGCTCGGTTCGTCGAGCAGCATGAAATCGGGCCGCATCAGGAGAATGCGGGCCAGCGCCACGCGCATCTTCCAGCCGCCCGAGAGCGCGCCAACGTCGCCGTCCATGCGCTCCTCGGTAAAGCTCAGACCGGCCAGAACCTCGCGCGCGCGCCCTTCCAGGGCATAGCCGTCCAGTTCCTCGAAACGCCCCTGCACCTCGCCATAGCGCGTCACGATGGCGTCCATATCGTCGGCGGGATCCATGTTCCCCATCGCGGCCTCGAGCTCCGCGAGCTCGGCGGCCAGAGCGCTGACCGGGCCGGCGCCGTCCATCACCTCGGACACGGCGCTGCGGCCCGACATCTCGCCGACGTCCTGGCTGAAATAGCCGATGGTCACGCCGGCATCCACCACGACTTGGCCCTCGTCGGGGATCTCCTCGCCCGTGATCATGCGGAACAAAGTCGTCTTGCCGGCGCCGTTGGGACCGACGAGGCCGGCCTTCTCGCCCCTCTGGAGCCCCATCGCGGCCTCGATGAAGAGGATCTGATGGCCGTTCTGCTTGCTGATGCTGTCGAGACGAATCATGGGAGCACGGGGTCCGGGAGAAGTCGTGGCCGCCTTATGCCATGCGGCACACGGGGATGAATGTTCGAGTCAGGCTCGGGAGATCGCGTTCTAATCCCCCGGCGCGCCCGACAGGGCCGCGCCAGCGAGCGAACCCACCCATACCGCGATCAGGCAGATCACGACCGACACCACCACATTGGCGCCAGCGCGCGCGACATCGCCGGTGCGCGCGAGCACGAGGGTTTGCAGACCGAAGGACGAGAAGGTGGTGTAGCCGCCGCAAATTCCGACCATGAAAAATTGCCGAAACTCCAGGGGCACGTTGAAGCGCCCGGTCGGCACGGTCAGCGCGAAAAAGAAGCCGATGACGAGACAACCCGAAATATTGACGAGCACGGTCCCAATCGGGAACGTGTCGCGGACACCGCTATCGACGGCGCTCGCCACGGCAAACCGCGCCATCGACCCGAGCGCCCCGCCCATCGCGATCCAGAGATAAGTCAGCATCTTTCGAGATCCTTCGCGCGTTTCGAGATCCCTCGCGCGCCGTTGAGACTGACGGAATTTTGGCAACGCGCCATAGGTTGCGGCTTTTGCCGCGCGTGACCTAAACCGTTTTCACGGCGACCGCAAACCCATTGCCTCGCCACCCGTTTCGGGTGAAATGGCCAAAATCCTTGGAGCGGACGATGGACCCCAAAACGAGACCAGACAGCGAGACGGTTCGGCCCAGTGCGATCACCAAGCTGTTCGAGCAAATCGAACATGCCATCTCCGTAACGATCGGCGCGATCCTGATTTTTGCGACCCTCCTCGTCCTCAGCAGCACGGCCGCGCAGATCTGGTCGGCGATTCGCGAGTGGCCGGAGACCGGCCGAGTGTTCGAAATGGTCGATAAACTGCTGTTCGTCCTGATGCTTGTCGAAATTCTCCACACGGTCCGCGCCTCGATCACCTCGATGCATCTGGCGGTCGAACCTTTCCTCATCGTTGGCCTGATCGCGACCGTCCGGCGCATCTTGGTGGTGACGCTGCAATCCTCGGGCATGGCGACGGACGACCATCCCGCCCCGCCCTTCGATCATTCCATGATCGAACTCGGCGTGCTCGCCCTGCTCACACTCGTCTTGATGTCATCGATCTACATTTCACGGCGCAGTCAGGCGGTTACTCACGCGGCAGTGGCAGAATAGACAGCGACCGCACGCCCTGCGCGCCATGGATCAGCACGCCCTCGATATCGGCGGTCGCCGACGGGCCGGTGTGAAATACGAGATATCGCGATCGGGCGAATTCCGGGCGCCGGTAGGCGTGGTGGAGGTTGATCACGATGTCGGCGGGATCGAGCAGCACGATGAGATGCTGCGCGAGATAGGCGAGCGTGTTGACGCCAAGTTCGCGCTCGCTCAGCGCGATCGAGCCGGTCTCCGCGACCCCGAACGCCGCGCGGACGATGGCAATATCGACATCGGCCAGACTCGACGGCGGCAGCGTCAAATCGAGATCCCGGGTGCCCGCGATCTCCGGCACGCGCGAGACGACGACACCGGCCGATCCGAGCCGCGCGCGGAGAGGGGCGACGGGATCGCCGTCGCCCAGCTCCAGGACCGTTCCGCCCATCAGCTTGAACGCGGTAAAGAAGCGCCCCAACAAGTCGTCGTCCCTGCCCTCGCCGAACAGCGGAACGTCGGGCAGGTCCACGGGCGCCGGCCGGTTGGCGCGAACCGCGTTCAAAATCGTGTCGCGACTGCTCATGAGGGCTGTTTCCCTGGCGCGGCGGCTTTTGCCTTGCCCGCGCGGTTTTTCGCCCACCAGGCGTGAAACGTCTGACCCGCGCCGCGCGGATTCTCGCGGCCCTTCCCCCAGGCGTTGAGCGCATTGTATTGCGCAAACCGCGGCAGGCTCAGCAAAGCCTGGTCCGCCGTCGCGATCGCGGCGCGGAACAGGCGCGGGCTGGCGAGCAAGGCCCCCGCCGCCGCCATCGCCGTTTTTTTCGCGAAGGGCAATTCGTGGTTTTCCGCCATCACCGCCCGCCATGCGTAGATTTGCTCATGCAGATTGATCTTGACCGGACAGACATTGGTGCAGCTGCCATTCAAGGTCGACGCGAAGGGCAGGCTCGAAAATTTGTGCTTGTCGAAGGTCGGGTCGATCACGAGGCCGATCGGGCCGGCATAAGTGAACCCATAGCTCAGGCCGCCGCTACGGCGATAGACCGGGCAGGTGTTCATGCACGCCCCGCAGCGAATGCATTTGAGCGAGGTCCAAAACTCCGGCATGCCGAGCCGGGTGGAACGACCGTTGTCGACCAAGACGATATGCATCTCCGCGCCCGCGCGCGGCGACCGGAAATGCGACGTATATTGCGTGATCGGCGAGCCCAAGGCGCTGCGCGACAACAGCCGGATAAACACGCCGAGATCGCTCGTGCGCGGCAACAGCTTTTCGATGCCCACCGATACGATATGCAGCTTCGGCGTATTGGCGGAGAGATCGGCATTGCCCTCGTTGGTGCAGACGACGACGGCGCCGGTCTCGGCGATGATGAAATTGCCGCCCGTCATTCCGGCATCAGCCTCCAGGATCAGCGGCCGCGTCGTCATGCGCTGACTTTCCGCGAGATAATGGATGTCGTCGTTGCCTTGCTCGGTGCCGAGCGTTCGGGCGAACACATCCGAGACGTCGCGGCGCAACTTGTGGACGGCCGGCATGACGATATGGCTCGGCGCTTCGGCGTCGAGCTGCTGAATCCGCTCGCCGAGATCGGTTTCGGTGATCTCGATTCCCGCCTCCACCAGGGCCTGCCGCATGCCGCATTCCTCGGTGAGCATGGACTTGCTTTTGATCAGCGTCTTGGCGCCGTGATCGCGGAGCAGACCGAGCACGATTGCGTTATGCTCGGCCCCGTCTTTCGCCCAGTGAACGTGGACGCCGTTCGCTTTCGCGGCGGCCTCGAATTGTTCGAGATAGGTGTCGAGATGAGAAAGCGTGTGGTCCTTGATCGCCGAGGCGAGGCGGCGCAGCTCCTCCCATTCCGGAATGGCGTGCATCTGTCGGTCGCGCTTCATGCGGATGTCCCACAGACGTTCGTCGTGAAACTTCAGATGTTCGGGCGCGGCGATGAAACGCTTCGCGGCCTCGGCATGATCGACCCGCCCCTTGCCGGGATCCGCCGCGCCTTTCGGTTGGGCCTCGCGCGCGGCTCGCGGCCGCGCTTCACCCGGGGAATGCGGCGTCTCGTTCACTGCCGGGCTCCGTTCAACACTTCCGCGATGTGGATGAATTTCATCTTCGATCCGTCGCGCTCGGCGCAACCTTGTTGGTGCATCAGGCACGACGTGTCGGCCGAAACGATATAGTCCGCGCCGGCCTTGGTGTGGTCGGCAACCTTATCCTGCCCCATCTTGACCGAAACCGCCTCCTCGAACACCGAAAAAGTCCCGCCAAAGCCACAGCATTCGTCGGGCCGCGTCGGCGTCACGAATTCGATCCCGTCGACCTTCTGGAGGAGGTCGAGCGGTTTCGAAAAGAACGGCTCGTTCAACTCCGAGGGACGCGCATGATGGAGGCCGCGCAGCGATCCGCAGCCGTTGTGCAACCCGACTTTGTGCGGAAACGAGGCCCAGGGAAACGCTTCGACCTTCAAGATATCGTGCAGAAACTCGACGAGTTCGAAGGTCTTGCTCCGCACCGCCGTCACATCGGGGGTTTGTTCGATCGCGTCGAATTTGGAGCGGACATGGTGGACGCAGCTGCCGGAGGGGCACACGACATAATCATAATCGCGAAAATTCGCGACGAACAGCCGCTCCGTTGCCGCCGCCTCGGCCTGACAGCCGCTATTGGCCATCGGCTGGCCGCAGCAGGTCTGATCAAAGGGATAATCGACATCGAGATCGAACCGCTCGAGAAGCTCGAGCGTCGCGATCCCCACCCGAGGGAAGAAGGCATCGATGTAACACGGCACGAACAGACCGACTCGCATGGTGTTCCCCGTTAAATCCCACCAGTTCATATCACGGGCCAAGCGTTCGCGGCCTCCCGCTTTCGGGTCAAGACATTTTCGTAGTTGGGCATTTTAACGGATCATGACCCGGCCGCATTGACTAGTCCGTGTCAAGCTCAGGGTCCACTGGTCGAATTGCGCTTGGAAATCGATCTCCGATCCAATCGACCTTGCGGCGAATCTGCGATAGATAGCCAAGGGATAACCGAGATTTGCCGCGGCCTGGCGCGTAGATCGATCGGCACCGAGGTGGTCGCGCATGCCTGACGAAAATGGCCCCAATCTCTTCCCCCGCTTCGATGGGCGCAAGCCGACGGTCGTCATCGTGGGCTGCGGATTCGGCGGGCTCGAGGCGGCCCATCGTCTCGTCAAATACGACGTCGAATTGGTGCTGATCGACCGGACCAACCAT
>JARLIW010000172.1 GCA_031291515.1 Beijerinckiaceae bacterium | reverse complement strand
GTATCCAAGGATTCCAGAACCTTGAGCCGCCGTTCCGCCTGCGCCGTCACCGTCTTGTTCGCGGGCAGCGTGAACAGAGCATAGGCGCGCGTCTTGGAACGGCCGACGCGTCCGCGCAACTGGTAGAGCTGCGCGAGCCCGAACATGTCGGCGCGATAGACGATCAAGGTGTTGGCGGTGGGAATGTCGAGCCCGGATTCGATGATCGTCGTCGAAAGTAGAATATCGTATTGGCCGTCGTAAAAGGCCGACATCTTTTCCTCGAGTTCGCTCGGCGTCATTTGTCCATGGGCGACGACGACCTTCGCTTCCGGCACGCTCTGGCGCAGGAACGCGCTCGCTTCCTCGAGATATTCGATACGCGGGCAGACATAAAAGCTCTGCCCGCCGCGGTAGCGCTCGCGCAGCAGCGCCTCGCGCACCAGCAATTCGTCAAAGGGCGACACAAAGGTGCGCACCGCCAAGCGGTCGACCGGCGGCGTCGCGATGATCGAGAGATCGCGCACGCCCGTCATGGCGAGCTGCAAGGTGCGCGGGATCGGCGTCGCGGAAAGCGTCAGCACATGCACTTCGGCGCGCATATCCTTGAGCCGCTCTTTATGTTTCACGCCGAAATGCTGTTCCTCGTCGACGATGACGAGGCCGAGATCGCGGAACTCGATGCCCTTGCCGAGAACGGCATGCGTGCCGACCACGATATCGATATCGCCCGAGGCAATCCCCGCCTTGGCCGCTTTGAGATCGGCCGAGCCCACCATCCGCGAGACCTGCGCGACCTTGACCGGCAAATGCGCGAAACGTGTCGAGAAATTCTTAAAATGCTGGCGCGCCAGCAAGGTCGTGGGCACGATGACGGCGACTTGCTTGCCGTTGATCGCGGCCGCGAAGGCCGCGCGCAAGGCGACCTCGGTCTTGCCGAACCCGACGTCGCCGCAAACCAACCGATCCATTGGACGCCCCGAGGCCATGTCGTCGAGCACGGATTCGATGGTGCTGAGCTGATCGTCGGTTTCGTCATAGGGAAAGCCGGCGCAGAATTCGGCGTAGAGCCCATCGGGCGGCACCAGCTTGGCGGCTTCATGCGTGGCCCGCGCGGCGGCGATTTTCATCAAGCCCGCCGCCATTTCGAGCACGCGCTTGCGCATCCGCGCCTTGCGCTTTTGCCAGCCCGCGCCGCCGAGACGGTCGAGCTGCGCCTCGCTATCTTCCGAGCCATAGCGCGACAGCAATTCGAGATTTTCGACCGGCAGGAAAAGCTTGGCGCCCTCGGCGTAATGCAGCTCCAGGCAATCGTGCGGCATGCCCGCCGCCTCGATCGGCCGAAGCCCGACGAACCGTCCGATGCCGTGGGCGGCGTGGACGACGATATCGCCCTCGCTCAGCGATCCGATCTCCTTGAGGAAATTGGCGGCGCGCTTGGTGCTCTTGCGCTTGCTGACGAGCCGGTCGCCTAAAATATCCTGTTCGCTGACGACGGCAATGTCGCCCGCCTCGAACCCCTGTTCGAGGCCGAACACCGCGATCGCGGTTTTCTCGCCCTTGAGCGACAAAGCTTGCACGAGCGCCGACACCGGCTCGGTGTGTTTCAGTCCGTGATCGGCGAGCACGCCGGCCAGACGCTCGCGCGATCCGTCGGACCAGCCCGCGAGGATGACGTGTTTGCCCGCCGCCTGCAGCGCGCGCACGTGATTGGCGGCGGCCTCGAAAACGTTTTGGGTTTCGTCGGCCCGTTCTGGCGCGAAGCTGCGGCCAGGCTTGCCGCCGGCATCGACGACCAAGCCCTTGGTTCCCTCGGGCACGGCATGCGGCGTGAACTGGACATGCGAGCGTCCCGCCAGAAGCTTGTCCCATTCGGACTTGGACAGATAAAGCTGATCCGGCTTGAGCGGCTTATAAGGCGAATTGTTGAGCGCGGCCTCGTGCGCGGTTTTACGCGCCTCGTAATAATCGGCGATCTGATCAAAACGCTCGATCGCGGCCTCGGGGACTTGCGCGTCGAGGAGCAAGGGCGCGTTGCCAGTATAGGCGAAGATCGTATCCAGCCCATCGTAAAACAACGGCAGCCAATGTTCGTAGCCGGGATGACGGCGGCCCTCGCTGATGTTCTCGTAGAGCATGTCGCCACGCGTCTGCGCGCCGAATTCGGTGAGATAAGCTTGGCGGAAGCGCTTCATCGAATCGGAGGTCAGCTGCACCTCGCTCATCGGCACGAGATCGAGGCCACGCAATTGGCCGATCGTGCGCTGCGACTCCGGATCGAAGGTGCGGATCGATTCGAGCGTATCGCCGAAAAAGTCGAGCCGGACCGGTTGCTGCTGGGATGGCGCGAACAGATCGATAATGCCGCCGCGCACGGCATAATCGCCGGTGTCGCGCACGGTGGAGCTGCGGCTGAAGCCGTTGATCTCGAGCCATTGGACGAGCGCGTCCATGTCGACCGCATTGCCGGGAGCGGCGGAGAACGTATCCTTCGCGACCCGTTTCAACGGCGGCACGCGCTGCAAAATCGCGGCGATGGTGGTCGAGAGAATGCGCGGCCGGTCTTCCGCCGTGCGCGTGGCGGATAGCCGGGCCAGCGCCGTCATGCGCCGCGCGCTGATCGCGGCATTGGGCGAGACGCGGTCGTAGGGCTGGCAATCCCAGGCCGGAAAATCGAGCACTTCGATGCGCGGATCGGCGAAGGCGAGCGCTTCGTTGAAGGCGCGCGCGCGGCTCTCGTCGCGCGAGACATACACGAACACGACGGCCCGGTTCTCGGCCTCGCGCGCGAGCTGGCGCGTGAGATCGGCCACGCAGAAGGCGTCGTATCCCTCGGGGACGGCGGAGAGCGTGAAAGAGCCGCCCTTTTTGAGTTCGGCGACGGCGCGTTTGAGATCGGTCACGGGGCTTTTGGAGTTATGGAAGGAAGGGCATAGGTGGGCATTTCAGCCGGGAAGGCAACAGGG
>JARLIW010000171.1 GCA_031291515.1 Beijerinckiaceae bacterium | reverse complement strand
TTCTTAGGAGACGCCACGCGATGCGCCATGCTCATCGCTTCCGCCGCGGCGGTGGCCTCGTCGAGCAGCGACGCATTGGCGACATCGAGCGCGGTGAGTTCACAGACCAATGTCTGGAAATTGAGCAAGGCTTCGAGGCGGCCCTGGCTGATCTCCGGCTGATAGGGCGAATACGCGGTATACCAAGCCGGGTTTTCGAAAATATTGCGCTGAATCGCCGGGGGCATGGTCGTGCCGTGATAGCCCTGCCCGATCAGCGAGACGAGCAGCTTGTTCTTGTTGGCGACCTCGCGCATGCGCTCCAACATGCGGCGCTCGCTCAAGGACTGGCCGAAATCGATCCGGCTCGATTGCCGGATGTTGGCCGGAAGCGTCTCGTCGATCAGCGCATGGAGAGTTGGCGCCCCGACGGTTTGCAACATCTCCACGATCTCGCCCGCCGCCGGTCCGATATGCCGGCGATTGGCGAAATCATAGGGGTCGTATTTGTCGTTCATCGCACGTTCCCATATCTAACCGTGATGTTCGCAGGCCGTCCCGTGATGTCGCCCCACCGCGCGCTAGACAATCAAAGCCGCATAAGCAGCTTCGTCGAGCAGATGATCGAGATCCGACACATTGGCGAGGCGCAGCTTATAAAGCCAGCCCGCGCCTTGAGGATCCTCCCCGACGAGAGCCGGATTGGCCTCGGCGTCCGCGTTGATCTCGATCACGTCGCCCGCGAGCGGCGCATAGACATCGGACGCCGCCTTGACCGATTCGACGACGGCGGCCGGCGCGCCTTTTTTAAGGGTCGTACCCACTTTCGGCAATTCGACAAAGACGAGATCGCCGAGCTGGCCGGAGGCATGGGACGTGATCCCGACCGTGGCAATGTCGCCCTCGAGCTTCACCCACTCGTGTTCATCGGTAAATCGCAACATTTCGATGCTCCTCAAGGCTTGGGAATCGCGTCAGCTTCGTTTGAAGCCAGCGGGAATGAAAGGGAGAGCCACGACGTTCAGGGCCAAGCGCTGGCCGCGCACTTCGGCGAAAAGCCGGTGTCCAACCTCCGCCAAGACCGTCGGCACGTAGCCCATGGCGACGGGGGCCTGAAGGCTTGGACCAAAACCACCCGATGTGACCACGCCGACCGGCTCGCCCGCCGTCTCACTCGCGTAAAGGGCAGCGCCAGCGCGTACCGGCGCGCGTCCCTCGGGCCGCAATCCCACACGGCGGCGCGGAGCGCCTCGGGTGATCTGCTCCAGGATCCGGGCCGCGCCGGGAAACCCACCTTCGCGTGAGCCGCCGCGCCGCCGCACGGGCGAAATCGCCCAAACCAGGCTCCCCTCCACGGGTGTCGTCGTCTCGTCGATGTCCAAACCGTAAAGGCAGAGCCCCGCCTCGAGTCGAAGCGAATCGCGAGCGCCGAGACCGACGGGAAGAACAGCCGGATCATGCAGAAGCCTTTCGGCGAGCGCCTCGGCGCCTTCGGAGGACACCGAAATCTCGAACCCATCTTCCCCGGTATAGCCGGACCGGGTCACGAGACACGGTTCGCCGAGAAGAATGACCTCTCGCGCATCCATGAAACGCATCGCCTCCACTTCGGGCGCGAGACGCGCGAGCACGGCGCCGCTGGCCGGTCCCTGCAAAGCCAGCAGCGCGCGCGGCAAAACGCGCACCCCGCAATCCCGTTCGAGTTGGGTCCGTAGAAGCGCCTCGTCCGCCGCCTTGCAAGCCGCATTGACGACGATGATCAAGCGCGCGCCAAGATTGACGACCATCAAATCGTCAAGAATCCCACCGGTCTCGTTCGTCAAAAACCCGTACCGTTGCCGCCCCACCTCCAACCCGAGGACATCGATTGGAAGCAAAGCCTCTAGAGCCCGCGCCGCGTCGCGCGGATCGCCAGAGCGCGCGGTGATCTCGATCTGGCCCATATGCGACGTGTCGAAGAGCCCCGACGCCGCTCGCGTATGCAGATGCTCCTTCAACACACCGGCCGGATATTGAAGCGGCATCTCGTAACCGGCGAAGGGCACCATTTTGGCGCCGAGCCGCAGATGCAGGCCATAAAGCGGCGTGCGGCTGGGTTCCGGGAAATGCGGCTCTCCAGACGCGGTGGGCACAGCCTCCTCCCCAGACATCACAATTCCTCAACTTTCGAGTCAGCTGCACGAGCTCGTTACGACCCGGACCTATCACGCGTTCCATAGGCTTTAAACGGGGGCCATGAAAGAACCAGATCCGATGGACCGCTTAATTCTTCTCTTGCGGAAATGTCCATAGACGGTTTGCCCCGAAGGTCCAGACCATTACGATCAAGGTCGTGGCGACTTGCGCCAGCAAATAAGGCAGATGAGTCACTTCGTTGAACAGACGCATGAAAAGATAAGTTAAAACAAAGGCGACGCTCGCGACGACCGCAAAACGCCAAGCCGCCTCGTCATGCGGCCTGGCGCTTTCGAACGTATGCCGGCGGTTGAGCCCATAGGAGACAACGCCGCCCACGGTAAACCCGCATAGCGCGGAAGGAACGGGCGACACGCCCCCAAGCTCGACCAAGGCGACGAGAAGAGCGTAATGAATCGCGGTGGCGATGACCCCCACGCCGACGAAGGACGACAGTTGCTTGATCAAGCCGACTCCTCAACTAAGCGCCAAACGAGGCAAAAAACTGCTTGCGGAAGTGGCAAAGGTTTGCGACCGCAATATCCGCAATCCGTTTCCGGATGGTTCATGAGAACCTCCGCGGCGCCTTGCCCTGTAAACCATGGAGATAATCTGATGCGTTTCAACTTGATGGCTCACGGCCGGCTGGCCGCTGCCTTCGCCGGAACGGCCCTTCTCGGTCTCATCGCGGCTACTCCGGCCAGTGCCGGGATCCAGGCCGGCACCTTGAGCTGCGCCATTGCGCCGAGCGTCGGCGCGGTGATCGGCTCGGAAAAGGCCGTAACCTGCACCTTCACGCCTTCGGTTCCCGCGCCGATCGAATATTACACCGGTAAACTGACCCGTATTGGCCTCGATATCAGCCAGACCAATGCCGGCGTTTTGACCTATTCCGTCGTCGAAGCGTCGGATTCGCTTCAACCCTTCTCGCTCGCTGGGACTTACGCCGGCGCCGGCGCTGGCCTGACCCTCGGAGTGGGCCTCGGCGTCGATGCGTTGGTCGGCGGCAATGCCAATCAAGTAGCGCTCCAGCCGCTCGTGGTTTCCACCACGTCGGGCGTCGGAATCAATGCCGGCGTCGGCTCGCTGACCCTGGTTCCGGCCGGAACGGGTCCCGTTGTCCATCATCGCCACCATCATCATCGTTTCCACCGCCATCATCATGCGTAGTTAACCTTCCCGGCGACCGCATCATCCTGCGGCCGCCGGGGCATCCCCGCGCGAAACGGCCTTTCATACATGGGCAAAACACCCATATCCAACAGGCGGGATCTCGTCGGACACAGACAAGTGATCACGATCGCCTCGCGGCGCGAACATCATATTTAACACAAGGCGTAGAATGGTGGCGATTTCTCAGGACAACACGTCTCTGAACGGGGCGTCGCACTCCCCCATGATCATTATCGGCTCGGGGCCAGCGGGCTATACCGCCGCCATCTATGCCGCGCGCGCCATGCTCAAACCCACGCTGATTGCGGGTTTCGAGCCCGGCGGGCAGTTGATGATCACCACCGATGTCGAAAACTATCCGGGTTTCGCCAGCCCCATCCAAGGGCCCTGGCTAATGGAGCAAATGCGACTCCAGGCCGAGCATGTCGGCACCGCCATGGTCAGCGACCATATCGTCAAAGTCGAACTTGATCGTCACCCCTTCGTTCTGATCGGCGACAGCGGTCGCGTCTACACCTGCGATACGCTCGTCATCGCGACTGGCGCCAAGGCCAAATGGCTCGGCATCGCCTCGGAGGCGACGTTCAAGGGATATGGCGTCTCCGCTTGCGCAACCTGTGACGGGTTTTTCTATCGCGGGAAAGATGTCGTCGTCGTCGGAGGCGGCAATTCGGCGGTCGAGGAAGCGCTCTATCTGAGCCAGCTCGCCCGCCAGGTCACCGTCGTGCATCGCCGCGACAGCTTCAAAGCCGAACGCATCCTCCAGGAGCGGCTCTTCCAACAGCCGAACGTGAACATCATTTGGAACCACGCCGTCGATGAAATTCTCGGCACGCTGGCGCCCCCCAACGTCACGCACGCGCGGTTGAGAAATACCGTGACGGGCGCGGAGCGCGAGATCGAAACGCATGGCATCTTCGTCGCGATTGGACATCAGCCCGCAACCGACCTGTTTCACGGCCAAGTGAAGCTCAAGCCAAACGGCTATATCGAGACGGCGCCGAATTCGACCGCGACCAATATACCGGGCGTTTTCGCGGCGGGGGACGTGACCGACGACATCTGGCGCCAAGCGGTCACCGCCGCCGGCATGGGCTGCATGGCTGCGCTGGAAGCCGACCGCTGGCTCGTGACGCGAACACAAGCCGCCGCCGCGGAATAGAATGGCCGGCGCTTTCCCGCCACGGTCTGGCGTTGCCGCAAATCGCTGCAATCGACATTGTTTACCGCGTTTCAAATCGCGCAAGCTTCGCTATATTGGGCGAGGCTGCGTGGCCGCGCGTATCGGCCGTCGGCAATAAGGTTCCTGATCCCTGGAAGGCGGCGATCCGGTCTTTAGAGAAGATGCCCGACGACTTTGTGATAAAACACGCGTAACTCGTTGATCAAGACCGGAAGACCGAGGGGAACGGCGTTGGACTGGGATAAGCTTCGGATATTTCACGCGGCGGCGGAGGCGGGTTCGTTCACCCATGCCGGCGAAGTGTTGAAGCTGAGCCAATCGGCCGTGAGCCGTCAAGTCAGCGCCTTGGAAAAAGACCTCCAGACTCCGCTGTTCCATCGCCACGCCCGTGGCTTGATGCTCACCGAACAGGGCGAACTCCTGTTCCGTACGGTCCAGGAAGTGATCGGCAAACTCGAGCTGATCCGCTCGCGCTTGACCGACAGCCGGGAACGCCCGCACGGGGAATTGCGGATCACGACAAACCTCGGGTTTGGAACGGGCTGGCTTACGCCGCGTCTCAAGCCGTTTCTAGAACTCTATCCCGACGTGAAAATCCGGCTGCTTTTGACCGACGACGATCTCGATCTCGGCATGCGCGAGGCCGATATCGCATTCCGCTTGCGCGAGCCCGAGCAGCCCGACCTCATCCGCAGGAAGCTCTTCACGATTTCGTATCATCTCTATGCCGCGTCGAGCTATATCGCCGAGCATGGTCAACCGCACACACTCGACGATCTCGCAAAACACCGTCTCCTCAGCCTGGGCGTTGGCGGCAACTTTCTCGATCACATCAACGCCCATCTCTATCTCGGGCGCGGCGCCAAAAACGCGCGCATCCCTTCCTTCTCGGTAAACAACATCCCGGCGCTGTATGGCGCCGTCGCCGCGGGCCTGGGGATCGCCACCTTGCCAGACTATCTCGTCGGCCCCGGCAGTTCGCTCGTGCAAATGATGACGCAGACGGTCACGCCAGAGCTCGACGTCTTCTTGGTCTACGCGGAAGAAATGAAAAACGTCGCGCGCGTTCAGGTTTTCCGCGAGTATCTCATCGAGGCCGCGCGCAAGTGGCGCCAATAAGATCGATCTTTCCATAAAGAGCTTGTCCGCGGGCCTGAGGGTAGAGAGCGCGGATTCACCGCGATTCTCTGATCGGCGCTTTGTCCATGCGCCGGCTGCGGCGCGGAGAAACTGCGGCAACCCTTTGCTTTTATCCTCAAAATCGTTCACAGAGCGCCTTTGTGCCGCTGCGCGCGCTTTTCGAGGGATTGACCCATGACCAGAGCCATCGTCGGGATCATCGGGGGCTCGGGCGTCTATCATTTGCCGGGCCTTGCCGACGAGCGCGAGGAACATGTCACGACCCCTTGGGGCGATCCGTCCGATTCCCTTCGCTTCGGCCGGATCGGAGAGACCGAGGCGGTTTTTCTGCCGCGTCACGGGCGCGGGCACCGGCTTTCGCCGTCCGGCATCAACTATCGCGCCAATATCGATGCGCTGAAACAAGTCGGCGTGACCGATCTCGTGTCGGTTTCGGCCTGCGGCTCCTTCAAACAGGAGCTCGACCCCGGCCTTTTCGTGATCGTCGATCAGTTCGTCGACCGCACGTTCGGCCGGCAATCCTCTTTCTTTGGCAATGGTTTCGTGGCGCATGTCTCATTGGCGCATCCGGTCGCGCCGCTCTTGGCGGCCCGTCTCGCCAAGGCCGCCGAGGCGGAAGGCATCCGTCACAAGATCGGCGGCACCTATGTTTGCATGGAGGGGCCGCAATTTTCGTCGCTGGCGGAATCGTTGGGCTATAAGGCCGCCGGTTACGATGTCGTCGGCATGACCGCGATGCCCGAGGCCAAACTCGCGCGCGAGGCGGAACTCTCCTATGCCACCGTTGCCATGGTGACCGATTTCGATTGCTGGCACCCGGACCACCAACATGTCGACGTGGCCTCGGTCATCAAGGTGATCCAGGCCAACGCCGGCAACGCCGCCCGCCTCGTGGCGCGTCTCCTACGCGACTTTCCGCGCGAGCACGAGGCCTGCCCAGAAGGGTCCGATACCGCCTTGACCAACGCGCTCATCACGGCGCCCGAGGCGCGCGATCCCGATCTCATGCAAAAATTGCACACCATAACCCGCCGGGTGATCAGCCAATGAACGCGCCTTACGATCTCGCCAAAACCATCCGGACCATTCCCGATTATCCCAAGCCCGGCATCTTGTTCCGCGACATCACGACGTTGCTCGGCGATCCGCGCGCGTTTCGCCGCGCGATCGACGAGCTCGTCCAGCCCTGGGCCGGCACCAAGATCGACAAAGTGGCGGGGATCGAAGCGCGCGGCTTCATTCTCGGCGGCGCCATTGCCCACCAGCTCTCGGCGGGCTTTGTGCCAATTCGGAAAAAGGGCAAACTGCCGCATACCACGGTGAGCATTGCTTATTCCCTGGAATACGGGCTCGACGAAATGGAAATGCATGCCGATGCCGTCACGCCCGGCGAAAAAGTGATCCTGGTCGACGATCTCATCGCCACCGGCGGCACCGCCGAGGGCGCCGTGAAACTGCTGCGGCAGATTGGCGCGGATGTGGTCGCGGCCTGTTTCGTGATCGATCTGCCCGACCTTGGCGGCGCCAAGAAAATCCGCGATCTCGGAACGCCAGTGCGGACGCTGCTGGAATTTTCGGGGCATTGATCGGGATGGCGCGTTTCGCAGCCGTCCTCGTCGCCGCGTCCCTCATGCCGGCGGCGACTTCTGCGTTCGCGGGCGATGGCGCGCCAAAGCCCTTCATTCCCAATCTGTTCGACCCGGCCGGTCAAGACGTGAAACCGGACACGCTGCCGGTCAAATCCATCCGCTTTCTGACAACCGACGATTTTCCGCCGTTCCATTTCGCTTTACCCGATGGAACGCTCGCCGGTTTCGACATCGATCTGGCGCGCGCAATCTGCTCCGGTCTCAAAATGACCTGCACGATTCAAGCGCGGCGATTCGAAACTCTAACGAGCGCGCTCGCCGCGGGTCAGGGCGATGCCGTGATCGCGGCCCTCGCCAATACCGCGGCGAACCGCGCGGTGCTCGATTTTACAGCGCCATATTACACGACGCCGGCCCGTTTCGTGACGCGCCTCAAAAGCCTGGTGAGCGATGTGACGCCCGAGGCGCTGTCTGGCCATGCGGTCGGCGTGCAAGCGGGAACGGCGCATCTGGCTTTTCTTCAAGCCTTTTATCCAACCTCCATCGTCACGACCTATCCGGACCAAGATGCGCTGCGCGCGGCGCTGCGCGACGGCAAGGTCGAGACCATTTTCGGCGACGGAATAGCACTCAGTCTTTGGCTCAATGGCACCGGCTCGGCCGGGTGCTGCGCGTTTCAGGGCGGCCCCTTCACGGCAAACCGCTTTTTCGGCAATGGCGTTTCCATGGCCGTCGCGAAAAACAATACGCGGCTTCGCGCGACTCTCGACTACGAACTGGAAAAACTGAGCCAGGACGGCGTCTACGCCGACCTTTACCTGAAATATTTTCCCACCGGTTTTTACTAGAGTACCGGCGATCTTCTAGAAATACCGCCGCAAATCAACAGCCGCTTCCTTGACCGGGCGGTCGAGATTGAAGGCGCCGACGAACCGCCCCGTCTTGTCCATGAGATAGGTAATGGCGATATGGTCCATCGTATAGGACCCGTCTTTATCGGGCACTTTCTTGGCATAGACTCGGAAGGCCGCCTCGATCGCCTTGGTCTGCTCGGGCGTGCCGGCCAGGCCGATGATATGCGGATCGAAACTCGACATATAATCCTTCATCGCGGCTTGGGTATCGCGCTCGGGATCGACGCTGACGAAGAGCGCGTTGACCTTCGCGCCGTCGGGGCCGAGTTCTTTATAAAGTGCCGTCAGATCGGACAAAGTCGCCGGACATACGTCCGGGCAATGGGTATAGCCGAAGAAGACGAGATAGGGTCGGCCGGCCATGTCCCTATCGGTGACCACGTGCCCATCCGGCGCCTCGAGAGCGAAAGGGCCGCCGATCGCGGACCCGCCGGGGCCATGCCCCTGCGGCAAAAGAAATGTGACGGCCACGAACCCGAGGACCAGAAAGCCCACGACGAAAGCCACGAAGGGAAAAATGCGTTTCAAGGGGGTCATGGGAGGTCCGGTTAGTCAGAAATTGCGGCGGGATCGAGAGGAAGCGCCATCGAATCGGCCGGCGTGATCGAAAAGCCTTTCCGATGATACATTATATCCCTATATCGGGGGCTGATTTCAGCTCCGGCGGCGTCCTCCGGAGCATCCCCGGAGATGTTTGATGAACGCAACGGCGTCCCAAGACAAAATTCCCGTCACGGTGCTGACCGGCTATCTCGGTGCGGGCAAGACGACCTTGTTGAACCGCATCTTGAGCGAACCTCACGGCCAGAAATATGCCGTCATCGTCAACGAGTTCGGCGAAATCGGGATCGACAACGACCTGGTCGTCGGCGCGGACGAAGAAGTCTTCGAGATGAACAACGGCTGCATTTGCTGCACCGTTCGCGGCGATCTGATCCGGATCATCGAGGGCCTGATGAAGCGCAAGGGCAAGTTCGACGCGATCATCGTCGAGACGACGGGGCTCGCCGATCCCGCGCCCGTCGCCCAGACTTTTTTCGTCGACGAGGATGTCCAGGCCAATGCCCGCCTCGATGCCGTGGTCACGGTGGCCGACGCCAAATGGTTGAGCGACCGGCTGCGCGACGCGCCCGAGGCGAAGAACCAGATCGCCTTTGCCGATGTCATTATTCTCAACAAGACCGATCTCGTCAGCGCCGAGGAATTGCTCGAAGTCGAGTCCCGCATCCGGGCCATCAACCCCTATGCCACGCTGCACAAGACACAGCGCTGCGCCGTCCCGCTCGACGCCGTCTTGGGCCGCAATGCCTTCGATCTCGACCGGATCCTCGATATCGAACCGTCGTTTCTCGAAACCGGGGATCACGAACACGAGCATCATGGGCACGAGCATGACCATGGTCATCATGGGCATGGGCACGATCATGCCCATCACGAGCACCATGACCATGGCCATCACGAGCACGGCAGCAAAGGTGGCCTTAAGCATTATCACGACGAAGACATGCAATCCTTGTCGGTGAGAATCGACGGCGAGGTCGATCCCGATAAATTCTTGCCTTGGATTCAAGAGTATATCCAACGCGAAGGCGCCGGCATTCTGCGCTCCAAGGGCATATTGGCCTTTAAGGACGAGCCCCGGCGTTTCGTCTATCAAGGCGTCCACATGATCCTCGACGGTGATCTGCAAGGCGAATGGAAGCCGAACGAGCCGCGCATCAGCCGAATGGTCTTCATCGGCCGTCAATTGAAGGAGGACGAGATCCGGCAAGGCTTCCTCGCCTGCGCGGCTTGATCGCCATGGTCGACGAGAAAACCCAATCGCTTCGCGATCACGTCACGATGATCAACGCCGGCGCGCCTGTCGCGGCGGTCGCATTCCTCGGCCAAGCGCCCACGATCGTTCTCGATAACGGGGACATTCTGCTTGGCGCGGAAACTGGACAAAAGCGCATCGCGGCCCATCCTGGCGCCGCGATCCTTTCGGCCGTGCATGCCGGCAAGCATATCGTCACCGGCGGCGACGACGGCCGCGTGGTTCTGACCCAGGCATCGGGGCTCCATCAGGAGATCCACGCCGCGCCCGGCAAATGGATCGATGCTCTCGCGACGCGCGAGGACGGCGCGATCGCCTGGAGTCACGGCAAGGAAATCTTCTGCCGGGACGCCAAGGGCGGCATCAAGACGGCAACGGCGTCCACGACGGCGCGTGGCTTGGCCTTCGCGCCCAAAGGCTATCGGCTCGCCTTTGCGTATTATGGTGGCGCATCGCTTTGGTTTCCCAATACGGAGACCCCGCCAGACGCGTTCGAATGGAAGGGCTCGCATCTCGACGTCACGATCTCGCCGGACGGACGCTTTCTCGTGACGTCGATGCAGGAGAATGCGCTGCATGGCTGGCGCATCGCCGACAAGGCACACATGCGCATGACCGGCTACCCCTCGAAAGTGCGTTCGTGGTCCTGGTCGTCGGATGGATTTTGGCTCGCGACGTCCGGTGCCGATTCCTGCGTCCTCTGGCCATTTAAGGAAAAAGACGGGCCCATGAACAAAACGCCTCGCGAATGCGGGGTGCGAAAAACGAAAATTTCCCGCGTTGCCTTCAATCCCAAAGCCCTGCTTCTGGCCATGGGTTATGAGGACGGCTGGATTCTCTTGGTTCGCTTGAACGACGGTTCGGAACTCCTCGTTCGGCGTCCCGATGGCGAGCGATCCGCCGTGACCGCATTGGCATGGAACGATGACGGCGCCGCGCTACTTTTCGGTACGGCGGGCGGTGAAGCGGGACTGCTGACGTTGCCCTGACAGCCTCGCGCCGAAGGAGAGCCGGAACGCCATGACACTTCGCCTCGCTCCGGGCCAAGGATCCGTATGCCGATGATGGTGCGCCGCCTTGCCCTGTTCTTCGCAATGCTCTGCGGGCTCATGATGACGCAAGTCCCGGAATTTGCGGAGCAGTATCAGCAACGGCTCGGCGGCGCGATTGACGAATTATCCGCGATCGTCGCGCGTTTCGACAGCGACAGCGCCGCCCAAGGGTTGACCGAGGACGGCGGAATCGAGCGCCTTCTGGCAAACTCCGACGAATTCGTGCGCCAACGCGGCACGCAAATGAGGGAGATCTCCGCCCGATTGGTGAGACTGCAAGACGTCCAACAAATGTTGCGGAACCACGGCCCCGCCGAACGCCTCGTAATACTTGCCACCCATTACGATTCGAGCATTGCGGCCCGTGCGTTCGAAAGTTTTCAGCCCGCGGTTCCCGTCTCGGCGGAAGCGTTTGTGCTTGGTCTCATCGGTTTCATCGGCGGCGGCGGCGCGGTTCACGCAGCCGGATATTCCTTCAAGCGCAAACTTGGACGCCGGCCTCGGAAGATACCAAGCGAAAGCATTTAGACCGCGGCTCGCTATATTGAGCCGGGCCAAATTCGCGCGACGAAAATACAGCGGGACAAGGCACGACGCGTAAAAATGATCCGCAGATGAATAACTTGGAATGCAACGCGCTGACCGAGCCAGGGACGTTTACGAAACGATACCTGCACGCAACACCGGCGCCAAAACGAAATAAATCGCGCGCTATATAGAAAGGCGACTCGCGCGAAACCCCGCTTATCGCGTAGTCTCCAGAGTTCTTGCTCCGCTCCGTTTGCGCACCGATGGCCACTATGCCCGATCTTTATGACCGTCTCGAAAATCGCGTGCCGCAGACCCGCGAAACATTTCTTCTTCGCGATCTACGTCATATTCTATCGATCACGAAATCGCGCGTGCCGGCCATTCGAGCGCAATTAAAGGGAATCGAGATCCAATCCTTGACAGCGCGTGCGGAACTGGCGCGGATTCCAATCCTGCGCGCGCGCGATATCGCGGCCTTGCAAACCGAGTCGCCTCCGTTTGGCGGCTTGTGCGCGACCCGGCCCAACGCTTTGAAGCAGATTTTCGTCGGCCCTGGCGCGATCGCCGCGCCCGAGGGCAAGGCCCGCGATTGGTGGGGCGCGGCGCGTGCGCTTTATGCGGCAGGCCTGCGAAAAGGCATGATTGCCGCCAATTGCTTTTCCTATGAACAAGGCCCCAACGCCAATATGATCGCCTCGGGCGCCGAAGCATTGGGCTGCGCGGTCATTCCGCTCCACGCGGGGGCGCTCGATTTCAAGGTTAAAGCCATCGCGCACCTCAAACCACAATTTTACTGTGGGACGGCGGATCAGTTGAAGCGGATTCTCGACCATGCCGCGGAGAAAGGCGCCGACGTTTCAAGCCTCAAGAACGGGCTCGTGACGGGAGATTTCGCGCCGGGGCTGCGCAACGAGATCAGCTTGCGCGGCCTTCATGTCAAGCTCGCCTTCGCGCGCCCGGAACTCGGCGTCGTCGCATTCGAAAGCGGCGCGACGGAAGGCTTGACCGTGAATGAAGGGCTCATCCTCGAATTTGTCGATCCGAGCAATGGCCAAATCGTCGAACCGGGAAAGCCCGGTGAAATGGTGGTGACGCGGCTCAACCCGGATTATCCGCTGCTCCGCTTCGGCACGGGCGCCGTTTCGGCCCAGTTGCCGCACCATTCGACCTGTGGACGGACGAATATGCGAATCCGGACGCCCCGAGAATATGCCGCCGAAAGCGCGGAATGTCGCGGCATGCGCCTGCATTCCGGTCAGCTCGCGGAAATCGCCAAGCGGCATCCAAGCCTCGGCCGGTTGCGCCTAGTCGTCCGCCGCTCCAAGGAGCAGGACGTTCTGATTTTACGCGCGGAGCATCGCGGCGATGAAAAATACTTGAGCGAGAGTCTGTCGGAAACCCTACATAGAGTCACGCAAATGCGCGGCACGATTGAACTGGTCTCGCCCGGTTCGCTGCGCGACGATGAATCCGGCATTGTCGACGAACGTCCCTTGAACTGACGCTGCTGGTCTTAAGATCTTCGGAGTTAAGGTTGTCGAAATCTCCGATCCCAAACCTTTTGTCGATCGCGGGTTCCGACCCCGGCGGGGGCGCCGGGATCCAAGCCGATCTCAAGACATTCGCCGCGCTCGGCTGTTACGGCATGGCGGTGCCAAGCGCTCTCACCGCGCAAAATACCCGAGGCGTCGGCGCGATCCATTTGCCGCCGGCGGAATTCGTGGGCCAGCAAATCAAAATGATCTTTGCCGACATCGACGTGGCCGCCGTCAAGATCGGGATGGTGGGATCGCCTGAAATAGCGACGGCCATTGCCGAAGCGCTGCGACACCATCAATCCATTCCGCTCGTGCTGGATCCGGTGCTTGTCGCGACCAGCGGCGCGGACCTCGGCGGGGATGGTGTCATTGCGGCGATGCGGGCCTCCCTGTTCTCGCTCGCGACAATCATCACGCCGAATCTCCACGAGGCCGCGCGGCTCGCCAATGCGCCCGTTCCCGCGAATCGCGGAGAGATGGAAAGCATTGCAAGATCGCTGCGCGGGGACCAGCCGGCTGCGTGGCTGATCAAAGGCGGCCACGGCGAAGGAGCGACATCCGACGATGTTCTCTTCGATGGGTTCGCGTTCCACTGGTTTTCGGCCCCACGGATTCAGACCCGCAATACGCATGGGACGGGCTGCGCGCTATCTTCAGCCATATCGGCCTATCTCGCGAAAGGATCTTCCTTGCCCGAGGCCGTGAGCCTGGCAAAAGCCTATTTGAGCGCGGCCCTCGCGGGGGCCGATGCACTCGATGTCGGCCAAGGCCCCGGCCCGATCGATCACTTCGCAATTTGGCGCAACAGCGAAATCCGCTGACTCGCGAGCCCAAAACCCTCGCGTCTCGCCGGATGCGACTATTTGGCCCGGTCACCGATC
>JARLIW010000170.1 GCA_031291515.1 Beijerinckiaceae bacterium | reverse complement strand
CCAGCGCGCCGACCTGATCGCCGCTGTCTTTCATAGTGAAATGGATGCCTGCGCGGAGGCCGCCGCAACGCTTGCCGCGAATTACCCACCGTTCGAAGCGCTGGCGAAATGGATGCAGGTTTATGCTGAATTCGTCGGCACCAAGCGGGGTCTGGCCAAGGCGCTCAGTTCCGGCGATCCGGTCTATGCCGGTGTGTTTGCGCGCCTTGATCAACGTCTTCGCCCCGCCGCTCAAAACCTGTACGAGGCGGCGGTTAAGGCTGGAGAGGCGCGGCCCGATATGGACCCAGCCGAGATCCTCTGCGCGGTGTCGACATTGTGCATGTCAACCTACGACGGAAAACCCAACCATGCTGGTCAAATGACGGCTCTCCTCGTCGAGGGACTTCGACGGCCAGGCTGATCCGGACACCGGAAGCGATCAACGACGCACGACCTTCCAAGCCAATGGGGTAACGCTAGGTCTTAGGACGTTAATGCTCGTCTCGGTCCTTATGAAGACCGCGAAGAGGCCATCTCCCCCGCGCCGCCGCGACCATCCGGCCCTTGTCCCGTGGCGCGCATTGGGACAGTGTAGCGGGCGATGAACCAATTTTCCCTGGCCTTTTCGCCCCTATTCCCCGTCAGCGTTCTCGTCATCCTCGGGCTCGCGGGCCTTGCCGTCGTGGCGCTCGGGCTTGCGCGGCGGCAGCGTTCGGCCTGGCTGCGCGCGCTCGGCCTCGCGCTCGTGCTGCTCGCGCTGACCGATCCCTCGCTCGTGCGCGAGGATCGCACGCCGCTCAAGCAAACCGTCGCGCTCGTGGTCGACCGCAGCGGCTCGCAGACGATCGGCGACCGCGCGGCGCAGACCGATGCCGCGGTTGCGGGGCTGACGGCGCGGCTCAAGGCGCTCGGCAACGTCGATGTCCGGCTGATCGAAGGTGGCCAGAGCGGCGGCGGAAACGATGGCACGCAGCTGTTTTCGGCGCTCAACGCGGGGCTCGCCGACGTGCCGGCCGAGCAGATCGCCGGCGTCTTCATGATCACCGATGGCGAGGTCGACGATATTCCGGCCTCGACGGCGGCGCTCGGCCTCAAGGCCCCGCTGCATGCCTTGATCACCGGGCACGAGGGCGAGCGCGACCGGCGGATCGAGTTGATCGAGGCGCCGCGCTTCGGCATCGTCGGCAAGGATCAGACGATCGAACTCAAGGTGCTCGACACGGCCGACAAGGGCGAGCCGGTGCGCCTCGACGTGCGCCGCGATGGCACCGCCGTCGCGACCGTCCAGGCCGTGGTGGGCCAGACGATCAAGGTGCCGGTGCGCATCGAGCATGGCGGGCAGAATGTCGTCGAACTCGAGGTCGCGGCGCTGCCGGGCGAACTCACCGCCATCAACAACAAGGCCGTCGTGACGATCGAGGGCGTGCGCGACAAGCTCAAGGTGTTGCTCGTCTCGGGCGAGCCGCACAATGGCGAGCGCATGTGGCGCAACCTGTTGAAATCCGACGCCAATGTCGATCTCGTCCATTTCACCATCCTACGCCCGCCGGAAAAGCAGGACGGCACGCCCATTAATGAGCTGTCGCTGATCGCCTTTCCGACGGCGGATCTATTCGGCCGCAAGATTCGGGATTTCGACCTCATCATCTTCGACCGCTATTCGAACCAGAGCGTCTTGCCGCCGCTCTATCTCGACAATATCGTGCGCTATGTGCGCGAGGGCGGCGCGCTATTGCTCGCGGCGGGGCCGGATTTTTCGCGGCCCGAGGGCATTTTCTTCTCGCCGATCGGGCGCATCGCCCCGGCGCGGCCCGACGGAACCTTGATCGAGCGCGGCTTTCGCGCCGCCGTCTCGAGCGATGGCGCGAAGCACCCGGTCACGCGCGGGCTCGTCGGCGGCGACGAAACCCCGCCCGCCTGGGCGCCGTGGTTTCGCCAGATCAGCGCGACTCTGACGCGTGGCACGAGCGTCATGGACGGCGCCGACAACAAGCCCGTGCTCGTGCTGTCGCGCGAGGGCAAGGGCCGCGTGGCGGAGCTGCTCAGCGATCAGATGTGGCTGTGGGCGCGCGGCTACGACGGCGGCGGCCCCTATCTCGATCTGCTGCGCCGTCTCGCGCATTGGCTCATGAAAGAGCCCGATCTCGAGGAAGAGGCGCTGCGCGCCAAGGCCCAGGGCAACAAGCTCATGATCGAGCGCCAGAGCCTGAAGCCGGAGGTGCCGCCCGTCGTCGTCACGACGCCCTCGGGCAAGACGGTCACGCTGCCGCTCGCGGCGGCTGGTCCCGGCCTGTGGCGCGCCGAACTCGAGATCAAGGAGCTCGGCCTGTTTCGCGCCGTCGATGGCGAACTCTCGGTCCTGGCCAATGCCGGGCCGGAAAACCCGCGGGAATTTCAAGAGGTCGTCTCGACGCCCGACAAACTGCGGGCCCTCGCCGAGGCGACCGGCGGGACGGTGCGCCGGCTCGGCGAGGGCGCGGACGGCGCGATCGCGCTGCCCCGCATTCTCGCGATGCGCGACAGCCCGGTCTATGGTGGCAGCGACTATGCCGCGATCAAGAACACCGGCGCGAGCGAAGTCAAAGGCATCGGCTTCGCGCCGCTCGCGATCGGCTTCGCCGGGCTGCTTGCGCTGTTGGGCAGCGTGGTCCTGGCCTGGGTCTACGAGGGGCGGCGCGGGGTCGGGTAGGCTGCGTTGTCGAAGTCCGCGATATCGCGACCCTCCCGATGCGCCGCGCCCCGCTTTAGCCGTCTTGCATTGCGATATGGGCCTCGGTCCGCCATCAAGTGTCCCCCGCGCCCTCGGCTGAAAGGGAGCCGCCATGACCCAAGGTCTCAATCTCGACGAGCCCGGTTTCGATCTGCACCGGAACCGGCGCAAGTCCTGGGCCTCGGCCTTCGCGATCATCCGCGATCCGCTCGCGTCGCTGCCGCCGCAGGTGTTCACGCATAGCCTCGTCGCCTCGCGCATCTTCGGCCGGTCGCGTCTGTTCGTCTGCGATCCCGTCCTCGTTCACGAGGCGCTCGTGCGTAATGCCGACGCTCTCGGCAAGGGCGAGGAAAACAAGCGCGTCCTGGCGCCCGCCCTCGGCAATGGGTTGCTGACCGCCGATGGCGCATCCTGGAAATGGCAGCGCCAGACGCTTGCGCCGGCGTTCCAATTCGATCGGCTGCGCGAATTCCTGCCGGCGATGATCGCCGCGGCGGAAGAGACGCGCGACGGCTGGCTCGCCCAGGGATCCGGCGCCGTCGTGGGCCTCGGCCATGACCTGATGACGACGACCTTCAAGATCATCCTCGAGACGATGCTGTCGGGACCGGGCCAGATCGATGCCGCCGCCGTCCGCCGTGGCGTCTCGGATTATTTGAAACCCGCGAATTGGATGGGCCTGTTGAGCATTCTCAAGGCGCCGCGTTGGGTGCCCTATCCGGGACGGCGGCGCGCGATGAAGGCGGCGGTCGCAATGCGCGCGGCGGTCCAGACGATGGTCGCGGCGCGGCGTCGCGACGGCGCGGCGCAACAAGACCTCGTCGGCTTGCTGCTCGCGGCCTCGGACCCGGAGACGGGCCGCGCGATGTCGGACGAAGAAATTACCGACAATCTGCTGACCTTCATCATCGCGGGCCATGAGACGACGGCGCTCGCGCTGGGCTGGACGCTCGCGCTTCTGGCGGCGCATCCCGCGATCGAGGCCAAGGCGCTCGCGGAAATCGAAGCGGTCACGGGCGGCGGCGCGGTCAAGCCCGACCATATCGACCAACTCGGCTATGTCAGGCAGGTCTTCAACGAAAGCATGCGGCTCTATCCCCCCGCGCCGCTGATTTTCCGCGCGGCGCTCCGGGATTTCGACCTCGGCGGCCATCCCGTCAAAGCCGGCACCGTCCTCGCGTTTCCAATCTATGCGCTGCACCGGCATGTCAAACTGTGGGACGACCCCGAAACGTTCGATCCCGATCGGTTCGCGCCCGCCGAGGTCAAGGCGCGGCACCGCTACGCCTTCATGCCGTTTGGCGCCGGCCACCGGATCTGCATCGGCAGCGCCTTCGCGACGATGGAAGCGGTCGCCATCCTCGCCGTCTTGCTTCAATCCGTCCGGCTCGAGCCGGTCGGCGAGGCGCTGCCCGCGCCAAAACTGCGGATTACCCTGCGGCCCGCCAAGGAAATCGAGACGCGGGTCTTTCCGCGTGGGGACGCGCGCCAATAGAGCGTCGACGACAAGAGATTTTGTCTGATGATTGGGGGGACGAATTTTGAAGATTGCCGAGAGCGATGTCGAAAGACGTTCGCCGCGAGCAATTTAGAAAAGCGGTCAAACAAAAAATAAAATCTTAGCTTGCGCAAGCCCGCAAAGCCTAATGCAACGTCAGCGACCGGTTCTGCTTAATGACGCGGAGAGCCGCCTGTAACCGCTCGACGTAGCTCATGCGGACCCGGTCGGAATTGCGAAACCGGGTCACGACGACCAAGACCAATTCGAGCAGCACGGCGCGATTGGCGCGGTCGAGTTCGGCGACGGCGACTTTGGCGTCATGGGCGAGACGGGCGAGCTCCGCGCGTTCGATTTCAAAGCTTTCCTCGTCGCCGTCGATCAGCGAGAGCCACATCCGTGTTTGCGCCGCCGCGACCTTGTGGTTTGAGACCGTCCCATCGAGAGGGGCCCCATAGACATTGAGGACCTGCTCGCAGATCAGCGGTTCCGCCCAATCGAACGATCGTGACCGCATTTGAATCCGTGTCTGTACCGCGCCATGTGCATCCATCTCAAACCCTCCGGTAAAGAGATTGTTAACAAACAGACACAAAAAAAGTTAACGCATGGTTAATAATAGACAACAAAGCGTTAAAGACTGCGCAAGCGAATGTATTCGAGAGCCAGGACTTATCCACCAGTGTGTTGGGCCATGGGAATCTGGCGCCCGCGATAGGGGACGGATCGGCCCTCGCGCGAGCGAAAAAATCCCGGCGACAGCCCCCGCCCACCGTCACGGGAGAGGAATCTCGCGTCATGCTTGCGAATCACGCGCGGCTTTCCGTGATTCCCGCAACTAATCCATTTGTCGGCACACGTCAAAATTGCGTCTTGCGGGCCAGATCAACCATTTGATAGGGTTACCACAAATGGAGTTAACGATGCGTTTCATGCTTTGTATTCTTGCGGCATGCTTGTCATTACTCTTCCCTAACGTAAGCTCGGCCGCCGAGCCGTCCGAGCCGTCCGAGCCGTCCGAGTCATCCGCGCCGTCGGCCATGGCGCCCGGCCTGGCGGACGACGTCTTCGCGCCCTTTTTCGAGGACGAGGCATTTCCGCTCAAAACACTGATCGCGCTGCATCCCGATTCCGAGCTCGATACTTATATGGGGAAGTGTCTGTCGCTCGAAATCTTCGGACAGAGCCGGACGGATGTTTGCGAACGACGACTCGCCCTGGCCTTCGTTCCCGATGGCACCGTCATTCATTGGTTCGCGATGGGACACGAAGCGGTTGGCTTGGGAAGCACCGCGCCGCTCGCGCCCCCGAAGAATCGCATTCTGACTTACATGATCAATAAGATCTATCGCCTCGAGAACGGCCAGGTCACGCCGGAAGACACGATGGGAACCTGCCTCGTCGATGCGTTTTATGTGAGGTGCCACACGATTGGAAAGAGTGGTCGCTTCGACGCCGAATTCGCCACCTTGGGCGGGCCGTCGACCATGCAATATCCAATCGAAGACGCCGTCTTTCGGGTTCCGAACGCCGAGGTTTTTTCGGCGCGCGGCCAATGTATCCGGCTCGGCATTTTCGGCGCGGACAGCACCCCCTACTGCGCCAGCGTCGTCGCGCGCGCCGTTCTCGATCAAAAGGCCGTCATGCTGGCCTTCACCGCGGACGGGCACCTCGT
>JARLIW010000169.1 GCA_031291515.1 Beijerinckiaceae bacterium | reverse complement strand
TTGGCGCCGCCCTGGTTGGCGTGGATACAGAGATTGTCGAACGCCTCCTGCCGCGCCGTCTCCGCGAGATGGACGTAAGCGCCGAGCTTGCCGCCGAAAATCGACTGCACCCCGCCGATAAAATTGCCGATGACGCTGCGCGATCGCACGGTAATGCCCCGGACGATGCCGAGATGGCGCACGATCCGGTAGCCCGCAATGTCGTTCGTCGTCGAAACCATCATGATTCGCCCCTCCCCCGGCTTAGCTATGCCGTTTGGTTAAAAGAGCCCGGGGGAAACGCGAACGAGCGATTGCCCGGCGAGCTGCTAAATCATATGAAATTCGAGGCTGGTATTCGCCGCCGCTTTTCCCAGGGCCCGATTCTCGATGCGTGGAATTGACATTGTACTGGCGGCACTCGCCTTGACCCTCGCGGCGGCGCCATGGGCGGCGCGGGCGGAGACCGTGAGCTATGTCTCGATTGGCTGCGACACGCTCGAAGCCACGCAAATGGCCGAGGAAGCGGTGCTCGATAAGATGAGCGGCAAGGATCACAACGCCTTCAGCCGGATCGACGCCTACCGAAAAAAAGCTGGGCTCGGCGCTTGCCGGCCGCTCAATCAGGGCGATCAGGTCACCGTCGTCCGCAAAGAGACGATTCAACTCGTGGTGCGCGGCAAGGAGGGCGTCCAGGACGTCATCTATGCCTGCGTGCGCGAACGCGACGAATCCAAGCTGCGGCCGGACGACCCTGACTGCTACTGGATCCGCTACCGCCATCTCAAACTCCCGCCAGGGGTCGACCCATAAGCAGAATTGTCAAATTTAGCAATACGTTATACAAATTTCTTCAAGCTTTCGATCACGTGATCACGTCCGGCTTTTCGCGTCCGGTCCGCTCTTTGATGCCGGCGACCCGGTTCGCGATCGCGATCAAGGGCGCCAAAACCTGTTGCGCGTCGGCGCCATGGCGCGCCGGGTCCGGCTCGAAACGTTCGAGATAGACGCGCAAGGTCGCGCCCGACGTTCCCGTCCCCGACAGGCGATAGACGATTCGCGAGCCATCCTCGAAGATCACGCGGATCCCCTGCTTGGAACTGAACGACCCATCGACCGGATCGGTATAGGCGAAATCGTCGGCGGTCTTGACCACGAGCCCATCGAGCGTCTGGCCCGGCAGCGCGGCGAGCTGGTCCCGCAGATGCGCGATCAAGCCGTTCGCGGCCTCCGAATCGACCTCTTCGTAATCGTGGCGCGAATAATAATTCTGTCCGTGAATGCGCCAATGTTCGTGGACGATGTCGCGCACGGATTGTTTGCGCACGGCCAGAATGTTGAGCCAGAGCAAGACGGCCCAGAGCCCATCCTTCTCCCTGACGTGGTTCGAACCCGTCCCCGCGCTTTCCTCGCCACAGATCGTCGCGAGCCCGGCATCGAGCAGATTGCCGAAGAACTTCCAGCCGGTCGGCGTCTCGTAAGCGGGAATGCCCAACCGGGCCGCGACCCGGTCGGCGGCGGCGCTGGTCGGCATGGACCGGGCGATCCCGCGCAGTCCGCTTTTGTAGCCCGGCGCGAGATGGGCATTGGCGGCGAGCAGGGCGAGACTGTCGGACGGCGTCACGAACAGGCCCCGACCGATGATCAGATTGCGGTCGCCATCGCCATCGGAGGCCGCGCCGAGATCCGGCGCGTCCGGCCCCATCATGAGATCGTAGAGATGCTTCGAATGAACGAGATTGGGATCGGGATGGTGGCCGCCGAAATCGGGGAGCGGAATGGCATTGACGACGCTGCCCGCCGGCGCGCCGAGCTCGTCTTCGAGAATCGCCTTGGCATAGGGGCCGGTGACGGCATGCATGGCGTCGAAGCGCAACGTCAGGCCGCCCGCGATCGCCGCGCGGATCGCGGCGAAATCAAACAGCGTGTGCATCAGCGCCTTGTAATCAGCCACGGGGTCGATGATCTCGACCGTGGCGTCGCCGAGCGTAACCGCTCCCAGCCGGTCGAGATCGAGGTCGGGAGCCTCGGTGATCAAGTAACCGTCGATCGTCAGGGTGCGCGCATAAATCGCCTGGGTGATCTTTTCGGGCGCCGGCCCCCCGTTCGCCACATTGAATTTGATGCCGAAATCGCCGTCGGGGCCGCCGGGATTGTGCGAGGCGGAGAGCACGATGCCGCCATAGGCCTTGCGCGCCCGGATCACGCAGGAGGCGGCGGGCGTCGAGAGCAACCCGCCCTGCCCCACGAGAATTCGGCCGAATCCATTCGCCGCCGCCATTTTCACGATCGTCTGGATCGCCTCGCGGTTGAAGTAGCGCCCGTCTCCGCCCACCACCAGGGTCTGGCCTTTCGCGCCTTCGAGACTATCGAAGATCGATTGAACGAAATTCTCGACATAATGGGGCGCCTGAAACACCGGCACTTTCTTGCGCAACCCCGAGGTTCCCGGATTCTGCCCCGCGATCGGCGCGGTCTCGACGGTGCGAATGCTCATGCCCTGACTCTCCCTGAACTTTCTCTTTCTTTCCGCATTTTCATTCGGGCGGCTAGGGCGCTTCCCGAAAAAAGCGATTTTGACGTTACGTCGCCGAGCCCCGAGCGGGTCGCTTTCACGACCATAAAAAACAGGCGATGCCTCAATTCGCGCAAGCCGAATCCTTCCCGGACCGCTATGATGAAAATACGGGCTGTGCCCCAATGCTCATTGAGTATGCAAAACAGGCATGCCGATTGCTGAAACGGGCAAGACCGACCACCGATCGAAGCCGCCATCGATCGAGGCCGGACTGTCGGGTTCGCGCATCAAACCCAGAGGGGAAAGCTAGGCATGAGCGGTTCAGACCCCAACCAGGCGAACAAGATGCCCTCGCTAACGCGCGCGATGCTGCGCGGCGCTCGGCTGATTCCCGTCTTGACGATCGTCGATGCCGATACCGCCGTGCCGCTCGCCAAGGCGCTTGTCGCGGGCGGCGTGCGCACGCTTGAAGTCACGCTCCGCACGGCGGCCGGCGCGGACGCCGCCACCGCGATTCGCGAACAGGTGCCCGATGCCATCGTCGGGCTCGGCACGGTGCTGACGGCCGCCGACCTCGATCTATGCCGGGAGCGCGGGTTCCATTTCGCCTTCAGTCCCGGCGCGTCGCCGGCGCTCCTCGACGCCGCCGCGAAGGCCGGGATTGCATTCGTGCCCGGCATTCAGACGGCGTCGGAAATCATGGCCTGTCTCGAGCACGGTTTCGACTCGATGAAATTCTTCCCCGCCGTCCCGGCCGGAGGGATTGCCGCCTTGAAGGCGCTGGCCGGGCCGTTCCCGAATGTCAGTTTCTGTCCGACCGGCGGGATTTCGGAGGCCGACACCGCCGCTTGGCTCAAACTCCCGAACGTTCTGGCGGTCGGCGGCTCCTGGCTCGCGCCACCCGACGAAGTCGCGCGAGGCGACTGGGCCGCGATCACGGCGCGCGCGAGCCGGGCGCTCGCGGCACTCAGCTAGCCCTTACATCAAGATCGAGGATCAGAGCGATGCATGAACGGGTTGCCGAAATCACGGATCGCATCGTCCGCCGCAGTCTCGATGAACGGACCCGCTACCTCGACCGGATCGACGCCGCCGCCGAAAGCGCCAAACTGCCGCGCGAAAAGCTCGGCTGCGCCAATCAGGCCCATGCGTTCGCGGCCTCGCCCCCCGGCGACAAGCTCAAGCTCTCGAGCGGCCACACGCCCAATCTCGGCATCGTCACGGCCTATAACGACATGCTCTCGGCGCATCAGCCCTATGAAGGGTTTCCCGAGCTGATCCGCAAGGCGGCGCGGGCGGCCGGCGGCACGGCGCAGGTCGCGGGCGGCGTGCCCGCGATGTGCGACGGCGTCACCCAGGGCGAGACCGGCATGGAACTCTCGCTGTTTTCGCGCGACGTCATCGCGCTCGCGACGGCGGTCGCGCTGTCGCACCAGACCTACGACGCCGCCGTTTATCTCGGCATTTGCGATAAGATCGTGCCGGGCCTGGTCATCGGCGCGCTCGCCTTCGGGCATCTGCCCGCCGTGTTCATTCCCTCGGGGCCGATGGTTTCGGGGATCGGCAACAGTGAAAAAGCGAAAACCCGCCAGCTCTTCGCCGAAGGCAAGGTCGGCCGCGACGTGCTGTTGACGTCGGAGATGGCCTCTTACCACGGCCCCGGCACCTGCACCTTTTACGGCACCGCCAACACCAATCAGATGCTGATGGAGATCATGGGCCTGCAGCTGCCAGGCTCGTCCTTCGTCAATCCCAACACGCCGCTGCGCGACGCCTTGACGACCGAGGCGGCACGCCGGGCGCTGGCGCTCACGGCATCCGGCAACAGCTACACGCCGATCGGCCGGCTGCTCGACGAACGCGCGTTCGCCAACGGCGTCGTCGGACTGCACGCGACAGGCGGCTCGACCAATCACACGATCCATCTCGTCGCGATGGCGCGCGCCGCCGGGATTACGTTGACCTGGGACGATTTCGCCGCCCTGGCCGAGGTCACGCCCCTGCTCTGCCGCATCTATCCCAACGGCCAGGCCGACGTGAACCATTTTCACGCCGCCGGCGGCATGGGATTTTTGATCCGCGAACTGCTCGCTGGCGGCTTGCTTCACCCCGATGTCTCGACGGTCTGGGGACCGCTCAGCGCCTATGCCCACGAGCCGATGCTCGCGCCCGACGGCGGCCTCGCCTGGCGCGACACGCCGGCGGAAAGCCTGGCGCCCGAGGTTTTGCGCGGACGCGACACGCCATTCGCGACGACCGGCGGCTTACACATGCTCGACGGCAATCTCGGCCGCGCGGTCATCAAGACCTCGGCGCTCACGGAAGACCGCCATGTCGTCGAGGCCCCGGCCATCGTGTTCGAGAGCCAAGAGGCGCTGCAATCCGCCTTCAAGCGCGGGGACCTCGAGCGCGATTTCGTCGCCGTCGTCCGCTTCCAAGGCCCCAAGGCCAACGGAATGCCCGAATTGCACAAGCTGATGCCGCCGCTCGGCGTCCTGCAAGATCGCGGGTTTCGCGTGGCTCTGGTGACCGACGGCCGTCTTTCCGGCGCGTCCGGCAAAGTGCCGGCCGCGATCCACGTCACGCCGGAAGCCGTGGACGGCGGCGGAATCGCGAAAGTGCGCGACGGCGACGTGATCCGCGTGGATGCCCCCAACGGGAATCTCACGGTGTTGGTCGATGCGGCCGAATGGGATGCGCGCGCGCGCGCCACCGCCGATCTCAGCGCCAACAGCCATGGCGTCGGACGCGAACTTTTCGCCGCCTTCCGCGCCAACGCCGGCCCCGCCGACAAGGGCGCGGCCATTTTCTGATCGAACACGACACCCGCATTCGCAACCCGCCGCGAAGCGGCACACGGAGGAACGAGATGGAGGAGCCGATCCGGGCGAATGCCCCGCTTGCGCGTCATGCGATGGCATTTGTCCTCGCTGGCGGGCGTGGCAGCCGCTTGATGGAATTGACCGACAGCCGCGCCAAGCCG
>JARLIW010000168.1 GCA_031291515.1 Beijerinckiaceae bacterium | reverse complement strand
GGTCGCGACGGACATGATGTCCGTATCCATGAGCGTTCTCGTCACGGCCTCGGAGGGCGAGGGGCGGGTCTCGTCGCGCGTCGCGCGCGCCGCTTAAACCTTTTGTATGAGGCAGACAGCCATGCGTCTGAATGCAGCGCATCGATCCCGTTGGTAACGCTTTCAGAACATAGGAGCCGAGGCTTCAAAATGCGACGACCTCCGTCCCAAAATATCACCGAGACAATGTGAGGCGAAAAACCATGTCGTCACGAAACGTTGCGGATCTCATCGTCGAAACCCTCGATCAGGCCGGTGTCGAACGAATCTATGGCGTGGTCGGGGATAGTCTCAACGGGCTAACCGAAGCGTTGAGGCAAACCGGCAAGATCGCGTGGGTGCATGTCCGGCACGAGGAGGTGGCCGCCTTCGCCGCCGCCGGCGAGGCGCAGATCACCGGCAATCTCGCGGTCTGCGCCGGCTCGTGTGGGCCGGGCAACCTGCATCTGATCAATGGTCTCTATGATGCGCAGCGTAGCCGGACGCCGGTGCTCGCCATAGCGGCCCAGATCCCGTCGGCGGAGATCGGCGGTGGCTATTTCCAGGAGACCCATCCGCAGAACCTGTTCCGCGAATGCAGCGTCTATTGCGAGCTCGTCTCGGATCCGAGCCAGATGCCTTATGTCTTGGAAAACGCGATCCGCGCGGCCGTCGGCGAGCGCGGCGTCGCGGTCATCGTCATTCCCGGCGATGTGGCGCTCAAGCCCGCGCCGGAGCGTGGCGTCTCTCCGAGCGCCGGGCTCCTGCCGCCGGCGCCGGTCATGACGCCGGGCGAACAGCAGCTCGATGCGCTTGCTAGCCTGCTCGACGGGGCCAAGCGCGTGACGCTGTTCTGCGGCCGTGGCTGCAAAGGGGCGCACACCCAGCTGATGAGCCTCGCGGAGACGCTCAAGAGTCCGATCGTGCACGCGCTCGGTGGCAAGGAATATGTCGAATATGACAACCCCTATGATGTCGGCATGACCGGCTTCATCGGGTTTGCCTCGGGCTACGAGGCGATGCATGCCTGCGACGTGCTTCTGATGTTGGGTACGGACTTCCCCTACAAGCAATTCTTGCCCACGGGAATCAAGATCGCCCAGGTCGACATTCGCGCCGCCAATCTTGGCCGGCGCTGCAAGCTTGATCTCGGCGTCGTGGGTGATGTCGGCGCGACGATCACGGCCCTGCTGCCGCGTCTCGCGGTGAAGCAGGACCGGCTGCATCTCGACGATAGCCTCGGCCGCTACGAGCAGTCGCGCGACGGGCTCGATGCGCTCGCGCGAGGGACGCGGGGACGCAAGCCGATCCATCCGCAATATTTGGCGAAGGTGATCAGCGACCTCGCGGCGGAGGACGCCGCTTTCACTTTCGACGTCGGCACCCCAACCATTTGGGCCGCGCGCTATCTCAAGATGAACGGTAAGCGCCGACTGGTTGGATCGCTCGTGCATGGCTCGATGGCCAACGCGATGCCGCAGGCCATCGGCATTCAATCGGCGCGGCCAGGCCGGCAGGTGATCTCTCTTTCGGGCGATGGCGGCTTCACCATGCTGATGGGCGATCTCATCACGCTCAAGCAGGAGAATCTTCCGATCAAGATTGTGATCTTCAACAATGGCGTGCTCGGCTTCGTAGCGCTGGAGATGAAGGCGTCCGGCTTCGTCGAACTCGGGACCGACCTGCAGAATCCCGATTTCGCCGGGATGGCGCGCGCCATGGGCATCCATGGCATCAGGGTCGAGGACCCCGGCGATCTGCCCGGCGCGGTTACCGAGGCGCTGAGCCATGACGGGCCGGTGGTGCTCGACGTGGTGACGGCGACACAGGAGCTTTCCATGCCGCCAACGATCGGCGTCGAACAAATCAAGGGATTTAGCCTCTGGCTACTCCGCGCGGTGATGAGCGGGCGCGGTGATGAGGTGATCGATCTCGCCAAGGTCAATCTGCTGCCGCGCTGACTTGCGCCGCCGCTTTGGACATCCATGTGCCGGGGTCGCATCGGACCCGGCCTCCGACTCCAAGAGATGGGATTGCGCCATGGAATTGACGCCCTTGTTGCTGTCGCGGATCCAGTTCGCGTTCACGATCTCCTTCCACATCATCTTTCCGGCCTTCACCATTGGACTCGCGGCGTGGCTGACCTTTCTGGAAGGCTGCGAAATCGTCACCGGCGATCGGGTCTACCGCAGGCTGTTCGATTTCTGGCTCAAAGTCTTCGCCGTCGCCTTCGGACTCGGAGTCGTCTCGGGCATCGTCATGGCCTTCCAGTTTGGAACCAACTGGAGCGAGCTCTCGCGGCGCACCGGAGCGATCCAGGGGCCGTTGCTCGGCTATGAGAGTTTTACGGCCTTCGCGCTCGAAGCCTCGTTCTTCGGCGTGCTGATGTTCGGCCGTGATCGCGTGCCGCGCTGGGTTTATTTCGTGTCCTGCCTCATGGTCGCGGCCGGCACCAGCCTCTCGTCCTTCTGGATCATGGTCAACAATAGCTGGATGCAGGCCCCGACCGGCTTCGCCTTGCGCCCGGACGGCGTCTTCGTCCCGACCGACTGGTCGGCGATCATCTTCAACCAAGCGGTCTGGACGCGCTTCCCGCATATGATGCTGGCGGCCTATGTCACATCGGCCTTCTGTGTCGCCGCGACCGGGGCCTGGCACATCTTGCGCGGCTCGGCGGTGCATGAAGGACGGACGATGCTCGCGATGGGTCTGCGTCTCGCCGCCATCCTCGTGCCGATCCAGATCGGCTTTGGCCATCTCGTCGGCGACTTCGTCCACGATGCGCAGCCGGCGAAATTCGCGGCGATCGAGGGGCGCTGGAACGACGAGCAGCCGGCTTCCGAAATCCTCATCGCCTGGCCGGACGAAAAGGCCGAGGCCAACCGTTTAGAGGTCGCTGTTCCCTATCTCGGCAGCCTGATTGGTTCGTTGAGCCTGACCGCTAAGGAGGTGGGCATCAAAAGCTTCCCGCCCGGACGGCGGCCGCCGGTGGCGATCCCGTTTTTCGCGTTTCGAATCATGGTCGGTTGCGGTCTGCTGATGCTCGGAATCGCCTGGCTCGGTTCCTGGCTCAGTCTCAGCGATCGTATTCTGAGGACGCGTCTGTTCCTTTGGGCGACGTTCCTGTCGTTCCCGCTTGGCTTCATCGCAACGCTGACAGGCTGGTTCACGGCGGAGGTCGGCCGCCAGCCTTGGGTCGTCTTTGGGCAGCTACGCACGACCGACGCGGCGACCCCGTTCCTGACCACGCCTCAAGTTGCCACCAGCCTGACGATTTTCGCTCTCGTCTACACGCTGATCTTTAGCTTCGGCTCGCTCTATGTCTACCAGCTTCTGCGCGCTGGCCCCATCGCATCGGCGGCCGCCATTCCGATTCGGACCAACCCCAAGCGACCGTTTGCGATCCCGGCTGACAGGCCGGCTGTCGTGGCGGACGCTTCTTCAACACGAGAATGATCATGGTCGAGTTTTGGGCGACGACGCTTGCATTCTCAATTCTTCTTTATGTGCTGCTGGATGGCTTCGACCTTGGAGTCGGCATGCTGTTTCCCTTCGCGACCGGCGAGACCGAGCGGCGCCGCATGTTGGCAGCCATCTCTCCTGTCTGGGACGGCAACGAGACCTGGCTCGTGGTTTCGGCCGCGACGCTCTTTGGCGCCTTTCCCATGGTCTTCGCGATCCTGTTGCCGGCGTTTTATCTGCCGATGTTCTTGATGCTGGCTGGATTGATCCTGCGCGGCGTCGCGTTCGAATTCCGGGATAAGACGCGGCGGTTCCGCTGGCTCTGGGACGCCGGTTTTGTCGCCGGCTCTTATGTCGCGGCTTTTATCCAGGGGGTGGCCGTCGGGGCCTTGGTTCAGGGGCTGCCGATCCAAAACGGCGTCTATGTCGGCGGCCCATTTGGGTGGGCCTCGCCCTTCGCGCTGCTTTGTGGCGCCGGGCTCTGTATCGGCTACGCCATGATCGGCGCTTGCTGGATCACCGGCAAGAGCGAGGGAAGGTTGCGGGACTTCGGCTTCGGCGTGCTGCCGAAGCTGATCGCGGCCCTTCTGCTTTTCCTGGTCGTGGTTTTCATTGACGCCCTCGTGATTGATCTGCCGGTTCTCCACCGTTGGATCGAACGCCCGGCACTATTCCTTTGTCCTCTCGTCGGCTTGGCGGCATTCGGGGTCCTGATCCGTTCGGTTTATCGCGGCGATGATCGTTTTCTCTTTCTCGCTGGAGCCATGATTTTCCTGGCGGCGTTCACAACCCTCGCCGCCTCCTTCCTGCCGTACATCCTGCCGTTTTCGCTAACAATCCAGGAGGCGGCGGCGCCGCTCTCCTCGCTCGAGTTTCTATTCTGGGGAGCTGGTCTATTCGTTCTGCCGTTGACATTGGCTTATACGATCGCGGTTTATTTCATTTTCCGCGGAAAAATCCGCCCGGAAGACAGTTATCGTTGAGACCTTGGGACAAGATGGTCGGTCTTGTCGATGTCATGGACCGATTGAACGAGCAGGCTTTAGCAGGTTCGGGCAATGTGCAAAGTATACGAGAAAGCGAAACGCTTCCCGATTGGTCGCGTGTGTCCAGATTTGCCAGGCGTTTATGAGGGACCTAGCGCTTCGGCTCTGCGAACCAGATCCACGACAGTTCTGACATTCATCTTGCGCATGACGTTTCCGCGATGAATCTTCACGGTGATCTCGCTGAGCCCGATAATCCCCGCGATTTGTTTGTTCATCAGTCCGGTCGTGACATGCCCCATTACTTCGCGTTCGCGCGGCGTCAATGTCTCGTACTGGGCGCGGATCCCGTCTTTTGCGGCAGCCTCGACGCGCCGTTGCGCATCGAGTTCAACCGCCGCCGTTACGGCGTCGAGCATATCCTGATCTCTGAACGGCTTGGATAGGAAATCAACAGCGCCCGCCTTCATCGCGCGGACGGTCATGGGGATATCCCCGTGGCCCGTCATAAAGATGATTGGTAGGTTGATGCCCTGATTGATCAATTGGTTTTGGAGGTCAAGTCCGCTCAATCCCGGAAGTCGAACATCTAGGATAATACATCCAGGGACGTCCGGAATCGAACTCTGCAAAAGTTCGGCCGAAGAGCCGAAAAGCAAAGTGTCCAGACCGACCGATCGCAACAGACTGCCCAACCCTTCTCGCACCATATTATCGTCGTCCACGATAACTACAAAAGATTTGAGCGGCGATTTGGCCGGAAGATCTTTCTGTCGTGTGTAGCTAATCATGAACACCTTTTTCCCCTCAATCGACGAGCCATTCGCCAAATAGATGGCGCGCGATTCGAGTTCCTCTTCGCGGGGGATTGGGCTCCGCGCCGCTCGGATGTATGCTAGCGACAAGGCTCAGGCCAAAATCCGACGGCCGCAAAAGGCGCGAATCAAGGCAATGCCGAGCCGATCCAACGAGGTCGATCGATTTCTCCTACCGTTCTTTTGAGCATAGATCAGGCTCCCCCATGAATCTTGGACATTTGCGTCGTCTTTGGCACGTACCGACGGCCTGGGATGCGATGCGCGGAAAGACCGGCCGCGGGCGTGACAATCGCCTCTTCGCCGAGCCGGGCGTTGCTCCATCCAAACCCAGGTATGAGGCAATCACACAAAAAGACGATATTGCGCTTCCTCTTGGCGAACTAGCTTGATCGATATTGAAGCGCCGATTGTCGGCGACATACGGCTCATCACCTGTCGCGCCGACAAAAATGTCCGCGGCCTGAAACCGTCGCCTCGCACCATGGAAGCCATCATGAACGATTCTTTGCTTGCCACCCGCAAAATCGCCGCGCTCTTTACGCCGACCGATCTTGGTGCCGAGGCCTCGCGCGACATCTCCGCCGCCTTGACGGGGGTGCTCGCGGACACGTTCGCCCTATACGTCAAGACGAAGAACTTCCACTGGCATCTGTCTGGGCCCCATTTTCGCGACTATCATCTGATGCTCGACGAGCAAGCCGACCAGATATTCGCGACGACCGATGCGATCGCTGAACGGGTCAGAAAGGTCGGAGGCACGACCTTGCGTTCGATCGGTCACATTCACCGCATCCAACGTCTTCTCGACAATGATGCGGATTATGTCACGGCGGGTGACATGCTTGCCGAGCTTCGCGAAGACAACAGACAACTGACGACCTTCTTGCGACAAGCTCACGTGGTTTGCGAGGCCTATAATGATGTCGCGACCACCAGTCTAATCGAAGTCTGGATCGACGAAACCGAACGGCGAACCTGGTTTTTGTACGAAGCCGGTCGCGCGGATCGCTGACGATCTCGTATCTTTTGTCGTGGAGGTCGACAGGTTTTTCATCGACGGACGCGCGGCGCTATGGCGCACTCAAAAGGATCGTGCATCCATGACTTTCACGTCAATCGGTTATCGATGAGAGTCCAGCGCTGCTCCAGGACCTCGTTTGAGACCACGTTTTTCGCGAGAACGAAGACTCCTTGCTTCAAGGAATCGAAGCGTGGATGTCTTCGCGGGTTCGGTATTAGGAGCCGGAAAACGACTATCTATTGGAGTTTTTAGCGGCTTGTTTTGGTCGTCGATCCGCCTCGGCCACATGCGTCGGGCGCGAGGGAGGCCTCAGCG
>JARLIW010000167.1 GCA_031291515.1 Beijerinckiaceae bacterium | reverse complement strand
TGGCCGATCTGGCGGCCGGCGATTTCGATAATATTCGCCTGCATTGCGGCGATGCCGGCGAACTCGTCGACATGCTCCCCGCCGCGAGCCTCGACCGCGTGTTTCTGTTTTATCCCGATCCCTGGCCGAAGCGGCGGCAACGCAAGCGCCGGTTCATTTCGGACGCGATGCTGGTTCGGCTCGCGCGGGTGATGCGGAGCGGGGCCGAATTTCGTTTCGCGACCGATATCGATGATCTCTGCGGCTGGACGCTGGCGCGTTTGCTGCGCTCGCCCGATTTTATCTGGCGCGATGAAACGGCCGCGGATTGGCAGAGCCCCTGGCCGGATTGGCCGGGCACCCGCTACGAGCACAAGGCCCTCGCCGAGGGACGGCGACCTTGTTACATCACCGCGATCAGGCGTTAGGGCACGTCCCGAAAAAGTTGAAGACGTTTTCGATCGAGGACATGCTCTGGATCCGTTTCGCTTTACCGGATTGACCAAGCGACAGCGACTCGCTCAGGCTTCTTTATCCCCCGCGCCAAAGCGCATCAGCCCTATGCCATGCAGTTTCAGCCAGGCTTCCGCACGCTCCAATTCGGGAGCGAGGCGCTGCGCAAGCGCCCAAAACTCCGCCGAATGATTCATATGGACGAGATGGGCGACCTCGTGGGCGGCGAGATAGTCGAGCACGAAGGACGGGGCCATGATGAGCCGCCAGGAGAAGTTGAGGGCGCCCGCCGCGGAGCAGGACCCCCAGCGGCTGGTGGTATCGCGCAGACCGATCCGTCGCGCCGCGGCCCCGATCGTTTTCGTATGACGCTCCACGGCGGTTGTCAGGTCGCGCTTGGCCTCGCGCATCAAAAAATCCCGGACGCGGCGCGCGACAAAGGGAGCTTCGCCGCTGACGCAGAGCTTGGGGTGGTCGCTGCTGCCAGGTTCCGGCTGCTCGATCCAGACCGTGCCGCGCGCGCTCGGCCGATGCAAAATCTCGAGCGGGACACCGCGCAGCGGGATCACCGCGCCGGGACCAAACGGCGTCGGAACGGGCAAGCGAGCGAGCCGGGATTTCACCCAATCCGCGTGGCGCTCGACAAAGAGCTTCGCCCGGGAGAGGGAGCCGCGCGGCGGCAAGGTCAAAACGACGTCGCGGGTCGCCGCGCGGACGCGCAACGTGTAGCGCCGCGCCGTTGCCACGCGCTTGATTTGCACCCGGTAGGTCTCGCCAGCGTGAACGACATCGAAGAAATTGATATCGAAGCCGCGCAGCGCGGTTTTCGGCGTTTGGACAGGCATCGCTCATGATAGCCGGAGGTCCGCTGAGTCGCCAAGCTTTCCCGCGTTCAACACAGGGGCTTCTCTATCCCGAAACGGTCATTGACCGCCGTATTCCCCCTTCGTACGCTGACCGTCCGTCCGGACGAAGCTGGGCGCCCCTGATGATTCCCGACGAGACGGATCAACCTGCGCCACGAAGATGCGGCTTGAAATGGCAAGTGCTCTGCACGTGAGACAAGGCGCCGACCGTTCGAGAAGCATTCACATGAAGATGGAGGCTTTGCTGATGACATTGCGTATTTCGGGAAAAAATCTTGCCATTGGCGAGTCTCTCCGCAGTCATGTTCAGGCTCGCATCGATGGGGTTGTCGCGAAATACAATGCAGGAACGCCCTCTGGGCACGTCACGATCGAGCCCGAGGGGCCGGGTTACCGGTCCGACTGCACGTTGTTTTTAAATTCAGGAACCACGTTGCAAGTCGAGGCGGTTGCTCACGACCCCTATATGAGCTTCGATCGGGCGGCCGATCGCATCGAGAAACGCCTGCGGCGTCACAAAAAGCGCCTTGCCGGCCATCATGCCAGCAACGCCTACGACGGCAGGCGCGAAGAGGGCGATCTTCATCCGGTCCCCGCCGGCGACGCCCTGGACGATCTTGACGACGAAACGCCGGAAGAGACCTTCCCCGCGGTCATTGCCGAATCGGCCAATGGTTTCAAGGTCATGACAGTCGCCTCCGCCGTGCGGGAATTGGACGACGCGGCGCGCTCGGTCGTGGTCTTTCGGTATGCGGAAAACAAACGGATCAATATTGTTTACCGCCGTCCCGACGGGAACATTGGGTGGATCGATCCCGCCGCCTGACAGCTTTCCGCGTAGCAAACTGCTTCGTTTTACTCCGAAGCGGACGAATTTTCTCCCTTGGACGAATGCGTCCAAGGGAGATGCTTTCATCTTTCAAGGTGCTGAAATTAAAGTAAAATTTATGGATTTTAAAGCTCTTTCGTTTCGAATGATCGAACGGGTCGAAGGACCGATCCGGAGGTCGGGGGCTTGATACGCTCTCGCGAGAGATCGGGATCCGTAGAACGCCCGGAGTCGCGTTCACGCTGCTGTCGAGGTCAAGGCGTTCCCGCGTTCGTCAAAAGAGGGTTCGGCCGAAAGACACAAATCGGCGACGGTCGGGCAACTCTTTGCGATCCTTCGAATTAAGCGCGGCGCACGGTTTCTAGGCGGCCGCTGCTTTTCGCCGCCCCTTGCGCGAGGCGTGGGCTTGCATGATATGCGATGCGAAAATGAAACTGACGTGATTTCTCGGGGGATGCTATATGCAGGACCGAAATCGGTATCGTTCTTGCTGCTGAGGCGCGACGCCGGCCGCGACCCTCGGGGCGGCTTCCGTGACGACTTATTCGCAGATGACCAAAGGCTTCCACGGTGATTGAACATCCGCCCGCTCATTTCAATAGCCAGCATACCTCTGTTGTGCTCGCGAGGCCGTTCCGCTTGGATCGAATTTGAGATGACACTGACCAATCTCATCACGCGTGATTCTGTCCTGCCGTCTCTCAAGGCGGGGACCAAGAAACAGGTTTTGCAGGATCTGAGCGAAGCCGCGTCGCGCCTATGCGGAGTCCCGGCGCGGGAGATTTTTGATTCCCTGCTTCAGCGCGAGCGGTTGGGATCGACGGGCGTCGGCAATGGGATCGCGATCCCGCACGGCAAGCTCGCGAAGGTCGATCGCATTTTCGGGGTGTTCGCCCGATTGGACCGACCGGTCGATTTCGAGGCCCTGGACGGCGAGCCCGTCGATCTCGTCCTCCTCTTGATCGCGCCGGAAAGCGCGGGGGCCGATCATTTAAAGGCGTTGGCTCGCGCCGCCCGGCTTTTGCGTTCGCCCAGCATCACCGCGAAAATCCGCGGGACGCGCGATCCGCTGGCGATTTATACCATTCTCGCGCAGGAACCGGCGTCCTACGCGGCTTAAAGGGCTCATCACTTGGGTGCGCCACCCAAGTGATGAGTTTGCTTTTTTTGATCGATGTCGAAGCGTGTTCCTCGGGGGAGAGATGCGCTCGAACCCGTCAAATCAAGCGATAGCTTCCACGTTGGCGGTTTTTCGGCCGCGTGCTGGTTTCTTGTCGACGTGGGTCATGACGAAATGGAAGCCTAATTCCGGGTTGGTGTCGAAATTGGCGTCGTAATAGGAGTGGATGTTGCCGCTTCCGCGCACGAAATCGCCGAAGCTAAACATCGATTTATCGATGAATTGAAGGCCGAATTCCTGCACGCGCTCCTGCCACCACGATTCCGGCTTGACGGTCGGATGATAGCTGACGCCGTTGGCGATATCGTCGTATGTCGCGGCCGAGCCGACGAAAATGCCGCCCGGCGCGAGATGCGCCTTGACGTTGGCGAAGAGCTGCGGAAGATCGCTTTCTTGAATATGTTCAAGTACTTCCCACATGGTGACGACATCGAATTTATGGACCTTGCCGCTGCCGGTCTCGAGCAGTTTGAAAGGTTTCGTGATATCGCAGGTGTCGAGATAATCGCCGATCACGCGCCATTCCGCGCGCTGCGACTTGATTGAATAGTCGCTGCCCTCGAGTCCAAAGGCGCGATGACCGCGGACCAGGAAATCGAAAACCAACCCGCCGCCCGCGCAACCGAGATCGAGCGCCGAAACCGGCCGGCCAAAGTGGTTCTCCACGGCCCGGACAAATCTCATGCTGCGCGTATTGTCGTCCTTCGTCCCGCGCGGCTTGACGTGATCGTTGCTTTGGTAGGCGACGGGGTAATCCGTCACGAGCTTGATCGTGTTGGCTGGCGCCCGCTGGCCGATCAGCAGGGCCCGGAGATCGCCGAGCTGATCCAGGATTGTGCGATTACGGCGGTCGAGACTATTTTCAACGGCTTGGAGCAGCTGGCGCGCGATTTCTAAATTGTTTTGCGCAATAAAAGCTTTGTCTGCTTCGCTTAAGTTCGAATGTGCCATATCTTGCGGCAGGGCCAGCTTGTGAACCTGTTGTGTCATGAATTGAATCCACCTCGGCTCTCGCCGTCGCGCAACCGGCACCAACTCGGTTGTTTTGCGCGCGGCTACGTTGGAACGGACCCTCGTTTGCGCCGTCCTTCGGGGAACGCCGTGAGGTATCGAGGTCCAACCCTAACGAGCCTCGCTTGCGCCAACCTGTTGCCGAAGCGCGCCGCGAGCTCGCGATAAAGCCCCGCCGAAGCTGCCCGTGTTGCTCAGCGCCACGCCCGTCTCGCATAGTCGAGCGCGTAGCCATCTGGACGAGCGGCGATGGCGCTCATGCCGTGCAAGACGGTGTCGTCGGTGACGATGAGCCTCGTATCGATTTTGTGGAGCAGTTCGCCGAAGGGCGCTTTGTTCTCGAAGCGCGCGCGAAATTCCGTGGGATCGGCAAAAGAGATCACGCGCGGAAGGACGCCGCCAGAAAACGTGACGCCGCCGGTGGCGAGAAAGACCAGCGCCATGTCGCCCGCGAAACGCGCGGCGAGGCGCCAGAGCATCCGGATGGTGTCGGCTTCCTCGCCAGAGGGATTGGCTCGGGCTTGGTCCACAAGACGGATCTCGTCGAGCGTCTGAGATGTCGTCCGGCCTTTCGAAGCCAGGCGTCCTTGATGGAGCCGCACGAGGCCGGGGCCCGACAGGAGGAATTCGGCGCTGATTCGGCCGCGCGCCGTCGTTGGCAAGTGCGGCCAGACCTCGGAGTCTTCGCTGTCGATCGGGCCGAAATCGATATGGCCCGCCTCCGAGGCGAGAGCGAAATGCTTGTCGTCGATTTCGAGCAAGGCCGCCACGCCGAGTCCGGTTCCCGGTCCCAAAATGAGCCGCGGCCCTGGCGCTCTCGGGATGGCCTGGCCGATCGTCTTGGTCCACTCGTCCCGGATGACGGGAAGACTCAAGGCCTGGGCCTCGAAATCGTTCAAAAGCAAGCCTTGTCCGAGACCGAGCGCGTTTGCCACATTGCTCCCGTCGATCGTCCAATTGGCATTGGTCATCACGACGCGGCGGCCTTCGACGGGACCGGCCGCGCAGGCGATGATCGATCTCGGCGTGCCGGGAAGCTCCGGCAAGGCATCCTCGATCGCCGATTCGAGATTGGGGAAACGATGGGTCGGACGGTGGATGGCTTGCGAGGGGCTAGCTCCCGGCTCCGTGACAAGCGCGAATCGTGCGTTCGTTCCGCCGATGTCGGCGGTGAGAACCGGATAAGGAAATTCCACGCAATGACCTTTCGAGCGAGAGGGCCGGCCCATATGACTCCGCGTGACGGTCTTGCCTCGTTGCGCGCGTGTCAAGCTGCGCTACATTTGACGACGCCAGCGCATGACGGCGACTTCCGCCGGATTTCGCCTCGCTCCCCTCGAGATTTCGCCATTCTAGCACCTCGGTCTCGACAGGGATCACTCCGACGTGGCAGATGAGGGCGTATTTTGATGTTTGGAAGCCATGTCCGATCTCGCTGCTCTCGAAAACGAAACCCTTGAATCCATCGCCTCGGCGGCTGACGAGGCCGGTCTTGAAGGCGTGCGCGTTGCTGCCCTGGGAAAAAAGGGGAGCGTATCGGCTCTGCTCGCCACGCTCGGAAAAATGGCTCCCGAGGATCGCAAGGTTCGCGGCGCGGCCATCAACCTTCTCAAGGACCGGATCGTCGAAGCCTTCGAGGCCCGGCGCGAGGTCTTGAAGCAGGCCGCGCTCGAGGCGCGTCTCGCGGCCGAGGTCGTCGACGTGACCTTGCCCGTGCGGCCGAGCCCGCTCGATAATGGCCGGATCCATCCGATTACCCAGGTCATGGATGAAGTGGCCGTGATCTTCGCGGACATGGGGTTCGCCATTGCCGAAGGCCCGGACATCGAGACCGACGATTTCAATTTCACGAAGCTGAATTTTCCGCCCGATCATCCCGCGCGCGAGATGCACGACACGTTTTTCTTCTCGCCAAGCGCCGATGGTTCGCGCGCGTTGCTGCGCACGCATACGAGCCCGGTGCAGGTGCGCACGATGCTGGCGCAGCAGCCGCCGATCCGAATCATTTGCCCCGGACGAACCTATCGCTGTGATTCGGACCAGACGCATACGCCGATGTTCCATCAGGTCGAGGGTCTGGTGATCGACCGCCAGGCCAATCTCGGCAATCTCAAATGGATCTTGGAGGAATTCTGCAAGGCGTTCTTCGAAGTGCCCGAAGTGACGATGCGGTTTCGGCCGAGCTTTTTCCCCTTCACCGAACCGTCGATGGAGGTCGATATCCGTTGTTCCCGGCGGGATGGCGAAATCCGTTTCGGCGAGGGCGAGGATTGGCTCGAGATCCTGGGCTGCGGCATGGTGCATCCGAATGTCCTGACGGCCTGCGGAATCGATCCCGAAATCTACCAAGGTTTCGCCTGGGGCATGGGCATCGACCGGATCGCCATGTTGAAATATGGCATCCCCGATTTGCGCGCGTTTTTCGAAAGCGACATCCGCTGGCTGAACCATTATGGATTCCGCCCGCTCGATCTGCCGAGCCTGCTGGCGGGTCTCAGCGCGTAACCAGGCCTGCTGGCGCGCGGGACTCCACCAAGCGTCGCGGCGGCCCCGCCACGTCATTTGGTCCTTGGGCCTCATGATTGGTCTCAACGAAGCTTGGGGCCGCGGTTATGGTTCGTGCGATTGTCTCGCGGAGGTTCCAACGTGCCGGCCTTCGATCTTCTCTTATCCGTGCCGACCGATCCGCTGATCGAGGTCGCGCTTGGGCAGCGGTTTGCCTTGCAACGCCTCCATGAGGCCGCGGACGAGGACAGATTTCTCGCCGCCGTTGGTCCCAATATCAAGGTCTTGGTCACGGGCGGCCTCGGTCGGCGTCAGATTGGCGCGGCTTTGCTCGGGCGGTTGCCGGCCCTCGAACTCATCGCGCATTTCGGCGTCGGCTACGATGCCATCGACGCCAAATGGGCCGCGGCGCATGGGATTGTCGTGACGCATACGCCTGACGTCCTCAATGACGAGGTCGCCGATCTTGCCATGGGGCTCTTGCTTGCCACGGTGCGACAAATTCCGCGGGCCGACTTTTATCTGAGGGCCGGGCATTGGGAGGAAAAGCCGTTCCCGTTGACGGCCTCTTTGCGGGGGCGGCGTCTCGGCATTCTCGGGCTCGGGCGGATCGGCCTTGCGATCGCCGCGCGCGCGGCGTCGTTCGGCATCGAAATCGCCTATTACAACAGGCGTCCCCGCGAGGATGTCGCGTTCGCCTACCATGCCGATGTCATCGGGCTCGCGCGCGCGTCCGATATTCTCCTGGTCGCGGCCCCGGCGACGCCGGAAACCCGGCATATCGTCAACGCCGCCGTGCTCGAGGCGTTGGGGCCCGAGGGCATTTTGATCAATATCGCCAGGGGCTCGCTGGTCGACGAGCAAGCGCTCATCCCCGCTCTCCAGAATCGCGTGATTCTTGGCGCGGGTCTCGATGTCTTCGAGACCGAGCCCCATGTCCCCGCCACGCTGATCGCCCTCGAAAATACGGTCCTCTTGCCGCACGTTGGCTCGGCATCGCACGCGACGCGAACCG
>JARLIW010000166.1 GCA_031291515.1 Beijerinckiaceae bacterium | reverse complement strand
CGTGCCCGACGACGCCGAGGAATTGCCGGTACTGCCAATGGCATTGGTCGCCGCGTTCCGCGCGGAACTTGCCGCAATCGAAGTTCCGCTCGAAGCCGACGCGCTCGACGACGTACGCGCATTGAGGGAAATCGCGCTGACGCCGGGTGTTGCCGCAAGATTGGTGCTTTTCGATATGGCCGTGCTGACCGCAACATTCCCCGCGGGCGCGTTGGTTGTCGCGGTGCCGTTGGCGGTTGCTCCCGACGTGCTGATATAGACGTCGCGCAGCGTGGCGGCGCTTTCCCAAAAACGCGGCTCGGCCTCCATCACGACATGATATTGATTTGCGGCGCTATAGATCGTGGAAACCTGACGCTGACCGAAGGCATCGTAGAGCGTATTATCGACCTGCGCCGGCGTCAGCCCCAATCGCGCGATCGTATCACGGTCGTAAGTTAGATTCGACTCCAACCCATTCTGCTGCTGGTCCGAATTGACGTCGGTCAAGATCTTGCTGCTCGAAAGTGCATTCACGAGACGCGGCGTCCATTCGTAGAGCGCGGGGGCGGAATCCGACTGGAGCGTATATTGATATTCGGCATTGCTCTGACGCCCGCCCATGCGCACGTCTTGCGCGGCTTGAAGATAGAGCTTCGCTCCCGCGATTTGCGCCAACGGATGCCGAAGTCGCGCGATAATCCGCGCGGCGTTCACATCGCGTTTCGCGAGAGGTTTGAGGCTGACATAGACGGAGCCCGTATTGAGACCCTTTGCCGAGCCGCCGCTGCCCGAGCCCGTAAATCCGACGACGCTCTGGACGGCCGGGTCACGGCCGATGATTTCCATCAATTGCGCGAGCTTCTTGCTCATGGCCTGAAACGAAATGCTTTGATCCGCCTGGATCGAACCGATCAGGCGTCCCGTATCTTCCTCAGGAAAAAATCCCTTCGGGATCACGACATAGAGCATCACCGTCAAGCCGATCGTACCCAAAAAGCCAATCATGACGAGGGGCGTGTGCCGCAGCGACCAGGCGAGGCTCGACTCGTAGCCACGCACGAGATAGCCGAACGGCGAACGCCGCTTCGATGGCGCCACGGGGCGTTTGCGCCTGAGCAGCAGCGAGCACAACATGGGCGTCGCGGTGAGCGAGACCACGAGAGACACCAGGATCGCAATGGCCAATGTGAGCGCGAATTCCCGGAACAGGCGGCCGAGAAGGCCGCTCATCAAGAGAATGGGGGTGAAGACGGCGATCAGCGAGAGGCTAATCGAGATGACCGTAAAGGACACTTCGCGCGCGCCGCGAAGCGCCGCCTCGACGCGCGGTACGCCATCCTCGACATGCCGGGCAATGTTTTCAAGCACGACAATCGCGTCGTCGACCACGAAACCGGTTGCGATCGTCAAGGCCATTAGCGAGAAAATATCAAGACTGAAGCCGAGCAAATACATGATCGCGAACGTGCCGATAATCGATACGGGAACCGCCACGCTTGGAATAATCGCGGCGCGCAGATCAGCCAGAAAGACCGTGACAATGCCGATGACGAGCAAGACCGCGATGACCAGCGTCTTCTCCGTGTCGTAAAGCGAGGCGCGGATCGTCGTGCTGCGGTCGGATGCAAGAAGAACCTGAATATCCGCCGGCATGGCCGCAGCCAACTGAACCAAGGCTTTTTTGACCCCATCGACCGTATCGATGATGTTGGCGCCGGGCTGGCGAAAGACAATGACCAGGACAGAACGTTTACCGTTGGCGAGGCCTTCGTTGCGAATATCTTCGACACTATCGGTCACATATCCCACATCCGCGAGACGAACCGGATTGGAATTGCGGTAGGCGATAATCAGATCCTTAAAATCCTCCGCCTTGCTCGCTTGATCATTGGTGTAGATCTGAACACGCGTTTGATCGCCTTCGATCGCTCCCTTGGGACTATTCGCGTTGGCGGAGGCCAGCGCCGCGCGGACATCCTCCAATCCAATGCCATATTTGAAGAGTTTGAGCGGATTGAGTTCGACCCGGACGGCCGGCAACGCGGAGCCCCCGATCAAGACCTGGCCAACGCCATCGAGTTGCGACAACCGCTGCTGCAACACGTTGCTCGCGACATCGTAGACTTGGCCCTGCGGCATGGTCTGTGATGTCAGAGCCAAGATCAGGACCGGCGAATCCGCTGGATTGAGTTTGCGATAGGTCGGATTGCTCGGCAGGTTCGCCGGAAGATCTGCCCGCGCGGCGTTGATCGCGGCTTGAACGTCGCGCGCGGCGCCATTGATGTCGCGATCGAGACTGAATTGCAGCGTGACGGTCGCCTGGCCAACCGTCGAGGTCGACGTCATTTCGGTCACATCGGCAATCTGCCCAAGCCGGCGTTCCAGCGGACTGGCGACACTGGTCGCGACCGTGTCGGGACTTGCGCCTGGCAATTGGGCGGAGGCCGAAATGGTGGGGAAATCGACCTGTGGCAACGGCGAAACCGGCAATTGCGGAAATGCAAGCGCGCCGGCGATTGCGATCCCGAGCGTGAATAAGGTCGTGGCGACGGGACGCTCGATGAAAATCCGCGAAATGTTCATTCGCCGGGCTCCGGCGCGAGGTCTGGTCGTCGCCGGCGCTTGACGAAGGAAGCGAGTTGATCAAACGCAAGGTATATGACGGGCGTCGAAAACAAAGTCAGGACCTGGCTCACCGCGAGACCTCCGACGATGGCGACGCCAAGGGGTCTGCGCAATTCCGAACCCGTGCCTGTTCCAAGCATCAGCGGCAAGGCGCCGAGCATCGCGGCAAGCGTTGTCATCAAGATCGGGCGGAAACGCAACAGACAGGCTTGGTAGATGGCCTCGCGCGCGGGCAGGCCCTGATCCCGCTCCGCTTCCAGCGCGAAATCGATCATCATGATGGCGTTTTTCTTGACGATGCCGATGAGCAGAATGATGCCGATAATCGCGATGATATCGAGTTCGTAGCCGAGGATGCGAAGCGCCAACAAGGCCCCGACCCCGGCCGATGGCAAGGTGGAAAGAATGGTAATGGGATGAATGAAGCTTTCGTAGAGAATCCCGAGCACGATATACATCGTGACAATGGCGGCGATAATCAGCAGAAGCTCATTCGACAAGGAAGCACCAAAGGCCTCGGCCGTGCCTTGCATGGCCACGACAAAACTGGCGGGAAGATCGAGGTCGTGGACGGTCTCGTTGACGGCCGTCACCGCGGCCCCGAGCGAAGAACCGGGCGCCACGTCAAAGGATATATTGGCCGCCGGAAACTGGCTGAAATGGCCGATTTGCAGCGGTCCCGTCCGCTCGGTGACTTGCACGAGCCCCGCGAGCGGCACCTGCCCGTTGGTTGTCGACGACGCCGAAGGCAAAAAGAACATCGGCAAGGATATGAGCGTCTTTTGGAGGCGAGGAGCAACTTCCAGGATGACGCGATATTGGTTGGACTGTGTATAGATCGTCGACACGATCCGCTGGCCGAATGAGTCATAGAGCAAATTGTCGATCGTCGCCGGCGTGATTCCAAAGCGGCTTGCCGTCGCCCGGTCGATCGTGAGATCGACAGCCATCCCTTCGTTCTCGAGGTCGCTTGCAACATTCGTGAGGTCGGGGCGCGCATGCAGCTTTTCGACCAGGCGGGGAACCCATTCGTTCAAGGTCTTGCTGCTCGGGTTTTCGACCACGAAATGGTATTGGGCGCGGCTCGCCGACGTATCGATCGTCAAATCCTTGACGGGTTGCAAATACAGACCCACGCCTTCGATCCCCGAAGCCGCGGCGCGGAGATCGCCGATCACTTGCTCGACCGATTTGGTCCGGGGCCCCAAAGGTTTGAGGCTAATCAGAAAGCGGCCACTGTTTTGAGTCGTATTGCTCCCGTCGATGCCAATCAACGAGGTGAGATTTTCGACATTGGGATCACTCAAAAGCGCATTGGCCAAGGCTTGCTGCTTGACGGCCATGGCGTCGAACGAGATCGCCTGGGAGGCGACTGATATTGCTTGGATTTCACCCGTGTCCTGATCGGGAAAGAAGCCTTTGGGAATTTCGATATAGAGGAAAACCGTAAGCACGACCGTGGCCGTCGCGACAAGGAGGGTCAGAGCTTCGTGATCTAGAACGATGCGCAGCATGCGGCCGTAAAGTCCAATCATGCCATCGATAACGGCTTCCGCGCTCTTATCGAACCGGCCACGCTTCTCTTCGGGTTGGTGGCGAAGCAATTTGGCGCAGAGCATGGGAACGAGGGTGAGCGATACGACGGCCGAAAAAATAATTGTCACCGCGAGCGTAATGGCGAATTCATGAAACAGCCGTCCCGCGATATCGCCCATGAAGAGCAGCGGGATGAGAACGGCCAGCAAGGAGACCGTCAGAGAAATAATGGTGAAGCCGATCTGCCCGGCGCCTTTCAGCGCCGCCTCGAGCGGCTCGTCGCCGGCCTCGATGTAGCGCGCGATATTCTCGATCATCACGATCGCGTCGTCGACGACAAAGCCCGTCGAAATCGTGAGCGCCATCAACGACAGATTATCGAGGCTGAAATTCAACAGATACATGATGGCGAGCGTGCCGGCGAGCGATAAAGGCACCGAAAGGCTTGGCACCAAAGTCGCCGGCAAATTGCGCAAAAACAGGAAGATGACGAAGATGACGAGAGCGATGGCGAGCGCAAGTTCGAATTCCACATCGGCGATCGACGCCCGGATCGTGACGGTGCGATCGCTCATGACGTCGATGATCACGTCGGCGGGCAGGCCCGCTTCCAGCTTGGGCAGGAGGCTTTTGATGCCATCGACCACGGCGATGACATTGGCGCCGGGCTGCCGCTGAATATTGAGAATGATGGCGGGCGTCTTGTTCGCCCATGCCGCGATCTTGACATTCTCCGGTCCGCTGACGGTGGAGGCGACGGCGGAGAGGCGCACGGGATTGCCATTTCGATACGCGATGATCACATCGTCGAATTGGCTCGCGATCGTAAGCTGATCGTTGGCGTTGATCGTCGATGCCTGAGACGGGCCATCGAAATTCCCTTTGGGCGTATTGACGTTGACGTTGCCGATGATGGTTCTGATATCGTCGAGATTCAGACCATATGAGGCAAGTTTCTGCGGGTCGACCTGAATGCGGATCGCGGGCCGATGGCCGCCGCTGATGCTGACGAGCCCGACGCCGGGCTGTTGCGAAATTTTCTGGGCGAGGCGGGTTTCGGCGATGTCCTCCAGATTGGTCAGGGGCGTCGTGGTGGACGTCAAGGCCAGGGTAATGATCGGGGCGTCGGCCGGATTGATCTTCGCGTAAACGGGCGGCGTGGGCAGATCGCTGGGCAAAAGATTGTTGGCGGCATTGATCGCCGCCTGGACTTCTTGTTCGGCCACATCGAGGCTCAGGCCGAGACTGAATTGCATCGTGATGATCGAGGCGCCGCCCGAGCTCGCCGACGTCATCTGGCTTAATCCGGGCATTTCCCCAAATTGGCGTTCGAGCGGCGCGGTGACGGCGGACGTCATCACCTCGGGGCTCGCGCCGGGGTAAAACGTCTGCACCTGAATGGTCGGATAGGCGACCTCCGGCAAGGCGGACAGCGCGAGGTAGCGATAGGAAAAAAGGCCCGCCAGCAGAATAGCGACCATGAGCAATGTGGTGGCGACGGGCCGGAGGATGAAGATCCGGGAGGGATTCATCGTCCCTTCCTCATGGCTTTTCCGCGTCCTTTGGCGCCGATTTCTTCGGGGCCGCATCTTTCGCCGTGGCGGGTGATTCAGGAACAACGGATACGCGCATTCCGTCACGCAATCGGTCGCTGCCATCGATGACCACGCGTTCGCCGGCGTCGAGCCCCGAGGTGATGGCGACAATGTCGCCTTGGGTTGGACCAAGGGCAATCTTGCGAACCGAAACTTTGTCATCCGCCCCGATGACATAGGCAAACGTCCCCGAACTGCCACGTTGGACCGCGGCGTTTGGCGCCGTCACGACATTCTTGAGCACTCCGGTCTTGAGATGGAGATTTACAAATTGGTTTGGAATGAGGCTGTCGTCGGCATTGTCGAAAATTGCGCGGGCCTTGAGCATGCCGGTTGTCGTATCGATGACATTATCGAGCGCGGACAGATGGCCCGTCGCCAAATGCGTCGTATTGGCTTGGTCATATGCCTCCGCATCGAGATTGGCGTTGGTCTTGGTCGCGGCGACAACGCTGGGAACGATGTTTTCTGGCATCGAAAAGACGACGGAAATAGGTTGGAGCTGGGTCAAGACGACGATGCCGTTGGCATCCGTGGTTTGAACGAAGTTCCCAGGGTCGACTTGGCGCAGGCCGACCCGGCCCGTGACCGGCGCGGTAATATGGCAAAAGGCGAGGTTCACCTTTTCCGTTTCGATGAGCCCCTGGTCGCCGCGGACGAGTCCTTCGTCCTGTTGAACGAGAAATTTCTGATCGTCGGCGGTTTGCGTGGCGATGGATTTTTCGGCAGCGAGTGTCTGGTATCGGGCCAAATCGAATTTAGCTTGAGCAAGGAGACCCTCGTCGCGCGCGAGCTGACCTTCGTATTGATCCAACAGGGCCTGATAGGGCCGCGGATCGATTTGCGCGAGGAAATCGTCCTTTTTGACAATTTGCCCTTCGGTGAAACCCACTTGGGTCAATTGGCCGTTGATCTGGGTTTTTACGGTGACATTGGCCAAGGGGGTAACGGTTCCCAAGGCTTCGATCACGATATCGACGTCGGCTCTCGCCAAGGTCGCGGCTCCAACCGGCTGCGCGGCGGCGCCCGCGTGGCTTGCGGTCCCATTGCTCGCGGGTTTTGGGGCAAAGGCATGGTAGAGAGCAAAACCAAGACCGATCAGGATCGCGAGAACCACGACAGCGCCGGCCAGGGAGAAGCGGTGGCGCCGACGCGCACCGGTCTCCGGGCCCGGTGTCATAGGGTCCGGTGCTTTCTCGAAGGTCCGGTGTTCTGGATTGATAACGGGCTGATCCATAGTCTCCCTGCGAAGGTTGGGGTCTTTGGTCGCGGACATCGGCTCGTTCCTCCTTAAAGGGGAGGGGTTATCGTCGGCACGGCGGCAAGGGCCTTGAGATCAGGGAGTTGATCCGCGTTCCAACCGCCGCCGAGGGCTTCAACCAAGGCAACGCTTGCGACCAATTGGCTTTCCTGGACAGCGAGCAGAGATTCTTCCGCGGTCAATTGGCTTGCTTGCGCCGTGACCACGGTCGTAAACGCGACGGTGCCGGCTTTATATTGATTGAGGTAGACTTCGACGGCTTCGCGCGCCGCTTTGATCGCCTCCTGATCTTTTTTCGCTTCCTGCGCCAAGATCCGCAATGCCGCCAATTCATCCTCGACCTGTTGAAAAGCGGTGAGAACCGTTTGGCGGTAATTCGCGACATTCTGGCGATAGGCGGCTTTTGCCGCCTCCAGTTGCGCGCTGCGGAGGCCGCCGTCAAAAATAGGTTGCGTCGCCGTGCCGACGACAGACCACATTTCGCTCGCGGCGGAAATGGGCAGCGGTGTCCCGCCGGTAAAGCCAAAGACGGCAGTCAGATTGAGGTCGGGATAGAAACTGGCGACGGCCACGCCAATCAACGCGTTATATTGTTGGAGGGTCCGTTCCGCTGCCGCGATGTCGGGCCGGCGCTCGAGTAGTCGCGACGGCATTCCGGCGGGAACCGCGGGGACCATGGTCGGAAAGCGGCTCGTGATGGGAATCGTCAAGCCGGCAGGCGGCTTTCCCACGAGAACGGCGATCGCATGTTCATATTGGGCCCGATTGATGCCAGTGTTGATGGCCTGCGCCTCGACGGCGAGCAACTGAGTTTCTGCCGTATCGACATCGGCGCGGCTCGCGGTGCCGTTCGTCATTTGATTTTTGACAATTTCCAGCGTGCGCCGATAGGCGCTTGCCGTCCGTTCATAGAGTTTCTTGAGCGCGTCCGTGGCTCGCAGTTCGAAATAGGCCGTGGCGAGCGCGGCCTGCGCGGAGAGCTTGGCATTTTGGAGATCCGCGGCGCTCACTTGAGCCGCGGCTGCATCGCTTTCGACGGTTCGCCGGATACGCCCCCAGACATCGATGTCCCAGGTCGCATTCGCCGCGGGGCTAAAGGCCACGGAGGTGACCGGTCGGCCGGCATTGCTCAAGGCCGAGCCTTGGTGACTTCCCGTCGCGGAATAACTGTTGGTCACCGTGGGGAAAAATCCGGCCTGACCCTCTCGGATCACGTCCTTTGCCATATCGTAGGCGGCCAACGACGCCGCGACGGTTTGATTGGAGAGTTCAACCTGGCCGGCCAGGTCCGAGAGCGTCGGATCCTTATAGACGGCCCACCAAGCGCCCCGGTCTTGGAGGTCGAGCGGCGTGGCACCTTTCCAGCCCTTGCGGTCCGTGACCTTTTGTTCCTTGAAATCGGCGGCAACATTCGTCGGGGGACGCAAATAGTCAGGCCCGACAGTGCAGGCCTCGACGAGAGAAACCGCGGCTGCGGCGCCAAGAAGACGGGTCCAACGGTGCCCGCGCTGGAAGCCACCGAGAAAGGATCGGAAGGTCGCTCGCACGGCACCTCGAACATAATATATGACAGATCGATGCTATCGACGCGCCCGTCCTTGGAACGGCCCGCTTTCCGGCCCTTTGTAGTGAGTCAACGGCGATAAAGAAATAAATCTTTTGGTTTGCGAGAGGGCGCCGACGCGTCGTCTCGGGACGGTCTGCTCGCCACGTCGCGTCGTTTGGCGATGAAAGCTTGGCTATTCTTTGATTTTGCCGTGTTCTTGTTCCGCGATGGACGCGGCGTGGGCGAGGCGCCGATCCGATCCGACCCGGTGAAACGGACAACGCCGATCGGCGTGGGTTCGACGGCAAATTGATCCGCTTGCGTTTCAGGCCGTTGTCGGCTCTCGCAACCAAAACGCGCGGAAAGCCGCTACCGGGACCAGGCGCGATTTTCCCGCCTTGTGGCGACGAGCCGACAGCGTATCACCCGAAGAGAACGGACGTCGAGTCTTCGGCCGTCGATGAGTTCGCGGACGACGTCGTCGATGTCGAATTCGTCGAGGAGGCCCCGAAGAGAAGCTGGGCTGTCGATTTCTTCGACGACGAAAAGAGCGCGGTGACGTCGAGCGGAGAGTTGGAGGTTGAACCGGTCAGCACGGACGTCGCGGTATAGGTGCCCGTCGATGTCGGCGGGTTGATGTCGTACATCACCGAGAATCGCTGAATGAGAGATTTGAGATAGGTCGGGTCTTTAAGCTTCGAAAGGTCGAATTGACTGCTGATTTGCGCGGCTTGCACATCGATATTGGCGTTCGAGGCGGACGAGGATTCGCCCATCATCGTTTGGAATACCGTGACCAGTTTGGAATCGGCGAGAATGCTATAGGCGCTCGTAATATTGGGCGCTTGAAACTGGAAATAAAGGGCAAGGGAAATCCCCGGATTCTGGTTGCCGGCGTTGGTCTCGATTTGTTGATCGAGATAGCCATTGTTGACCGCCGAGAGCTGCGCGCGTGTCTGGACGGTGCCGGATTCCTTGGTGATCAAACCATTTGTGGAAAAGTTGAAGGACGCCGCGAGCTGAGCGTAGTTGTTGCCCATCGTATTCGCGACGCTCGACGCATCGGAGAGGTTGCTGGTCAGCACTTGCTTCAGTGTCGCCGTCGTTGTCGATGTCGGGATCTCGTAGGCTTGCTCGAGATAGGCGACGAGCTTGGGATCGCTGAGCAGATTGTCGACGGAGGATACGTTCGCGATCGCGGTTTCATAATAGCCTGTCGCGGCTTTCGAGGCGGTCACGTCGGCGGCCGTGGTTCCCGCCGCATTGGTGAAATACGCCGAGGTCGTCGCCGAGACATTCGCGGTCGATTGAGCCGTATAAGAGCCAGTGGTATCACCGTTGGAATTGATGTTATAGGCTTGGTTCAGTGCGAGAAGTCCGGCATTTGGCGAGGTGGTCGCTATCCCGTTCGTATTTTCGAGAATGGATTGCAGCGTCGAATTCGACGTGGATGAGCTGAGGCCGTAGGCCGTTTCGACATATTTGAGAAGCTGCGAATTGCTTTCGAGTTGGCTGACCGAGGTGATGCTGCCGATATTGGCCTTGTAATAGGCCGTCGCCGTATCGGCCGCTGTCGAATCCGTGGATTGATGCTCCATGTAAAGATTGACGGTCGATTGCTGCTGGTTCGCCGACTGAAATTGCGTGACGGTGCCCGCCGTCCCCGACGTCCCGAAGTTGAAGGCCTTGGCCATTTTGAGAAAGCCGGCGTAGGGCGAGGAATTGGCGTAGCTCGAACTATCCGACGTGTTGCTGGTGAGCGCGTCCTCGATATCCGTCGCTGTCGTGGAGGAGGGGAGTTGATAGGCGGTCGTAAGATAGGACACGAGTTTGGAATCGGCGACCAATTGGCTGGCCGAGGTGATGCTTCCAATCTGCGAAACGAAATAGCTGGTCGCCGAGGCGCCATTGGCTTGCGAGGCCGCCGCCGTTCCGACTTGGCTCAAATAGGCTTGGGTTGTCGCTTGAATGTTGGTTTGGCTCTCCGCTTGTTGAACCGAGGCCGCGGACCCATCCGAGTTGACGGTAAAGCCCTGCCATAGCGCGAGATAGCCGCTATCGGCTTGTTCGTTCACGTAACTCGTGGAGCTTGCCAGATTGCTTTCGAGCGTTTGGCTGACGATCGAGGAGGCCGACGAGGTCGACGAGGAGGACACGCCATAGGCCGAGAGCGCGTAGTCCAATGTCGTCGAATTGCTCTCGAGGCCTTGGAGCGTGGTGACGGAGCTGATCGCGCTCGAATAGTTGGTGGTTGTGGTCGAAGACGCTGACGAACTCTGCGACGTCGTGGCGGAAAAGGTCGCCTCGGTGTTGGCTTCCTGGGTACTGGTTTGGAGCTGCGTCGTCGAATTCAGCGTGCCCGTCGTGCTGAAGTTGAAAGCCTTGGCGAGGGCGACATAATTCCCGCCGAGTTTGTTGGCGACGCTCGACGAATCCGAAAGATTGCTTTCGAGGACTTGGGTGATCAAGCCCTTGGCATAGGTCATGCTGCCCAGGCCGAACGCTTGGGTCACATAAGACAGCAGGCGGTAGTTGTTGACGAGATCGCTGACCGTTTTCACATTGCCGATATTGGCGTTGTAATATTGCTCGGCCTGGCTGACCGCGGGACTCGCCGCCGTCTGTTTCAAAGTCTGGCCGAGGTTTTGGCCGTAGAGTTGATAGCCGAGATAAGTCGAAATCATCGGAGCCCAGGGCGCTTTGGAAAAGAAACGTGCCGGGGAAACTTGGCGCTTTCGAGTTAATATTTCCTGAAGTTTGCGCCATTTTAGGACGCTTGAGCACGACATCACGCTTGTCGAGGCGCATCTTCCGGGTTTCGCGGCGGAACGCCCGGAAGAGGGCGCGTCAATTCAATGGTGCGTCCGTCGGCGCCTATTCCCAGGGCGTGATGGGCGGAACGTAGGTCGTTGGCGCTTCGGCGTCCACGGTGCCGAAATCGGCCGGACCCACGATTTCGAGATATTCCATGTCCTTCGAATAATCGAAGAGATAATGGGTGATGCCGGGGCGTTGATGCACGCAGTCTCCAGCTTCGACAAGCGTGACTTTGTCCTCGTACATGAACTTCGCCCAGCCGCGGGTCATGATCACGATCTGGAAATCGGCGATATGTTTATGCCATCCGGTGCCGCTGTCGGGCGGGGATTTGGCGCGCACGAGATGCGCGATCACTTTGCCGCCCGTCGCTTTCGCAACGCCCAGATCGCGGTATTCGAAAAAGTCGCGTAACCCGCCGAGTTTGAAATGCGTGTCGCCTTCTTTCACGTGAGAAAAGACGTTGCCGCGTTCGTCAGGGGTCTCTGTCTTCGAGTGTTCGAGAACAGCTGTGTCCATCGCCGTCAATCCTTGGCTTGGGGGCCAAGGGGGCCCCCTCGTTTGAATAGGCGCGGCCAGTCGTCGCGCCGCGCCGCCAGGGGGCTTCAGCGAAAATCGAGCCAGCGTCAAGGGACGTATCGGCTCTCAACGGCAACGGGAAGCCAGCGGCATTCCATGGGGACGGAGCAACTTTCCTGGGCTTGTTGCCCAATTAATTATCCGCCGCGTTACAAACAAAGCGGATTCTTATCGCTTGGGCGCGTTCCAGGACCGAGCGTGCTCTAGAATTCGACCTCGAGTTCCTCGAAAATGTCTGGCTCGTGCAAGGCCGCGTCGATCCATTCCCGCATATGCGGCGTCGCGATGATCGCGTCGCAATAGGCCTGGCAGACCGGGTCGAGCCAGACATGATAGGTCCGAAACCGCGTCGCCACCGGAGCGAACATGGCATCGGCCATGGAATAATCGCCGAGCAGGAACGGTCCGCCATATTGATGCAGGCAATCGCGCCAAATGGTGGTGATGCGGTTAATATCGTCCTGCGCCTTGGTCCAAATTTTAAAACCGGGATAATCCCCTTTGAGGTTCATCGGCAGCGCGGCGCGCATGGGTCCGAACCCGGAGTGCATTTCGCCCGAGATCGAGCGGCAGCGCGCGCGTTTGCCCTGATCGGGCGGCAGGATGCCGGCATAGGGCCTGATCTCGTTCAAATATTCACCGATCGCGAGTGTATCCCAGATGGTGAGGCCCTGGTGGATCAGAGACGGGACGAGCGTCGACGGCGAGAGGAGCAACAGCTCCGCGCGCATGGCCGGGTCATCCGGGGAAATCACCTCTTCCTCGAAATCGAGGCCCGACGCTTTGGCCAGCAGCCAACCGCGCAGAGACCAGGACGAATAGTTTTTGCTGCTTATGGTTAGGATTGCTTCGGCCAAGACGGCCTCCTCTCCGGGATCGGGCCGGGCGCCCGCGTCTATTTTCATGGCTTGCATGTTGCATGCCGCGCAAGCACGAACGGCTTTCGTGGTTAAATCCATGATTCATTTTGTTTTTTAAACAAAACGAAGTCGCCTTGCGCTTTGATGGATGAGTGCCGCCAGTGGACGGTCTCATGAGTAGGACATTTTCATGATCTACGCGGCTTATGAAGCCCAAACGGCCATGTTCGATTTGATGCGGCCATTGGCCTCGATCATGGCGGCAAATCTGCGGCTTCCCTGGCCGGGCGTCATTCCACGCCAACTCCGGGGGGTGGCGGGTCACCTCGAGGTTTTTACCAATCTGCGCGTCACCGGCGTGCGGCCGCAGTTCGCGCTGGAGCCCGTGCCATCGGGAAACGATCTGATGCCGGTCGTCGAGGAAAAGGTCATTTCGACGCCCTTCGCGACGTTGATGCGGTTTCGCACCGAGCGGTCCAGGGAGCAGCCGAAGGTTCTGGTGGCGGCGCCGATGTCGGGTCATTTCGCGACCCTGTTACGCGGAACCATTCAAACGCTGGTGCGTGATCACGATGTCTATTTGACCGATTGGCACAATATCCGGGACGTGCCGCTGGAGGCGGGCCTTTTCGACTTCTCCACCTATGTCAACCATGTGATTCAATTCATGCAGCAGATCGGGCCGGGCACGCATCTCGTGGCCGTTTGTCAACCAACGGTTCCGGCGCTTGCCGCCGCGGCCATCATGGCCGAAAACGACGATCCGGCGCAACCCGCGAGCATGATCCTGATGGCTGGCCCGATCGATACGCGCATCAATCCGACCGCCGTCAACAAGCTTGCCCTGGAAAAGCCGATCGAGTGGTTCGAAGACAAGCTGACGGACAAAGTCCCATCTTATTACAAGGGGGGCGGGCGGCGCGTTTATCCTGGCTTCATGCAACTGACGGCGTTCATGGCGATGAACGGCGAACGGCATAAAAAATCCTTCAAGGACATGGCCCAGGCCCTCGCCGATGGCGACCACGCCAAGTACAAGACGATGCAGACTTTCTACGAGGAATATTTCGCGGTCATGGATCTGCCGGCCGAGTTTTATCTCGAAACGGTTCGGGCCGTGTTTCAAGACCATGAGCTGCCGAAGGGCCTGTTGAAGGTCAATGGACGCGTGGTCAATCCCAAAGCGATCCGCAAGACCGCGGTGCTGACCGTCGAGGGGGAGCGGGACGATATCTGCGGCCTCGGTCAGACGCTCGCCGCCCAGGAACTTTGCTCGAGCGTCCGCGCGTATAAAAAGACTCATCACGTCCAGACCGGCGTCGGCCATTACGGCGTCTTCAGCGGCCGCAAGTGGAACCAGGAGATTTATCCGAAGGTGCGCGATACGATCCAGATGGCGAGCTAGGCCCGCCGCGCGGGCTATTAAGCCCCCGCCTTTTGCCGCGCGGGGCCGGCGAGATAGCGCGTCAAGGCGCCCGCGAGATAATCGAACGCGGCACGGACCGCTTTCGATTCGCGTAAGTCTTCATGCATCACGAGCCAGACTTCGAGCGAAAACGGTGGAAAGCCCGCATCGACCGCGACGAGATCGGGGTTGGAGCGGGCCAACGGCGCTTGGGTTCCCCCGATGCCAATGCCTGCCTCGACCGCCGCGATTTGGGCAAGTTGATTGTCGCTGCGAAAGGCGAACAGGCCGGGCTCATGCATGAAGTCGGGCAGGCCAGCGCCTCGTATGGCGCTGTCGTCGCGGTCGATGCCGATCAGCGTATGGGTGCGAAGTTCCTCGATGTTTCGTGGCATGCCATGCCGCGCGAGATAGGCGCGGTGGGCGAACAGCCCGATGTCGACGCGTCCGATTTGCCGGGCGAGCAAGGCTTGCTGGGCGGGGCGCACCATGCGCACGGCAATGTCGGCATCGTGGCGCAGCAAATCCTCGAGCCGATTGCTCAGCGATAATTCGATGTCGATTTCGGGATGCTCTTCGCGCAGGCCCGCGAGCATTGGCGGCAACACGCGGACACCCATGACTTCGCTGGCCGTAATCCGCACGGTGGCCCGACCGCTCGCGCTCGAGGCCGTGCGTTGAAGCGCCAGCGAGGCCGATTCCATCGTCTCGAACAGCGGGAGAAGGGCCTCGGCCGCTTCGGTGGGATTAAGTCCGGCGGGCGAGCGCGTGAACAGCGGGATGCCGAGCAATGCCTCGAGCGAGGCAATATGCCTCCCAATCGTTGGCTGGGTGACGCCAATCGACCGGGCGGCGCCCGAAAGGCTGCCATGCCGCAAGACCGCGAGGCAGGAGCGGTAGAAATCCCAGGGGACCGATGGCGTCATACGCATTTGTATAACGACTCCTCGGTAATCGGCAATTTCCGTTTAGACGGGGATCTGGGACCTTGGGTCGTCGAGGGACGAAGCCCGTTTGCCCCCAATCCGAGGATTTCTTGAAATGTCCGAACAAGCCGAAACCGTCACGCCTCGAATCGCCCTCGTCCTTGGGCTGACGGGCGGCGTTGGCGGAGCGACCGCCAAGGCGCTCGCTTCCCACGGTTGGCAAATTCGCGCCATGGCGCGAGATCCCGAGCGGGCTCGCTTGGGCGCGCGCGCCTCCTATCCCGTGCAATGGTTGCGCGGCGACGCCATGAATTCCGACGAGGTCTCGCGCGCCGCCGAGGGGGCGGAGCTGATCGTCCATGCGGTCAATCCGCCCCAATATAAAAACTGGCGCGGGCTGGCGTTGCCGATGCTCGCGAATACGATCGCGGCGGCACGGCAAAGCGGCGCGCGCATTGTCCTTCCCGGCAACGTTTATGTGTTCGGACCGGATGCCTGGCCCGTGGCCACTGAAAGCTCTCCGCTGCATCCCTTGACGCGTAAGGGCGCCGTCCGGGTCGAGATGGAACGCATGTTGCGCGAGGCGGCGCCCGACGTCCGCTCGCTGGTCGTGCGCGCGGGCGATTTTTTTGGCCCTGGGTCGGGCGCGAGCTCGTCATTCAACCTGGTCGTCGCAAAAGGCGGCCGGAACCTCAAAAAAATAGTTGATCTTGGACGAAACGATGCCGGCCACAGTTGGGCCTACCTGCCCGATCTCGCGGAGGCCATCGTGAAGCTTGTCGCGATCCAGGATCGTCTAGCGGACACGGAAGTCGTGCACTTTGGCGGCCATTGGATCGAGCCGGGCCGGGGCCTTGCCGAGGCGATCCGGCGGGTGCTGCATCGGCCGCGCCTGCCGCTGCGGAAATTCCCCTGGGTCCTCGTCTATCTCGCCGCCCCCTTCATGGAGCTGATGCGCGAGCTGATCGAGATGCGTTATCTCTGGGACGTGCCGCTGCGGCTCGACAACAGGAAGCTGGTCGGCTTGATCGGTCCCGAGCCGCACACACCTCTGGATACAGCGATCACGGCGGCGTTGGACGCCGCGACGGTGCGATGAGGCCGGAGCGCGTCTATGTCAGATTGCCTGAGATCTCATTGAATTTATGGGTCAGGTTCGTCCCGACCTTGGTGACCGCGGAAATGATCGCAACCGCAATCAGGCCTGCGATCAATCCATATTCGATCGCGGTTGCGCCGGTTTGGTCAGAACTAAACTTTTGCAGCATGACCCACATGAGCGCCTCGCGGAGAAGAAAAACATGTCGCTATGAACAACATAACTATGAGTAAAAAATGAATCTAATTGTATGAATGCGACTTCATCGCTCTTTTTTCAAAAAACAAAAACAATCGGAATTTATTTTATTCCGTAATATAAATATTTATATAATATTAACCATGGAAGCTCGGCGGCCGAGCGCCCCTCGAAAAATAAAAAGGCACCTCACTAAAAAAGTGAGATGCCTTCGTTGCCTCGAGTCCGGCAATTTCGATTGACGAGGCTCCGACCTTGCGGGGGGCGCCTCGCCCGACCAGCTTACGCGGGCTGCCTTGGGCCAGCGGCGCCGCGCGCGGGCGGACGCCCACCAGGGCTGCGCGGGCGCGACGTGGTCGGCCGGGCGCCGTCGCCGCGATGCTGGCTCGGCGCGCCGTGTTTATGATCGAACGCCGGACGGCCGGGACCGCCGTTTCCACGACGTTCGCTTGCGCGGTCATATTGCCGCGGCGGGCGGGCCGGGCGGTCGTCGCGCGGTTCCGGCGGAACATGCGCGGCGCCACGCGGATCACGCCGATCCTCGGACGGAATGGTCTGACGCGTCAGCTTTTCGATGCTGCGCAGGAAGGGACGCTCGTCCCCATCGCACAGCGAGATCGCGCGGCCCGCCGCGCCGGCGCGCGCGGTGCGGCCGATGCGATGAACGTAGGATTCCGGGACGTTGGGCAGATCGAAATTGACGACATGGGTCACCGCGTCGACATCGATGCCGCGCGCGGCGATATCGGTGGCGACGAGGATCTTGGTGCTGCCCGACTTGAACGAGGCGAGCGCCCGCTCGCGTTGCGCCTGGCTCTTGTTGCCGTGGATGGCGACCGACGGAATGCCCGCCTCTTCGAGATGGCGCACGACCTTGTCGGCGCCATGCTTGGTGCGGGTGAAGACGAGCGCGCGGTTCATCTCTTCCTGGCGGATGAGATCGGCGAGCACGTGGCGCTTGCGCGCGGTCTCGATGAAGATCACCTTTTGATCGACGCGCTCGGCCGTGGTGGCGACCGGGGCCACCGAGACCTTGATCGGATCGCGCAACAGGTCGCCCGCCAGCGTGCCGATTTCCTTCGGCATGGTCGCCGAGAAGAACAAGCTTTGCCGCGCCTTGGGCAGCAGCGGAGTCAGCCGCCGGATCGCATGGATGAAGCCCATGTCGAGCATCTGATCGGCTTCGTCGAGAACGAAAATCTCGACGTGGTCGAGACGGATCGTGCGTTGATCGAGATGATCGATCAGACGGCCCGGAGTCGCGACCAGAATATCGACGCCGCGCATGAGGCGGTCGATCTGCGGACGGATCGAAACGCCGCCGAACACGGTGGCGATCGAAAGACCGAGGTTCTTGCCATAGACCCGAAAACTCTCGGCGATCTGGCTCGCGAGTTCGCGCGTCGGCGAGAGAATCAAGGCCCGGCAGGTGTTGCGCTCGGGACGGACCCGGTCCGCCGACAGGCGATGGAGAATCGGCAGCGCGAAAGCGGCGGTCTTGCCGGTCCCGGTCTGGGCTATGCCGAGCAAATCCTTCCCGGCGAGAACATGGGGAATCGCCTGGGCCTGGATCGGCGTCGGCGTGACATAATTTTCGCTCTCCAGCGCCTTGAGAATAGGCGCGGAAAGACCGAGATCGGTGAATTGGCTCAAGAATGATCTTTCAAGGCATGATGACCGCCCAGCGGAAGGCTGGCCGTGTCAATGAAGGGGATGCCGTGCGTGACCGGCTTCGGTCGGGGCGGCGCCTGGCGGTTCGAAAAGAAGCTCCCGCTTTGGTTTTAAAAGCATCACTTGGCTTAAAAAACAGCGAAAAGGCATCGATCGATCACGCGGCCAGCGAGCCGTTACCGCAGACGCGGTGGGCTCTATGTGGAGACATTTCCCTAAAACGTCAAGCTTTTAATGATTCAGGTCGCGACATCGTGAATCGCCGAATGCAGTTGCGGTCACCGCATGTCGATTTTCATGGGTGACAAAACAATTACTGGTGTTATACTTGAAACGGTTTCAACAAGCGAGAGGAGGTGATCCAGTGTCTCTAAGTCATGCGGCGAGCCAACTGAAGATCTCCGCTGCCGTCGGGATGCGTTCTTAAACATTCCAGGCAGCGGAGCGTTGGCGGTCACGCTGACAGGTCCGGACCGGCGGAATATCGCCGAGCCCCTCGAAAAAGGAAAGCCCTCGGCGCAAGCCGGGGGCTTTTGCGTGGAGCGGCGGATTTGTATGACGCGGCACAACAGCGCGTTCCGCTTTTCGTTTTGATTGATTAAATGATCCCGTCTTGAAACGAAGAGGGGACGATGGTCGTCACCGATTACGACGAAGCGGCCGGGCTCCTGCGCGGACTTCTCGAGTCCGCGTCGCGCGTGGTGGCGTTTACCGGCGCTGGATTATCGACCGAAAGCGGCATCCCGGACTATCGGTCCAAAGGCTCGCCGTGGACGCGCCTGGCTCCAATTCCGTTCGATCGTTTCCTGGCCGATCCGGATCAGCGCGCCGAAGCTTGGCGGCGAAAATTTGCGATGGACGATCTTTATGTCGGCGCCCAGCCATCGCGCGGGCACCGCGTGCTGAGCCATCTGGTGCGGGCCGGTCGGGTGGGGACGATCATCACGCAAAACATCGACAATCTGCATCAAGATTCGGGCGTTGGACCCGATCATCTCGTTGAGCTGCACGGCAATGGAACCTACGCCCGGTGCATGGCCTGCGGGCTACGTCATGAACTTCCGCCGATCCGGGCGGTTTTCGCGCGGAGCGGGGTGGCGCCGGCCTGCGAGGCGTGCGGCGGCATTGTGAAATCGGCGACGATTTCGTTTGGTCAAGGACTACCGGCCGAGGTGCTCGCGGCGGCGCGGCAGGCGGCGCTGACCTGCGACTTGTTTATTGCGATGGGGTCGTCGCTCGTGGTCTATCCGGCCGCGGCTTTCCCCGTCCTTGCGCGCCGCAACAGCGCCGAGCTGGTGATCGTCAACCGCGAGCCGACGCCCCTCGACTCCGAGGCAGGTCTCGTCGTGCGCGCGGACATCGGATCGATTCTCGCGGCCACGGTCCCGCTTGCTGTCCATGATTTTCGATAAAACACCGATCTTTCGACAGGTCACCAAGGGGTCATCCACAAAAACCCGACCATCCCCCCTGTTGCGAGCTCGCGTCGATGCTATCCTAAGACACCTTAACCGCGTTTGATTCGGTACCATCGCGGTGCCGCTGGTCAGTTCGGTGAGATTATTGTGTATCTGAGGACGTGTCCCGTGGGCATCAAGGATCCGACATCTCCCTATAATGACCTCCAAGCCGGCGATCAGTCCGCCGAAGGCATGGAGCTGGTCGAGATTTCGGGACGGATCAAATGGTTCGACGTCTCGAAGGGCTATGGGTTCATCACGCAAGATAGCGGCGGCGCCGATGTCCTGCTTCATGTGACGACGCTGCGACGCGATGGATTCCAGTCCGCCAATGAAGGCGCGCGGATCGTGTGCGAGGCGTTGGTGCGGACCAAGGGTCTGCAGGTTTTCCGTATCGTCTCGATGGATGATTCGACGGCCGTGCATCCCGCGCAGCTGCCCTCGCGCGCCCATGTCCAGGTTACGCCGAGCAGCGGCTTCGAAATCGTGATCGTCAAATGGTTCAACCGCGTCCGGGGCTTTGGCTTCGTGTCGCGCGGCGACGGCACCGACGATATTTTCATTCATATGGAAACGTTGCGCCGCTATGGCATCGCCGAGTTGAAGCCGGGCGATAGTCTGCTTGTGCGCTTCGGCGATGGTCCCAAAGGTTTGATGGCCGCCGAGGTCCGGCTGCTCGAAGCAGCCTTGCCGTCGTCGCATTAGCATGCTTTGACCCCGCGGAATGGGCAGAGGGTCAGGCGGCATGGCGAAATCTGGGTCTTATTGGCGTTTTGGCGCGCTCATCCTCGCGGCGATTTCGCTGAGCGCGCTCGAGCCGAGGGCTGGGCAGGCCGAGGGCGGGCTCGAAAAGCTCCAGATCGATACGGCGGCCGGTCCGCGCATTCTGCAAGTCGAGGTGATGCATTCGGAGCAGGAGCGCGAACGCGGCCTCATGTTCCGGAAATATTTGCCGAGGGACCGTGGCATGCTGTTCGACTTTCCG